>NZ_LZZV01000032.1:0-110184 GCF_014170385.1 Delftia sp. UME58
ATTCGCGGATTTTCAGCGGCGGCAACTGGAGCGTGGTGGCCGATTCCGCCGTCAATGCCCTGGTGCTGAACCAGCAAGATGGCGCCTGTGTGGCGATGGCCCAAGGCCGGGCGGGAGGCGATGGCGCTGCGGGGTCCGACGGAAGCGGCGGTGGTGGTGGCGGCGGCGGCTACCCGGGCCATGCGGGCGCGGGCGGCGTCAACGGGCTTGACGGACGCACGGGTCGCAATAGCGGGGCTGGTGGCAGCGGCGATTCATGCACCCTGGATGCGGGCCCGTACAAAGTCACCAGGGCCAGCATCTCAGCGGGCAATGCCACCTTGGCCGATCGTGTGGAAAAGATGGTCGCCCAGGCCTCGGGAGAAAACGGCAGCATCACCATCACAGCGGTCGCCGCAGCAGCCCCGAGTCCCGCTCCGTCCGGCGCACAGGCCGTTCCCGTATTCGATGGCATGGGGTGGCTGCTGATGGCCTGCTCCCTGGGCGGATTGGGGGCTGCGCTTGCACGGCACCGCAAGCGGCAAACGCCCTGAGAGGATCAGGAAACCGGCTTCATGCGGCACGCCCAGCCCTTCGGCCAGCTTGCGGGTGCTGAGCGCGTCGATGCAGGCTTCGTTGAGCCGCTCCAGCGCGGCGCGCAGTGCCGTGTCGCGGCTCAGGCGCGGAGTGGTGGTGTCGTTCAATGGTCTATCCCTGAAAGAGAAGCCTGATGCGCAAACCTCTGTACGTTCTGTTCGCCATTTTGCTGATCGATGCGATCGGCCCGGGCCTGATCACGCCGACCCTGCCGGGACTGCTGCGAGGCACGGCCGGCGGCGGCGACGGCAACAGCTTTCACTATGGTGCGCTGCTGGCAGCGTATGCATTGGCGCAGTTCCTTTGTGCACCGCCGCCGCGTGCTGCCGGTTTCGCTGGTTGGCGCCGCTCTCGACTATCTGCTGATGGCCCTGGCTCCCGGCCTGGGGGGGCTCCACCTGGGCCGTGTGCTGGCCGGCATCACGGGCGCCGACATGGCCATGGCTTCGGCCAGATGGGCTCGGCCATCGGTGTCGGATTCATCGCCGGGCCCGTGCTGGGCGGCCTGCCGGGCGAACGGATGCTGAGTGCGCCTTCGCGCCAGCCGGGCCGGTCCCTGCCGTCCAGCCCGTGGCCAGGCTGGACTTGGGCTCAGGGGGCTGTCCGTGCTGCCCCATCGGCAAGGCAAGTTGTTGCAACCGATGGAAATTGCACAACGATTTTTCATCTCGATGCATAATCGCCATCAAATTGAGCTATGAATTATTCATTTTCGATTGATTTTTTGTTGTGCCAAAACACTTGCGCGACATGAAAAAAACGGTACCCACGGATGACAGGCGCCGTGCAGGCTGGGCTCTACCCAGCACCTGCGCCGTCAATGCGCCTGCGGCGGCGCAAAGACATCAGGGCTTCACCATGATCGAGTTGATGGTGGTGGTGGCCCTGGTCGCCGTTTTGGCGGCGCTGGCGGCGCCGTCCTTCACCACGCAGATAGCCAACCAGCGAGTCAATACGGCCGCGCAGGAGTTGCAATCCCTGCTGCAATTCGCGCGCTCGCAGGCCGTCCATCAGCGCACGGAAAGCAATTTCACGGGAGCCGGGCAGACATGGTCCGTCAAGACGGGCGCGCAATTGCTGCGGCAGGCGCGGGTGCCCGAGGCGATCGTCGTCTCGCCCGCCGCGAATTCAACCCAGGGGGTGCGCTTCGAGTCCACGGGTGTCGCCCGGCTGGTCTCCGGCGCCAATGCCTCCTACACGCTGGCCGTGACGGCGCCCCATGCCACACGCATGCAGTGCCTGAGCGTGACGCGGGCGGGCCTGGTGCGCCAGCAGCGGCTGGCCGCCGGTGGCGCCTGCTAGCCCCGGCAAGGAATCCTGTCCCATGAAAAGCCATCCTCATTCTTGCAGTCAGCGCGGCGCAGGCCTCATCGAGGTGCTCGTCGCCGTGTTGCTGGTGACGCTGGGCCTGCTGGGTGCCATCCGTATCCAGATGCGCTCCATCGAATACACGGTCGATACCGAACGGCGGCAGATGGCCTCCATGCTGGCCACCGAACTGCTGGAGACCATGCGCGGCGATACCGCCCGGATCCTGGATCCCAAGGGCCTGCCCCAGGCTGGACTGGCGGGCTACCAGAAGGCGGCGGGAGCGGCCCTGCCCGAAGCCACAGCAGCCGTATGCCAGCCCCTGCCAGCCGAACCCGCCACGCGCATGGGCTGCTGGGGACAGCGCGCCATGCGGCTGGTGCCGGAGTTGACCCCCGGGCTCGTCACCAGCGCCTTCGCCGTGAGCGCGGACGGCGCGGGCCTGGTATCGGTAACGGTTGCATGGCCGGTCAAGAAGGGCCAGTGCCTCGATGGAAACGACGATGAAATCTGCTCCTTCACGCTGCGTTCGCGCCTGTGAGCACGGCCTCTCCCTGGTGGAACTCATGGTGGCCCTGGCCATCGGGCTGTTCATCGTGCTCATTGCCACCACCATCTACGTGCAGGGGCTGTCAAACTTCAGCTTCCGCATGGGGCAGAGCGAAAACCTGGGCAACAGCCGCTATACGCTGGACACGCTGAACAGCGAGCTGTCCAAGGCGGGGTACCGGCGTGACCCCCTGCAGGAATACACGGACGCGTTCCCCGCCGATGCGCAACCGCACGCCAATGGCTGCCGGTTCGCGAACGGGCAGGCCCTTTACGCACCGGACGAGCGCACGCTGTGCATGCGCTTTCAGGCCCGCGATGCGGCAGAGACCGACTGCGCGGGTACGTCGGCCAACCTGGGCACATTGAAGCCCTACGAGGCTCCCGTCCCGGGTGCCGGCCTGCTGGTCGAGCGGTATGCGGTCCAGGACGGCGCGCTGGTCTGCCAGGCGGCAGGCCAGGGCATTGCGGTCGCGGACGGCGTGCGTGGCGTGCGTTTCGAGTTTGGCGTCGATCAGCAAGGCGACTCTTCCGCCATGCGGCGCGTCGATCAGTTCAAGACCGCCGTGCCGGAGGCCGGCGAGTCCATCCGCTCCCTGCGCTATGCCGTGTTGCTGGCCAGTTCGGGCCAGGGCCTGGCCCAGGGCATGGACAGCACCGTCTGCGGCCGCTGGGCCGAGCTCGGTGGCGCTGCCGCCGACTGCGATACCAGCCGAGGCCAGCTCTACCAATTGGTGACGGGCAGTCTGACCTTGAGGAACCTGATGCCATGACCTGTGATTGCAAAAGCTGTTCCCGTTCCTCTCGCGCGGACCAGCGGGGCAATGCCTTGCTGGTGTCCATGGTCATGCTGCTGCTGGTGCTGCTACTGGCCGTGGTCGGCATGCGTGCCGTCACGATGGAGGCACGCATCGCCGCCAACATGCTGGAAAGCCAGCGCCTGTATGAAACCGCGGATGGCACGCTGCGTGAAGGCGAGCGAAGGCTGCTGGTGCATGCCGTCGCGCTGCAGCCCTGCGGCGATGCGCAAACTCCCGTGTCCTCCACCGGCATCCCCTGCTTTGTCTCGGATGCCCGCTCGGACTCTATTGCATTGGGCACGGATTTCGCCAGGACCAAGGCCAAGGCCGAGGGCTTCGACAAGCCGGCTGGCTACTGGTACCCGCGCTACATCGCGGCCACCTGCCCCAAATCACAGAGCGCCACATCGGCCCTGGACCTGCCCGACACGGGTTGCACGGCGTTCTATGAGGTCAATGCCCAGGCCACGGAAAAGGCGCAGGCCCAGCCCTGCGGCGCGGATGCGCTGTGCCTGCGTTCCAGCATCAACATGTTCATCAAGTAGGGAGAGGGGTTCAACATGCAGGCTTGCCGCACAGGTACAAAAGCACGGCCCGGCATCCGCGCCGCGCGAACGCTGGCGTCGTGGGCTGCGCTTGCAGGGGGGCTCGTCCTGATCAGCCCGCCGGCAAACGGCCAGCCAGCGGCGACGGCGCTATCGCAGACACCCCTGTTCGTGAGCGAGTCGCTGCCCCCGCTCAACATGCTGGTGATGGGGCGCGACCACAAGCTGTACTACGAGGCCTACAACGACGCTTCCGACCTGGACGGGGACGGCGTGATCGATGTGAGGTACAAGCCGGACCAGATCGACTACTACGGCTATTTCAACAACAACGTCTGCTACAACTATGCAGGCGGCGTCTTCACGCCGGCTCGGGCGGGCACCGGCGACAGGAAGAAAAAGTGCTCAGGCAACTGGAGCGGGGACTTCCTGAACTACCTGGCTACCTCGCGCATGGACGCCATCCGACGCGTGCTCTATGGAGGTACGCGCGTGGTGGACTCTGCCGATAAAACCGTGCTGCAGGCTGCCTACATCCCGCGCGATGCCCATACCTGGGGAAAGGCCTATGACTTCGCGCGCGATGGCGCAGTCTATGACATCGCCGACTATGCTCCGCTCAGTCGGCCCGCGAGCAAGACACGCCACCTGTTTGCCGTGACCACGCTGGGCGAGGACAGTGCTGCCATTACGCAGTTGCGGGTGCTCAATGACTCGTCATTCGAGATCTGGGATTGGGTCTCCCAGGAGGCGGGAAAACGCGGCCTGGGCCAGAGCAACTGCAGTAACGAGATTGTCAACTCATGTATCCGGGGCAGCAGCAAGATAGTCGGCTACAACCTGCGCGTCGAAGTCTGTCCCGCCAGCAATGCCGCACTGCGTGAAGCCAGTTGCAAGGCGTACGGCACCGGAACGAAGACCGTCTACAAGCCCACGGGCCTGCTGCACGATTTTGGCGAGAATGAAAAGATGTACTTCGGCCTGCTCACGGGCTCGTACCAGAAGAATATCGCCGGCGGTGTCCTGCGCCGCAATATCGGAAAATTCGCCGATGAAATAGATCCCCAGACCGGCCAGTTCAAGAGGGATGTCAACGGGATCGTGTCCAACATCGACCGCCTGAGACTGATCGATTACAAGGACTTCAAATATGCCGCCTGCGGTTGGATTGCAGACGGACCGATCAGCCAGCGTCCCGATCCCTCGATTTGTTCGATGTGGGGAAACCCCATTGGAGAAATGATGTTCGAGACGTTGCGTTACTTCAGTGGCGCGGGCAGCGGACACCCCCTCTTCGATCAGGGCGACCGGGGCAAGGATGCCAGCGTCCTTGGCTTTTCCAAGGTGGATTGGAAGGCTCCCTACAATACATCGGCCGAGGGTGGGGCGGGTTATCAGCATTGCGCCCGCCCTGTGATGACGGTAATCAGTGACATCAATCCCTCATACGACAGCAAGCTGCCCGGCAGCCGCTATGCAAATGTCACCGCCGGCGCCAGTGCGCTCAACGGCTTCAATGTCTCCAGCGAGGTGGCGGCCATCGGTTCGGCGGAAGGCATTCATGACGGGAATTTCTTCATCGGCCAGTCGACAAAGGACAATGCCGATGGTACGCCTTCCGTGAAGACCATCGGCGATCTTTCGTGGGCGCGGGGCCTGTCACCCGAGGAGCCGAGCAAGGAGGGCACCTACTATTCAGCGGGCGTGGCCCGTTTCGGAGCCAGGAATGCAATTTTCGGCAATGGCCAGGGCAAGAGCGCACTGAGCACTTATACGGTGGCCATCGCCTCGCCGTTGCCCGAGATTCGATTTCCGGTGGGTGGTGGCCGGTATGTGACCATTGTTCCATTTGCCAAATCTGTCACGGGTGGTGGAGTGAAGAATGAAGTCTTCGCTCCCACCAACCAGATTGTTGACTACTATGTTTATAGCATCGTGAACACGGGCAACTCGGACACGGACAGCACGGTCAATGGCGGGCGGCCGTATGCGCAGTTCGGCATCAACTATGAGGATGTGGAGCAAGGCGCGGACCATGATATGGATGCCTTTGCCATCTATACCGTTGCGATGCAGGCGGACGGCAAGATCCGAGTCAATATGGACTCGGGGTATGCGAAGAGCAATTTCGGCCAGCACATGGGCTATGTGATTTCCGGCACCACAAAGGATGGCATGTATCTGGAGATAAGAGATCTGGACACCAGCTCCGTTTTTTACCGATACAACACGCCGAAGGACAGGGATCCAGGATATTGCAAGCGCAATAATCTATCCAATGAGCAGAAAAAGGAGTGCTCGACACTCCCATCGAATGCCTCCCGGGTTTTCACCCCCAGCAATGTGGCCGATTCCGGCAGTTTCCTCAAGGGCCCCTTGTGGTATGCGGCCAAGTACGGTATTCCGGGCCGGGATCCTGCCCTGGCCACCAGGAATCCCGACGGGTCCCCCAAAGACCCCGATAACTATTTTCTGGTGACCAATGCCGGCACACTGAAGGAGCAGTTGACCAAGGCCTTCAACGACATTCTGCAAAGCACCAATTCGGTGACTGCCGCCAGCGTCGATATGCCCACCGCCAGCCTCGACAATGGCGCCAGCGTGTTTCGCACCTCGTTCGAAGCCGACGGCTGGAGCGGCGATGTGATCCGCGAAACCATCGCGGCGGTCCTCCCAGGCGCGGGCAGCTCCGCTGGGGCTCGGACCACCGTCTGGAGCGCTGCCGACCTGCTGTCACAGCGCTCGCCAGGCGACCGCAAGATCTACTTTGCCGACCAGGCCACGAGCGGCATGACCTTGCGTCCTTTCGATTTCGCCTCCATCGGCAGGGCGATGGACACCACCTGGCTGGCGGCGCTCAATACGGACCCCGTCACGGGCACCGTGGATGGCAAGGCGCAAAAGCGCATCGGCTTCCTGCGCGGGGAAGCACACGACGACTTGCGCAAGCGCAAGTTGCTGGAGACGGGCCGGCCCAATGTGCTGGGCGATATCGTCAACTCGTCCCTGGTGCGCACCAAGGCAGGCCTGTACAACGCCGCCATGGCGGACCAGTTGGAGGGCCGCGCCGGATATGCGGACTTTGCGGCAAGCCAGGCCGAGAAAGACATGCTTTATGTGGGGGCCAACGACGGCATGCTGCATGCATTCAACGCCGTCACGGGACAGGAGGCATTTGCCTTCATCCCTTCGGCGGTGAAGAATTCGCTGGGCATCCTGACCTCGCCCACCTACGGTAAAAGCGGTGGCGAGGAGCACCGTTATTTTGTCGATGGAACACCCGTCGTCTCTGATGTCTATTTTGGAAATGCATGGCACCGGATCCTGATCGGCAGCCTGGGTGCGGGCGGTCGGCAGATCTTCGCCCTGGATGTGACGGACCCTGCCTCGCCCCGGATTCTCTGGGAGTTCGGCTTCGCGCAGAGGCAAGACATGGGGTATTCGGTACCCACGCCCACGGTGGCCCGGCTCAACGACTCCGGGGAGAACAAGGGGAAGTGGGTGGTCTTTGTGCCCAATGGCTACCAGGGGGCGAGCAGCGCATCGGGTGTAGCCAGTCTGTTCGTGCTGGATGCGGCCAATGGCAGCGTCATCCGCAGCATCGATCTGGCTGGAGGAATGACCGAGGTGGAGTTGAGAACTTCCCTGCCCCTGGGCAACGGGCTGTCGCGCATGGCCGTGGTGGACAACAACAGGGATGGAAAGGTGGACATGGCCTATGCGGGAGACCTTGCAGGCAATGTATGGCGTGTGGACCTGTCAGACGGCAGCGCCAGCGCCTGGGAGGCGCAGCGATTTTTCACGGCACGCGATGACCAGGGCCGGCGCCAGGCCATCACGGCCGCGCCCTATGTGGTCCGGCATCCGTCCGGCAAGGGGGATGTGGTGATCGTCGCAACCGGGCGCTTCCTGACCAAGGCCGACAAGGAGAGTGCGCAGCGCCAGACTGTGTTCGGTATCTGGGACCGCTACAGCACGCCGACGGTCACTGCACCGCAGATGCTGCCCACGGCCAGCAAGGGCAGGGCGGATTTTCAGGCCCAGGCCTTCACCGAAACCTCGGCAGGCTCAGGCCTGTTCTCGCTGTCCGCCAATGCATTTGACTGGTATGCAAATGCCCGGGGCACGGAGGACGCAGACGTCGCGAAATGGGGATGGTATGTCGACTTGCCTCGCAGCCGGGAAAGAGTCATCTACGACATGATGCTTTATGGGGAGGGCTTGGTGCTCACGTCTGTCCGTACGACGGAAGACGCCTGTTCCTCGGATATTTCCAATACCCTCTATGCCATTGACGCAAGAAGTGGCGGCAAAACCAAGTACGTGGTGTTCGACGTGGATGGGGATGGGCGCTTCACGAGTACGGACAATGTGGGCGGAAAACAGGTCAACGGCATCGACAAGGCCGTGGGCCGGCCGAGCATTGGCGCAGGGTCGATCTATGGCTCGGACGGAAAAAAGGCCCTGGGAATCAACAGCGGCGTCGATACAGGGCGCCAAAGCTGGCGCCGCCAGCCGCCCAACGCGTCCCCTGCGCCATGACAGCGAGCCGATACCAACACAGGGGCCTCACCCGTTCCCCACGGACCAAGGAGCATTGCGTGCTTAAAAAGGCAGCCGGATTCACGCTGATCGAGTTGATGATCACGGTGGCGATCGTGGCGATTCTTTCGGCGATCGCCTATCCGTCCTACCAGGAGTACGTGCTTCGCACGCGGCGCGTGGAGGCCATGGATCTGCTGGGAGAGGCCGCTGCCCGACAGGAGCGCTGGCGCGCGCAAAATGGCGGCTACACCACCACCATCGCCAATCTCAAGCTTGCGCATGGGGACAAGTCGGAGCATGGCTACTACACCTTGAGCATTGCCGCTGCCGCCGGTGATGGCGGCTACACGCTCAAGGCCACGCGCACGGGAAGCCAGGTAGCGGACGGAAAATGCGGCGATTTCACCTTGAATGCCCTCGGGGTGAAAGGCGTTTCCGTGGGCACGGTGGCGGTCTGCTGGCTCTGACCGCCTGCGTTCTTCGCCCCGGCTGCCTTGCCGTCAGGTGCCCACCCGCCGGCGCAGCCAGTCCTGCAACTGCTCCGTGTCCATGGGCCTGGCGATGTGGTAGCCCATGACCCTCATGGCAGCCCATGTCTGTATTGACCCAGCAGAACCTGCACAGGTCAGGCCGCCAATGCGAATGCTTCAGCGGGAGTCTTCATAGCCAGCGCCTGGCGGGGCCGGCGGTTGTTGTAGAAGCCAATCCAGTCACCGATGACACGGCTGGCGTGCTGCAGCGTCTCGATGCGGTGGTGGTGAGCGCATTGCTCCTTGAGCGTGCGGATGACACGCTCGACCATGCCGTTTTGTTGTGGGCAGTGCGGCGGGATGAACTCCTGGCGCAGCCCGTAGCTCCTCACCAAGGCTGTGTAGTCCCGGCTGGTAAACACCAGGTCGTTGTCTGATCTCAGCAGGAACGGCTGTGGCACCCGTCCCAGCGCACTCGACGCGGTGCTCGGCTTGCCGCTGCGCGAGAGGTGCCAGCCCAGCAGTTCACGGGTATGGCAATCGATGACCAGTGCCAGCCCAGCCGTCGCGGCCCGCCCAGATCCGGCACAGATCGGTCGACCAGCGCTTGATCTCTTCGTCGTTCTTCATGCTCAGGTCTCTTTTTTCTCAGTTTAAGACCTGTGCAGGTTTTTACTGGGTCAATACCGTAGTGCTGGCTGGCTGGCTGGCTGGCTAGGCGGGACTTGTCTACCGAACCACGGGCAGTCCATTCGGCATCAAAACCTGCTCAGACCGCAATCGCTGAACGGACGCCTTACGACCGAGCCAGTGTCGCGAGCGATCCCCATGTCCATCTGCCTGCTTTTGTTCATCGGGCTATGTGTTGCACTGGGCATCGCCATACTTTGGGTCTTACTGAAAATCTTGGCTTAGTGCATCACACTCGATTGAGTATGCGTCTCCCGGCCTTCCGAAGGCCCTGGCCTTGGACGCGTCCTCCCGCCATAGAAAAAGCCGATGTTTGATGTCCATCAAATCGTACTCCTTGGCGCGTCTGATACTGGACTTCTCTCAATGGAACGCGCAGGAGACAACCATGTACCAACATATTCTTGTTCCTGTTGATGGAAGCGCTACGTCCACAAAAGGCCTGGACGAAGCCATCCGCCTTGCCAAGCTCAGTGGGGGGCGTTTGCGGCTGATCCACGTCATCGACGACCTGTCGCTCGCGCTGCTCATGGACGCCTATTCGGGCTCTGCAGGCAACTGGCGCAATGAACTGCGTACCAACGCCTTGGCTGTACTGGATGCGGCGCGAGCCCGAGCCACCGCCCATGGCGTATCGGCCGAGGTGGTGCTGCGCGACACCAAAAAAAGTACCGTGCATGAGCAGGTACTGGAGGAGGCAGCCGATTGCCATGCGGATTTGATCATCATCGGCACCCACGGTCGCCGGGGCGTGGGCCGTTGGGTGCTGGGCAGCAGCGCAGAACAGATTCTGCGGATGGCACCAGTGCCGGTGCTGCTCGTAAGAGCCCCCGAGATATGAGACACCGATCAAGGCCGTGAGCCTGGGGTCGGCACAAGGGCAAGCCAGCCGTCAGTGCAAACCACTGCGAAGTCATGATGGCTTTGGGAGCGGAGATGACCACAGCGCGCCTGTCACGCAGCAGGTTGCTCTAGGCCTTGGAAGCCGGCAGCTCGTCAGCCTGCCAAGTGCTGTATGGGCTGCTGCCGATTCGGTTGACAAAAAACTAAGTTTCTCGAGCTTGCAACAGCTGTACGCGGCTGCAATGGCCCGACGTGCAGTGCGTTAGATAGTAGAACTGCTCGATGTAATCGCAAATGTTCGCGCGCTTGCTGACGGCTGCTGCACACGTTCCTGGCTTTGCGCTCACTCATGCACGCAGTCATGACCCTGCTGTAGGCGAATAGGCGGAAAAAGGGCAGTAACCAGTGCATGCCTTATCTGCATCCGCAAATGCAAAAAAGCCCGCCAAGCAGGAGTTTCGAGCTTCCCTGGGCAAGGGCAGGGGTGCTGAATAGCCCATGGCGAAGAGCTCCTGCTTGTACGGCGGGAAAACCATACCGACAAGCCGCGATGTGGTGCGGCCCGCCGTAACGGGGTCAGTGCTGGTGCGAGTGTTCTGATGGCATGCGCTTGGGTTGCTGTACCCAGGCCTTGACCTTGTATTCGCCAGCCTTTTCGAACTGCAGCGTCAGATCGAAGCGATCACCATCGCGCAAGGGCTGCGTGAGTCCGAGCAGCATGAGGTGGTGTGACTGTCCATGGCGCAACTGCACCTCCTGGCCCGCCGGCAGTTCGATAAATGGCACTTCGCGCATGCGCATGATGTCGCCATCCATCTTCATCTCATGCAGCTCGACTCTTGCGGCCATCGGCGTGCTGGCCCCGATGAGCCGATCGGCGTTCTTGCCTTTGTTACTGATCCCCCGCAAATAGGCTGCCCCATTGCTGGAGCCGGCGATGGAGGGGGTGGCGTAGGGATGGTCTATGACCAGGTCTCCTACCCGGAAGTCATGGGCCTGTGCCGTCGGCGGCAACGCCAAGGCACAGCCCATGCCCAGCAGCATTCCAAGCGCCTTGCGGCGAAACATTCTGGTCATTTCCAGTTCCTTTCAAACAGGGCATCGGGGGTCCAGATCAGCCGCAGGCCTGCCACCGTATTGCCTTTGCCAGCGATGTGCTCGCGCCCGGCTTCGAGCGCAATCAGAACGCTCTTGACGGGGCGCCAGCCGGCCATGGCGGTAAAGCGGCGCGATGGGTTGTTGGGCAGCAGGTTGGCGTCCGTGGCCACCAGCAGGGCGCCCGGCCCGCTGACGCGATTGGTGCTCCTGAGCCACTCCTGGCGGGCACCGAATTCCCAGCGCGCGTGCGGCTGCCAGAGCACTTCCAGCCAGCCGCCCAGCGTCCTGCCCTGGTAGCGGGTGTCGCCGTTCTGGGAATAGAGGTTTCCGCTTTCGCGCCGCCAGATGCCTGCTCCGCTGAGCTTGACTCCCTGCAGCGGCGTGGTCCAGGTGGCACTGGCTCCGGCCAGGTCCACGGTGCCGTCGAAGCAGGTGATGTCGCGCAGGCTGGCGTTGCACTGTGGCGCCGTGTGGATGTGGCCGCTGTTGGAGCGCTGTACATAGGCGCCGCGGCCCTTGGGCTGCATCCGGCTGTAGAAGACGTCTGCCTCCACCGAGGTCCAGGCGGCGCTGGCATGCACGACGGGCGCCCAGGCGGCGTTGTCGCTGCCGGGAAAGCGCCGGGCGCGCCAAAGCCCCAGGTCAATGCCCTGCAGCCAGGACATGGCGCCTTGCAGGTGGGGACGCCAGGCGGCGTTGATGCCATCCTCGATCCAGTCGCCGTTGAAGGCCGCCCGCTTGGCCAGCGGCATCTGGCCGTAGCGGTCGAAGTGCCCGGCGCGCGTGAGCACCTGCCCCATGGGCACGCGGTTGCGGCCTGCGCCCAGGGTCAGTTCGGCGTCTGAGCCGCTGCGCGCCTCCATCCAGGCGGCCTCCACGTGGGCTGGGTCGCTGTCGTGCCAGCCCATCGCGATGTTGGCCCCCAGTTGGGGAGATACGCGCAGGCCGGCGCCCAGGGTGCCATGCTCCAGCCGCCAGCCGCGCTGGTCGTCAGGCGTGTCGCCCAGGCCCAGCGTGCCGGCCAGCTTGGGCGCCGGCAAGGTGGAGTCGCCATGGAGATAGGCGGCCACCGCCGCCATGTCGATGCGCAGGCCGTTGGTCTGCGGGATGCCTTCATCCAGGGTGTGCGCGGCGGCGCTGCCTGCCGCCAAGGCGATGGCGATGGCTGCTGCCAGCGGTGTGCGTTGCGCGAGGAAGGTGCGTTGCATGCTATTGGCCTGCCTGCTGTGCAAAGGGATCGGCGAGCCTGGGGTTGGTGAGCAGCTCATGGTCCGTGAGGGTTTTGAGAAAGGCCAGCAGGTCGGCGCGGTCGTCGGCCGTCAGGGCGATCTGGTTGATGAAGTCGTTCTTGTTGGGGTTGGCGCGTCCGTCGCCGGCATGCGGGCCGGAGGTGATGTTGCGGCCCCCGGCCGCATAGAACTCCAGCACTTCCTCCAGCGTCGCGATGCTGCCGTCATGCATGTAGGGGCCGGTGACTTCCACATTGCGCAGGCTGGGCGCGCGGAACTTGCCCATGTCCTTGAAGAGCTGGGTCAGTTCGTAGACGCCCCGGTTGGGCTCGGGGAAGGCGCCGGTGCCGCCGATGTTGTAGAGCCCCGTGTTGTGGAACGGGGTCTCGACCATGCGGCTGCCCGCGTGCACGATCTGGTCGTTGAAGTTGAAGCTGCTGTGGCAGTGGAAGCATTCGGCCTTTTCGCCGAAGAACAGGTTCATGCCACGCTGCTCGGCCGGGCTCAGTGCCGTGCTGCTCTTGAGGTACTGGTCATATTTGCTGTTGCCCGAAAGAATGGTGCGCTGGAACGCCGAGATGGCGTGGATCACATTGCCCCAGGTGATGGGCGATGCCTGTCCCGGGTAGGCCTTGGCGAAGCGCGGGCCATAGCCCGTGTCGGCAGCCAGCCGCGCGAGGATTTCCTCCTTGTTGTTGTCGTTGACGCCCATCTCCACCGGGTCCGTGCCGAACAGCGGCGTCTCCATCTGCTTTTCAAGCGTGACCAGCGAGGGGTTGGCCCAGGTCAGCGTGGCGTTGTAGACCACGTTGGCCAGACTCTGGGCGTTGCGCGGATGTGCGTGCCCCGTGGAGCCCAGTGATGTCGTCAGGCCATCGGTGAAGGCCTTTGACTGTATGTGGCAGCTCGCGCAAGCCTGTGTGCCGTTACCCGACAGGCGCCTGTCGTAGAACAGAAAGCGGCCGAGCTCGACCTTCTCTGCGGTCATGGGGTTGGAGTCGGGCACCTTGGGGGTGGGGAAAAAGGAGGGCAGCGCCCAGGACCAGCCCGTGCTGCTGCCGGAGTCATCGTGGACGGCGGTGTCGCCGCCCCCGCAGCCCGCCAGGGCGATGGCCCCGGCAAGGCCGCACAGGGCGGCGGTCCATGCCGCCACCCGCCGAAGCGAATGGGGCTTGTGCATTACTTGGCCTCGGTACGGAACACGGTCTGGCCGCTGCCTTCATTGATGGAGCGGCCTGTGGTCAGATCGATCTTGAGCGCGCTGAAGATGGGCACGCATTCCGGATCGGTGGCCCCGGACATGCAGCCGGCGGCGCCGCCCAGGTCTTCCTTGACGTTCGAGCCCTGCAGCAGTTGCGCAATGTCCAGCACCACCTTCTGAGTGCCGGCATTGAAATCGCCGAGCCGGAAATCCATGCGGTCCGGACGCGCGCAGCTGACCGTCTCGCCTGTCACGGGGTTGCCCGTGCAGCCGGTGGAGCCCAGGTGCACGTAGAAGGTCTTGCCGGGGGCGGCCGGCGCGGGGCGGGCCACGCCGCCCACGGGGTTGACCTCGATCTGGGCGAACTTGCGGCCGGCCTGCCACGACCAGGCCAGGGCCTGCACATCGAGCGGCTTGGGCGCGACGGCATAGTCGGTGTGGTTGACCGAGGAGGGCACTCCCACGGTCATCCTGATGCCCTTGTACGTGCCTGCGGGCACCGTGCCCTTGATTTGGGTGTTCTGTGCCTGCGTGCCTGCGTCGGCGCATGCGCCGGTGCCGTCCTCCAGGTCGATCAGCGTCACCTCCTTGGTCTGCCAGTCGTTGACGTCCAGGGTGACGGCCACGGCCTCGCCCTTGTCATTGATCAGCGAGACGCCGCTCACGTAAAAGCGCAGGTCATGCAGGTCCACCGTGGCCTGGCTGGTTCCCATGCCGGCGATGGGCGTGCCGCATTTGGCGGGCAGGTTGCCGGCCTTGGCGGCGAACTCGATGGCCACGGCCTGGGGTCCTGTGGGGGTGGTGGGCTGGCTGTTGTCACCGCCTCCGCCGCCACCGCAGGCGGCCAGCAGCAGCGGCAGCGCGGTGGCGATCAGGGCGAGGGGAAAGCGGGAGTTGTCAAAGTAAGTGGTACGCATGGGGAAACGGTTTCTTGGTGCCTGCGCTGCCATGGCGGCGCGCAGGCGTGGGTAACCCTGCAGGCTGCGACACGGGTCGCGGCTTGGCATGGGAGAGGAATTCGGGAATGGGCGACGGCATGCCGCCCGTGCGGCCCTTTCGGGCTTCAGGGAAGGGGGGGCGCCCTGGGGGGAGTGCTCAGCACCACGCGCAGCACGGTGTCCCGCGGGCGCAGGGCCTGGGGCGGCAGCGGGGTGGGAGGCGGCGGCGCGGCAAAGCGCAGGTCCGCGCGGGACAAATCAGGAGGGGCATCGCCCACGACCCGGCACAGGGGGCAATGCGCCTGGCCGGCTGCCGTGGTCTGCTCCTTGGCTTCGGGCTCCCCCGCAGCAGATGCCGGTTGCGCCTGCTGCAGGCCCAGGGGCGTGCAGACTTCCATGGCCAGCCGCGCCAGCGGGTCGCCACCGCCCTGGCCCGATGCCAGCACCATCGCCAGGGCAGGGTGCACAAAGGCGAACAGCAGCACCGCAGCCATCCAGGCGGCAAAGCGCCGTCCCTGGTCGCGCCGCTGTCGTGCGCCCGGCAACGCCCACGGCCAGGCGGGTGGCCCGAAGGCCACCAGGCGCTTGATGCGGAGGCTGCTGCAGCGCATGGGCCCTGTGTCAGTGCTTGTGATCGTGGCCCGAGGGCGCCGCCTTGGTGGCCAGCGGGCGGACGGGCGCCTGCACCTGCACGGATTCACGCTTGCCGTCCTTGCCTTCGATGATGAGGGTCAGCGGCACGGTCTGGCCTTCCTGCACCTGCTGCTTGAGGTCCAGCAGCATCACGTGGTAGCCGCCGGGCTTGAGCTCCACGGTCTTGCCCGCCGGCAGGGCGATGGACGGCACCTGGCGCATCTTCATCACGTTGTCCTGCATGGCCATCTCATGGACCTCGACGACCGGCGTCAGGGGCGAAGTCGCTGCGACGAGCTTGCTGTCCTGTGCGGCCTGCAGTTTCAGGAACGCGCCGGTGGCCTTTTGCTGCGGCACGGTGGCGCGCACCCAGGCATCACTGACGCTGACCTGGGCATTGGCGAATCCGCTGATCATGGCGGCGGCGAGGGCAAGCAAACGGACGTGGCGTTTCAAGGGGTTCTCCTTCGTTGGCAAAAATGTCGTGTGTGTCGGGTGCGTGCCTGGTGCGGTGGACAGCTGGAGGATGTCCATCAGAAGCGCAGGTTCATGCTGGCATAGACGCCGCGCCCGTCGGCGGGCGAGTAGCCCGAGGAGCCGCTGTCATACCAGGCGTAGACGTACTTGCGATTGGTGACGTTCTTGACCTGCAGGCCCAGGTCCATGGTTTCCGAGAGGCGGTAGCTGGCGCCCAGGTTCAGCACGGCGAACTTGCCTGCTCGGCCCTGGGTATTGGTGCGCTCCAGGTAGTGGTCGCCCTGGGCATTGCCCCAGGCCGACAGCTTCAGCCGGTCCGTGGCCTGCCAGTCCACGCCGGCCGAGACCAGGTAGTGCGGCACGTTCTCGATTTCCTTGCCCAGGGTGGCGGGTGCGCTGGGGTCGGGCGCGGTGATGCGCGCCACCTGGTGGGAGTAGGCGATCCAGGCCGTGGTGCGGGCATGGGGCTTCATGTTGAGCTGGATGTCGTAGCCCTTGCGCAGCGTCTTGCCCACGTTGCCCAGGCCGCCCGGGTCGGGCAGGCCGTCCACGCCCAGCACCCGGGCCACCTCGCCCGAGGCGCGCTGCTCCCAGTAGGCCACGCGGCCGTTGAGCCAGGGCAGGGGAGAGAACTTGACGCCCGTTTCCCAGCCATCATTGATGGAGGGCCTGAGGTTGCGATCCTGCGTGCGGTAGGCGTCGATGCCCGAGCCGATCTGGAAGGTCCGGCCCCAGTTCGCGTAGACGCTGGCCTGCTGGCTCAGGGTGTAGGCGATGCTGATCTTGGGCTGCTTGATCAGGCCATAGTCATGCACGGGGGCGCGCGTGCCGGCCAGGCGGTCGATGAAGTGGCCATCGACATTGTCGACGCGCAGCGCCGGGATGATCCGCAGGGCTTCGATGGGGCGGATCACGGCCTGCACATAGGCGCCCTGCGTATTGAGGTCGAAGTCCCAGTCGCGGAACTGCGAGGTCCGCACGCGCTCCGTGGTCCGGTAGCGCTGGCCCAGGTTGCTCTGCCGCTGGGCGTCCAGTCCGCCTTCGAGCGTGAATTCATGCGCCCAGGCCACCTTGGGGCGCCAGGTCAGGGTGGTGATGGCGCCTTGCTGCTGCTCGTCGTTGTAGCGCTCCTGCTGCGATCCCGCTGCCGAGAAGCGCACCCAGCGCTGGTTCTCGTACTGGTTGGCGTAGACCTTGGCAGACATCGACAGCTCGGGCGTCAGTTCGCCATCCAGGTGGGCGCTGAGCTGGCCGGTTTCCCGCTCGCCACGGTCGGCCGCCGCATAGGCCGGGGAACTGCGCGGCGCCTTGATGGCTTCTTCGTAGCTGAGGTAGCCCGACTCCAGCGCCTTGTTGCGGTAGTAGCGCGCGATCACGCCGGTGCGCCAGCGGCCATCGTCCGAGGTGTAGAACCATTTGCCGGACAGGGACAGCTTGCGGGCATCGGCATGGTCCCGGTAGCCGTCCGAATCGCGCCAGGCCAGGAAATAGTTCTGGCTCCAGTTGCCGCTCTCTATGCCCTTGGACACCTGAAACTCCTGGGTCCCGAAGCTGCCTACGGTCACGCTGGCACGGCCCTCGTTGCCGCCCGTGCGGGTGATCACGTTGGCATTGCCGGCGATGTTGTTGAGGCCGTAGCGCGCGTCATTGGTGCCGCGCACGATCTCGATGGCCTCGATGTCCAGCGGAAAGACCGCGTCCAGAAAGGGCATGCCCCCGGCGTTGTCATTGCTGGGGATGCCATCGATCAGCAGCTTGACCGCATTGATCCGGCCTTCGCCGTTGAAGCCCCGGAAGGAGAAGCGCCCGGCATCCGTGCCCTGCTTGAACTGCGTGACCTGCACGCCGGGCGCCTTGGACAGCAGCTCCCAGCTGTAGTCCACATGCTCGTTCTCTAGGATGTCCGCGCCCACGATGTCCACGGAGCTGAACACGCTGCGCGTGGACAGCGGGCCGGAGGCCTTGGAGGTGATGCTGATGGTGCCCAGCGTCAGGGCGGAGTCGTCCTGGCTCAACGGTTGGGGGGCGACCAGGCCCTGGGCATGGGCCGCCGAGGCCAGTGCCAGGGCGATGGACAGGGCCAGGGGGCTGCGCGAGAAGGAGAGGGAGACAGACATCACGTGGGGCGGACGGTGGATGGTGTGGAGGATGCGATCAGCTCAATGGGCCGTATGTGCGGATGGGGGATGCTGACCCTGCGCGTCCATATGGACCATGCCGTCGAACAGGGACAGCAGGGCGCGGCGCGGGGCGGGCATGGCGGACTCGGCCTGCACGACCTCGCTGGCCAGGCTGCGCGCGGCCGATGCAGACAGGCCAGCCATTGCCAGCATCTTGGGGTCCGCCCATCGCCGCCACAGACGGCCTGGTCACAGGCGGGCGCAATGGGGGCTTGGGGCAGGCCAGGAAATGACCTCGCAACTGGCGTGGCGCAAGGCCTTGCCATGGTGTCGCTGCCAAGGCAGCCGCGCTATCGATGCGAGGGAATCAGGCCTGTGCGGGAGGCCCGCGGGGCGGAAGCGGCGCGCCGACCAGGGCTGCGATATGGGCCGCTGCAAACGGATGCAGGGCTGCTGCCAGAGGATGGGGTTGTGCCACCGCCAGGCTGGCGGGAGGCAGAGGCAATGCAGGGGCCAGGCACATCGAGCAATCGAGCGTGTGCTGACCTGGCGCCTGGGCCTGGCCATCGTCGTCAAGAACCACCATGGTGATGGCTCCGCCGCTGGAGCAGATGAGCTCCATGGTCTTGGGGTTCACGAAGGGCGAAGCCCCTGCAACACCCAGCGTCAGCAGGAACCACGCCAGGGCGAGGCGCTTCCAGAATGACGATGTGCGAAGGGTGTGCATAGCCCGTGATTATGGCGGCGATATCGGACCGACAGCAACCTTCTTGCGCAATGGCGGATGCAGATCCGGCCATCGGCGCGGGCGACGCGTGATGGATCCATCGCTACGGCCTGCAGATCGAGCAGCTGCAGCACCAACAGACCAGCGCTGCGCTGGCCAGCACGCAACAGGCCGTCACGGACATGGCCGGATTCCAGAAAGGACTGACCGATGCACTCGCAACCTTCCAGGCCACGGGCCAGCGCAACGCGGCCGCGCAGCAGGATCTGGACCGCAGCCTGCGCGAGCTGCGCACTGCTACTGCAGGCATGCGGGGCGACTTTGCAGGCCTCCCCGAGCGCATCGTTGGAGCTGCCCAGCCCGCTCTCGCTCAGTACGCTTCAGCCTGCACAGCCGTACTCCAAGAGCTGGCAGATCGAGGTGGACGCATGGCAGAGCGCGGTGCAGACAGCGCGCGAGCGGCTGATGGCCACGCCGCTGACGCCGCGCTGATGCGGGATTCCTGGCCGACCGTCTCGCGCTGACCGGCGTTTGTTCCGGCTGCGCGTGCGGTAATGGACTGCGGACGGCCATGAGCCGCCGCTGGTGGGATCGAGAAGCAGACATTCAACAAATAAGGTAAGACGACCGCCGTAGGCGGATCGGCTTGACCGCCCAGTTAGGCTGGGGAGAGAAGGCACGATGCTGCTTAACCACAAAGGCCCTTACTTTGAGTTCGACTCTCGATCAGCGCAACTTCTTTGCTTGCAAGATCGGTCAAGAGTTGCTCATGAAATGGCGCCTGAATCAGGACGCTGTTGTTGTTGTCCGATGATGCACACAACTGTATTCGACTGGGGGCGCCATTGGACTCAAAGAGAACCCGAAATACACGCGTGCTTTGTTGAGGATGCCATTCGATACGCTGGTGAAAGTAAGTGCGAGACACAGCGTTCTCGTTCATCTCAGGAACAAGGCCGAGAGACCCCGTGAGAATCTCATGCAACTCTTGTCTATTCATCTATGCACCTTTTCGATGGCCTAACGTAATGTGGACCGCACCAAGCCGCAGGCCATATCTGGCGCATGCGGTCTAAATTGGCACGAAAGAAATGTGGAGAGGGGCTTGTAGCCTAGCTTGACGGCGGATGTACTCCCCGAAAAAAAACAGTGCTAAATTCAGTCATGAAACCCGCCGCCCCTCCTGTGTTGCGCACCACACGGTTGCTGGATGGCCGCGCTGATGGCGTGCACGCGGCCAGTGGACCCGTCTCTACGCCCGGAATCTCGAGGATCGCACGAACCGGAATAGAACATCGCCCTGTGGTGATATGGCCCTGTCTCCCTCAATGTCCGCCACGTATGCGGCCGGCACTTCTGTCGAATAGATCGCCAAATCTTTGATGCTGTAGAGAATTCTTGTCGGCCCAACGATGAATTCATCACCATCCACCCTACCAAGGCACCTTCCTCGCTTGTCGTGGATCGTCCACCACTCACCTTCGACGAAATTGGTTTTCGGGAATCTCAGTTCTTTTAGCGCTCTCGCCACGATAGGAGACTTTGTTGTGCAAGCAACAATCAGTGTACCTTCGATGAAGTTGTGTCTTGTATGAGACACTCGGTCAGTCGGCTCAATGAGGCGTTGTCCTACACATAGCCAAATGCCAATTGTGTGCCCTGCGCACTCCAATGCACCACTGCTATCGATGCAATGAAAGGCATAGAGGTTAATTCTGGCCTGCACTGGATTTCATTCCTCTGGGCATCTCTATAGCCCAATCCATCGCCGTGCAGTTGGGAAGGGGAGGTGGCCGTAGTCCACCACGACCGCATACAAGCCGGGCTCCGTGGGCGCTCCACCCAGGTGAGGCTGTCAGGCATGGCGCGCTGGCCGACGCGCTGATGAAGCTGCCACCGCTGGGCGTGCTGAGGAGCGGAGCGGAGAAACCAGACGAGGAGGCACTGCTACCAGCCCAGCAACTGGCCGAGCTGAAGGCCGAGGGGTAGGGTGCAGGCCTGCCCTGAGCGATGTTGATTTTTCCCAGGGCGGATGTAGGCACCCCAGAACGCAAAAAAGCCCCTCGGCGCCAATGACGGTGCCGAGGGGCTTGGTGTTTGGTGGCTCGATGTGCCGGGAAAGAAGGATAGGTGAGAAATCTTGGGATGTTGGCCGGCGGCGCCTCATGACGAGGGCATCGTGTCAGCGGATCGTGACACGGCGGCAAAGACGAAAAACGAGAAATGTTCCCTGGATGTTCCCCAGGATTTGGCTGGTGCACTGCTTTCAGAGGGGAAAGACTGGCCTGCCCGGAGGGACTCGAACCCCCGACCTATTGCTTAGAAGGCAATTGCTCTATCCGGTTGAGCTACGGGCAGGTAAGGCCGCCGACGGGCCAGCGCGGATCATACCCGCAATGGGCGGGCGCGCAGGGCTTGGCGGCGTGCCCTGGCGCCCTTGCCGTCATTCGGCGTCGTCTTCTTCCTCGAACACCACGGAAGGAGGCGCCATGACGCGCGCCATGTCGCTCATCGTGGGCACCAGGCCGCGGGCGAGGTAGCTGTAGGGCGTGTCGGGCTCCAGCGCCGCAGCGGCAAGATTGGCCATGGGCTGGTTCATCGTCAGGTAGTAGCTGCCCACGGGCGCTTCGACGGCGCCGCGCGTGAGCGCATAGGCGCCGCTGGCGGGCGTGGCCGAGCGGGCTTCGTTGTACGAGTCGGCCAGCAGCTGGCCGGGCTCGGCCACCTTGAGCACCTGCAGGCCCAACAGGCGCAGCCTGTCCACGGCGGGCTGGGCGCTGGCGGACAGCCAGTAGCCGCAGGAGCGCGGGCGCGACAGCGTGGTGCGCGGCTGTAGCGACGCGTTCCAGTCCACGCGCACCTGCTGGTCGGCGCCCGTGTCGGGCTGGATCATGGTGAGGGTGCGCTGCTCGGGTGTCTGCTCGGCCAGCACGGCAAGTTGCTGGTGGCAGGCGAGGGAGGCGGTCTCGCGGGCCACGAAGGCCTGCACCTGGGTGAGGTCCTTGGCGCGCTCGGCGCTGGAATGCAGCATGCGTGTGGCCGCGGTGACCAGGGTGTGCACGCGCCGCTGGATGTGGGCGCGGCCCAGGTCCGAGCCACGGCTGCTGACCAGGTAGCCCACCGAGTTCTTGAGCCCGCTGATGTTGCGCAGCGAATCGGGCGCGAGGCTGCCCATGGAGATGGACTTGTCCTGCAGATCCTGGCTGGTGGTGTAGTACCAGTCGCTGCTCAGTCCGGCCTGCGACAGCGCGGTACGCAGCGGCGCCGTGTACCACTCGCGCGCAGCCTTGGTCACGAATTCATTCTGGTTGGCCGTGGCCGAGTACTGCAGCAGGGCGTCGTAGCGCTGTATGGCCTGGTACTTCTGCAGGAAGATGCTGGCGGCGGGGAACTCCTGCAGGTCCACCACGGCGACGGGGCGGTAGTCGCGCGCCAGCGTGGCCAGGGCCTTGGCCTCGGGCGTGTTCAGGAGCAGATGGTCATGGGCGATGTCGGTGCCGTCGGCCGCATTGCGCGTGCCGGCTTCCACGGCGTCGGGGTTGGCGCGCGGCACGAGGATCACGTTGATCTGCTGCAGCAGCGGCTCCAGCAGGCCGCCGGGAGCGAGCTCGCGGGCGATGATGAGCAAGGCCTCCGTGCCCGCAGGTTCGTCGCCGTGCTGGCCGGCCACGAGCATGACCGTGGGGCGGCGGCTGTCATAGAGCGCCGACGGCTGAATGCCGGGTGCGCGCGTGGCCACCAGGGCCTGGATGGGGCTGCCGCGCTGCGAGCTTGCGGGCTGCACGATACCCAGGCGCGTGTCGCGGCCCAGGGATTTGTTGGCCTGGCTGTTCAGCCAGGAAGACAGTTCGCTGGCCGTGGTGAACTGGTTGCGCTGCGGCGCCAGGCCCGGTGTGTCGTAGCGGGTGGCTGGATCGGGAAAGCGCGCAGCCACGGCCGCGTTGTAGGGCAGCGGGACCAGGTTGTTGGCCGGCGCGATGGGCTGCGTGGTCGCCTGGGGCACCACCGTGGTGGGCCATGGCGGCAGCGGGGTGCTGGCGCAGGCGGAAAGCAGGGCTGCGCACGCCAGGGCCGACCACCGCAACCTGTCCTGTGGCAGCTCCGAATCGGGGCGCTGGCTGGAGGGGGTGGCGTGTGGGGTCTGCAGTGTCATGGCGTGGCCTTGAGGAACCAGTCGGGGGAGTCTTTGAAATCCGGGAAAAGGGCGCGGCCTTCAATCGCCGCAGGCCGCAATGCTATCGGGATGATAGCCATGCAGGCTTGCGGCGCGCTGTCGGCTGAATGCGCAATCTGCGCCATGTGAAAAGGGCTGCAGCCCCGGGGAGATGCAGCCCTTTTTTGCTGGCGGATTCCTCGGCTTGCCGCAGGGCGGGCCGAGTAGCCGTGGTGCAGATCAGCGACCGTAGCCGCCGCGCGAGGGGCCGCCACGGCCACCGCCGCCGAAGCCGCCGCCACCGCCGCCATTGCCGCCGCGGTTGAAGCCGCCACGGCGGCCGCGTTCGGCCATGGTGTCCACGCTGGTGCGCATCGGATCGGGCTGGCCGCCACCTGCTGCGCTGCCACGGGGGCCGCTGCTGCGTGCATGGCCCAGCTGCGTGCCCAGGTGGGCATCAGCGCGCGGGGGTTGGTCATCGAAGCGACGGGCACCGCCGCCGCCTTCGCCGTCAGGGCGCGGGCCGCGCCTGGGGGCGTTCTGGGGTGCTGCCTTGGGGCGGTGGGCGGCGCCGGAGCCATTGCCCGGACCATCGAAGCGATCGCGGCGCGGCTTGTTGCTGGCGCTGGCACCGGCGTGGTTGCGGCCACGGCCCTGGCCGCCGGCATTGCCTTCGGAGCGGCCTTCGTCCGAGCCGGCCTTGGGAGCCTGGCCACGGCCGCCTGCGCGGCCGCCACGGTCGGGCTGGGTGGCCTTGGTGGTGCGGATGCGGTCCATCATTTCCTGGCGCGCAGCCTTGGCGGCGGCCTGCATGACGTCGCGGCTGGGCGGCTTGCCTGCACCGCCCCAGATGGTCTGGCGGCCCATGGCGATGGGTTCGGCCACTTCGTCCTCTTCAGGGCCGAAGCCTTCGAGCACCTGCACAGGGATTTCCTGCTTGGTGAAGCGCTCGATGTCCATCATGAAGCCTTCTTCGTCCATGCAGACCAGGCTGACGGCGTGGCCTTCGCGACCGGCACGGCCCGTGCGGCCGATGCGGTGCACGTAGTCCTCGGACACGTTGGGGATCTCGTAGTTCACGACGTGAGGCAACTCGTCGATATCGATGCCGCGTGCAGCGATGTCGGTGGCGACCAGGGCGCGCAGCTCGCCGGTCTTGAAGCCGGCCAGGGCCTGGGTGCGGGCGCTCTGGCTCTTGTTGCCGTGCAGCGCCATGGCGCTGATGTTGTTCTTGGTCAGGAATTCGGCAACGTTGTTGGCGCCGAACTTGGTGCGCGTGAACACCAGAACCTGGCTCCAGTTGTTCTCGTTGATGATGTGCAGCAGCACCTGTTTTTTCTTGCCGCGGCCCACGGGGTGGATCACCTGGGTGATGCGCTGGACCGTGGTGTTGCTGGGCGTGACCTGGATGGACTGCGGGTTGCGCAGCAGGCCGTTGGCCAGGTCGCGGATCTCGTCGCTGAAGGTGGCCGAGAACAGCAGGCTTTGCTTGTCCTTGGGCACCAGGGCCAGCACCTTCTTGACGTCATGGATGAAGCCCATGTCCAGCATGCGGTCGGCTTCGTCGAGCACCAGGACTTCGACGGTGGACAGGTCCATGAAACCTTGCTGCTGCAGATCCAGCAGGCGGCCCGGCGTGGCGACCAGGATGTCCACGCCCTTTTTGATGCGGTCGATCTGGGGCTTCATGCCCACGCCGCCGAAGATGACGGTGGAGTTGATGTCCAGGTACTTGGCGTAGCTGCGCACCGATTCCTCGACCTGTGCGGCGAGTTCACGCGTGGGCGTCAGCACCAGGGCGCGAATTCCCTTGCCGCCGAACTTGTTGCGCGGCACCTGGCCTTGCGAGAGGCGGTGCAGCATGGGCAGGGTGAAGGCAGCGGTCTTGCCAGTGCCGGTCTGTGCGCCTGCCAGCAGGTCGTGGCCGGCGAGCACCGCGGGGATGGCCTGTGCCTGGATGGGAGTCGGGTTCTCGTAACCCTCCTCAAGCACGGCCTTCAGAATGGCGGGAGCCAGATTCAGTTCTTCAAATGTCATGTGATCAAAGATGCGCCCGTCCGGGGCGCTGGGTATCAGCCTGTCGAGGCAACCAGGGCGGTTGCCGGACCAGTCGTAGGCGGATGAGGTTCAATGTCGGGAGCCTGGAAAACAGCGTCCATCGTCCCCAGCTGGAATGCTGATGTCACGGGCAACTGGAACCCGTGACGCAGGGTATTGTCGCATGCGCGGATAATCACGGCTGGCGTGCAACCGATTTGTTGCCCGGTTTTTGCAGAAATCAACGATTCAAGTACTCGGACCAGAATGGCTCAATACGTTTTTTCGATGAACCACCTCACCAAGACCGTGCCGCCCAAGCGGCAGATCTTGAAGGACATCTCTCTCAGCTTTTTCCCGGGCGCCAAGATCGGCGTGCTGGGACTGAACGGCTCTGGCAAGTCCTCGCTGCTCAAGATCATGGCCGGGGTGGACAAGGAATTCGAAGGCGAGGCGCTGCCCATGCAGGGCCTGTCCATCGGCTACCTGCCGCAGGAGCCTCAGCTCAATGCGGAGCACACGGTGCGTCAGGCAGTGGAAGAGGCCATGGCCGAAGTCAACGCGGCCCGTGCGCGCCTCGATGAAATCTACGCCGCCTATGCCGAGCCCGACGCCGACTTCGACGCGCTGGCTGCCGAGCAAGGCGAGCTGGAAGCCAAGATCGCCGCTGCCGGCACCGACTCCGAGCACCAGCTGGAGATTGCTGCCGACGCCCTGCGCCTGCCGGCCTGGGACGCCGTGATCGGCAAGCTGTCCGGTGGCGAAAAGCGCCGCGTGGCCTTGTGCAAGCTGCTGCTGTCCAAGCCCGACATGCTGCTGCTTGACGAACCCACCAACCACTTGGACGCCGAGTCCGTGGAATGGCTGGAGCAGTTCCTGCACCGCTTCACCGGCACCGTGGTGGCCATCACCCACGATCGCTACTTCCTGGACAACGCTGCCGAGTGGATCCTGGAACTGGACCGTGGCCACGGCATTCCCTACAAGGGCAACTACTCCGAATGGCTGTTCCAGAAGCAAAGCCGCCTGGAGTCCGAACAAAAGGGCGAGGAAGCCCGCGCCAAGGCCCTGAAGAAGGAACTGGAGTGGGTTCGCCAGAACGCCAAGGGCCGCCAGACCAAGTCCAAGGCCCGTATCGCGCGCTTTGAGGAACTGAGCGATTTCGAATACCAAAAGCGCAACGAAACCCAGGAAATCTTCATTCCTGTGGCCGAGCGACTGGGCACCCAGGTCATCGAGTTCAACAACGTCACCAAGAGCTTCGGTGACCGCGTGCTCATCGACAACCTGACCATGAACATCCCCGCTGGCGCCATCGTCGGCATCATCGGCCCCAACGGCGCCGGCAAGTCCACGCTGTTCAAGCTGATCGCGGGACGCGAGCAGGCCGATTCCGGCGAAGTCATCGTGGGCCAGACCGTGAAGATGGCCTACGTGGAGCAGACGCGTGACGCGCTGGCCAACGACAAGACGGTGTGGGAAGACATCTCGGGCGGGCTGGACATCATCAACGTCGGCAAGTTCCAGATGGCTTCGCGCGCCTATGCGGGCCGCTTCAACTTCAACGGCCAGGACCAGCAAAAGAAGGTCGGCAACCTCTCCGGTGGTGAGCGCGGCCGCCTGCACCTGGCCAAGACGCTGATCCAGGGCGGCAACGTGCTGCTGCTGGACGAGCCCTCCAACGACCTGGACGTGGAAACCCTGCGCGCGCTGGAAGATGCGCTGCTGGAGTACGCGGGCACGGTGCTGGTGATCTCCCACGATCGCTGGTTCCTCGACCGTATCGCCACGCACATCCTGGCGGCCGAAGGCGATTCGCAATGGGTGTACTTCGACGGCAACTACCAGGAGTACGAAGCCGACAAGAAGAAGCGCCTGGGCGAAGAGGGCGCCAAGCCCAAGCGCATGCGCTACAAGGCACTGAAGTAAGCATCAAAGGCAAGCCTCAAAGCGCCTCCGGCACGGGCTGGAGCCTGTATTCTTCGGGCCATGAATCCTCCACCCGTTTCTGTTGCCGCGTTGCAAGCCTGCCTGGTGCAGGCCGTGCGTGGCTCGGAGGCGCTGATCCTGCGGCTGCTGCAGCGAACGGCCCATGCCATGGAGCAGGCCGACCAGCCCGGCTCCGGCCTGCCGCGCCGCGCTGAAATCCCCGAGGCGCTGGAACTGCTTGCCCGCCACCGGGCACCCATGCTCAAGGGCTATGGGCGGGCGCTGCTGGAATGCTTTGGTCAATCCGGTGGCGCTGCTGCATGGCCGCCCGTGCCTGGCATGTCCGGTGTGCCCGGTGTGCCCGGCGCCACCGATTTCGCCTCCCTCTCCCTCCTGGACGACTCCGTGCTGCAGTCGCAGCTGGCCCACCAGCGCCTGCTGCAGCATGTGGCGCCGCAGGTGGAGATCGCGCTGGCCGAGCTCGATGCCCTGGTCAGCGCCGTCCAGGGCCTGGACCGTGTCCAGCCCGAACGCAATCCGCTGCGGCCCCACAGCTATGTGCAGGCGCTGCAGCGCGTGATCGACGACACCGGGGTGGACCCCGGCTGCGCCGCCTGCTGGCTGGGCTTCATGCGCGAGCACCTGGGTGCGCTGCTGGTGTCCGAGTACGGTCATATCGCCCAATCCCTGCGTGACCAGGGGGTTCAGCCTGCGGCCTATGGCCTGGCGCCGGTACAGGCCCCATCGCCCGACGCGGGCCGTCGCCATTCCGACCTGCCGGGGCAAAGCCGCTGGCGGGCACCTTCCCACTATGGCGATGCCGTGGCCCAGAGCCGCGCCTATGGCTCCTTTGGCCAGCAGGCCCAGGAAGATGAGCTGACGCGGCGCCTGGTGGCCGCCCTGCTGTCCGATCCACGCTGGATGGATTCGCACCGCGAGGCGCCCGCTTCGGCGCCTTCTTCCATGTTGGCGCTGGCCCACCCATCCGCCTATTCCGTGCCCGGGCAGTTCGCGTCGGCCATGGACGGCACAAGCCGCCTGCAGACCACCGCCTGGCAGGGCAGCGAGACGGCACCCACCGTGCTGGCGGCGCTGCCCGAAGGCTGGACTTCGCTGAGCTGCATGGCGCTGGAGTCCGTGCAGCACCACTCGGCCCAGCTGGAGCAACTGATGCAGGCGCTGCAGCCGCCCGAGCAGCAGGAGCCCGCACCCGGCGTGCGTGCCGACGACGGCGCCGCGCTGCACACCCTGCAGCGCATGATGCGTTTCATGGCGGCCGACACGCGCCTGCTGCCTTCCGTGCAGCGCACCGTGGGCCGTCTGGAGCCGCTGCTGCAGCAACTGGTGGTCCAGGACCCGCGATTTTTCGAGGACCGCAGCCACCCTGCGCGCCAACTGCTCGATGAGCTGACGGCACGCAGCCTGTGGTTCGACAGTGAATCCGCGCCGGGCTACGGTCAATTCCTGCAGGTGGCCGATTCCGCCGCCATGCGGCTGGCGGCCCTGCAGCGTGCCGATGCGTCGGCCTTTGCCACGGTGCTGCAGCAGCTGCGCGACGGTTGGGGCGGCAGCGGCATGCAGCCCGTGGGCCCTGGCGAAGTGCCGGAAGGCGGTACGGTGACCGGGCCTGTCTCGGCTGCGCTCAGGCATGTGGAAAGGCGTGGCGTGGACCCGCGCTGGCCCGAAACCGCCATGCCCAGGGCCGAGCAGATCGCAGCCGCCATCCGGCGCCTGCCCAGCGCCCAGGGCGTGCCCGATGACATTCTGGAATTCGCCACGGGGCCCTGGGCCGAAGTGATCGCCAGCGTGCAGGAACCCGTGGACGGCAGCGAGGCCCGGGACCCTGGCGGCTATCTGGCCCTGGTGCCCAGCCTGCTGTGGAGCGTGTCGGCCCACGCGGGCCGCGATACCGACCGCCTGGTGGCGCTGGCGCCGCGCCTGCAGGCCCGGCTGCGCGCCGGCCTGCGCAGCGTGGGGCGTACGGAAGAGGAAATCCAGGCCTTTGCCGCGCGCCTGGCCGGCCTGCACCAGGATGCGCTGGATGCCGGTGTGGTCCGCCAGCCCATTGAGAGCGTGGATATTTATCTGGACTCCGTACCGCCCACCATCTACGGGTCGGACTCGGTGCTCGCGTCCTTGTCTTCCTCGACTGGCGCGGCAACGCTTGGCCAGACAACGCCCGGCTCCCTGGCGGCCCGCCTGCCGCAGTCGTTGTTTGGTGTGGCGGCCTCCATGCCGGTGCCGCTCGATGCGCAGCAGCCGATGGCGGACGATATCGGCGCGCTGACCGCGCAGGACCTGGAATTGCCCGAGGCGCTGCAGGATGAGCTGCCTGCCACCCGGGCTGCAGAGGCACCGCAGGCCTTTGCGGGGCTTGCCGCGCAGGCTGCGTTGGCTGGTGGCGACACGGCCCCGACGCCCACCGAGCCCGCACGGCCCCTGGAGCCACCGCAGCCGGTGGCTCCAGGGGTGTCCGAAGACTGGGCGCTGGGCACCTGGGTGGAACTGTCCAACGCCCGGCAGTGCATCCGCACCCAGCTGACCTGGGTCAGCCCGCAGCAGACGCTGTTCCTGTTCACCGCAACCGATGGCAGCACCCAGTCCATGACGCGCCGCATGCGCGACAAGCTGCTGGCGCAAGGGCAGCTGCGGCGCGTGGACTGAGGCGCTGCTGCCTGCTGACTGGTGCCGGATTGCGGCGCTTGCGGGTCTGCAATGAATCCCAAGCCTGAACTTGCCGTCGACGCGCAAGCGTCGATGGGGACGAATCGTGCCCAATTCGGGCCTTGTGGAGGTTGAGGCCTGGGGCCTGTCAAAAAGACAATGTCCTGCATCGGTGCGCTCCGGATCACGGGGCGCATCACCGAATAGACCCCACCAGCAGGAGACAGGAACCATGGCGCGTTTGAGGATAGGCATCGTCGGAGCAGGCATTGGCGGACTGGCGGCAGCCAATGCGCTGCACCAGGCAGGGCATGAAGTATGGGTGTTCGAGCAAAGCCGGCAGTTCCTGCGCGTGGGCGCGGACATCAACCTCACGCCCAATGCCGTGCGCGCCCTCGATGGCCTGGGCTCCGACATTGCCGCCGCCGTGCGCGCCAGCGCCGCCCGGCCCACGCACCGCATCAGCCGCAACTGGGACACGGGCGAGGAAACCTCGCGCCTGACCATGGGTGACGAGGCCGAGCGCAAGTACGGCGCCCCGCAGTTGACCATCCACCGCGCCGATCTGCTGGCCGCGCTGGCCGATGCCTTTCCGCTGGACCAGGTGCAGCTGGGCAAGCGTGCCAGCCAGATCACGCAGACGGGGCAAGGCGTGGACATCGCCTTCACCGATGGCAGCGAAGTGGCCGGGCTGGACGCACTCATTGGGGCGGACGGCATCCACTCCGTGGTGCGCGCGGCCCTGTTCGGGGCCGAGAGCCCGCGCTTCACGGGTGTGGTGGCCTTCCGCGCGGTGGTGCCCACCGAGCGCGTGCGCCATGTGCCCGACATCCAGGCCTTCACCAAATGGTGGGGCGCCACGCCGCAAAGCCAGATCGTGACCTTTCCGCTGAACCAGGGCCGCGACACCTTCATCTTCGCCACCACGGCCCAGGATTCCTGGCACGAGGAATCGTGGACCACGCCCGGCAGCGTCGAGGAGTTGCGCGGCTTCTACGCCGATTTCCATCCCGACGCCCGGGCGCTGCTCGACGCCTGCGATGGCGTGCTCAAGACCGCGCTGTACGAGCGCGATCCCCTGCCTGCCTGGTCGCAGGACCGCATCACGCTGCTGGGCGATGCCTGCCACCCGATGATGCCCTTCATGGCCCAGGGCGCAGGCATGGCCATCGAAGACGCCGTGGTGCTGGCCCGCAACCTGGATGCCGCCCCGGGTCCGCAGCAGGTGCCCGAGGTCCTGGCGCGCTACCAGGCCATGCGCATGCAGCGCACCAGCGAGATCCAGATCGGCTCGCGCGGCAACAACTGGCTGCGCGCCGGTGGCAATGCCGATGGCGTCTACGGCTACGACGCCTGGGCGGTTGCGCTGCAGGCCTGAGCCCGGTCAGGGCCGGCAGGCGGCCAGCTCCCTGGCACAGGGCAGCTCCAGCCCTTCGGCCGTGGTCAGCGACTGCGCGGCCAGCACGGCGCGCACCGTGGCCAGGGCCACGGCCTCGGCGGCCATGGCGGACAGGGTCAGCATGCCCAGCGAGTGCTCGGCCAGGCCGGTGCCCAGGGCGAACAGCGTGTCGCCATCGCTCATGGTGTGCACGGGGCGTATGGCGCGTGCCAGGCCGTCATGGGACACCACGGCCAGGCGCTGGGCCTGGACCTTGGTGATGCGTGCATCGGTGGCAATCACGCCGATGGTGGTGTTGGTGCCTGCCAGCAGCGGCCGCGGCTCTTCGCCGCGCAGCAGGGCGCGGCAGGTGTCGTGCAGCTGGCGGCCATCGGGGCTGCGCGCGCCGGCCAGCAGCGCGCCGCTGTGGGGGTCGACCACATCGCCCACGGCGTTGCAGGCGATCAGCGCGCCCACGGTGACGCCGTGCACGGTGAGCGAGGCCGTGCCAATGCCGCCCTTCATGGCACGCTCCATGCCGAAGACCTTGCCCACGCAGGCGCCCATGCCGGCGCCCACATTGCCCTCGGCTGGCCGCGCGGCGCTGGCGGCCTGGCAGGCCGCATGGCCGGCATCGGCACCCGGGCGGATGCGGCTGTCGCCCACCGCCAGGTCGAACAGCACGGCGGCCGGCACGATGGGCACGCGGCCGACGCCCACATCCAGCCCTATGCCCTGCTCATCGAGCCAGCGCATGGCGCCGCTGGCCGCGTCCAGCCCCCAGGCACTGCCTCCCGACAGCATGACCGCATGCACCTGCTGCACCAGGTTGGAGGGATGCAGCAGGTCGGTCTCGCGCGTGCCGGGGGCGGCGCCACGCACATCGCAGCCGCCCACGGCGCCGCCGCGCGCCAGCACGACGGTGCAGCCCGTGGGGCGGCGGGCATCGGTATGGTGGCCCACCTCGATGCCCCGTACGCGGGTGATGGAGCCGGTGTCTGAGCCGGTGTCGGAGTCGGTGCTTGGCATGCCTTGCTCTGCTCGGTGATGGAAAGGCCTTCACCTTAGCCGAAACGGCCGCCGCAGCACCCTGCCTTCAGCGCAGCACTTCCAGCTGCGTGACCACGAAGGCGCCCTGGTCCTGCTCGGCGCGAAAGCGCACCTTGTCGCCGGCCTTGAGGGCGGGCTCGGGCGCGGCCACGCGCAGCTGGAAGACCATGGTCATGGGCGGCATGCCCAGGTTCTTGAGTTCGCCGTGGCGCAGCGTGACCTTGTTGGTGCGTGCATCCCAGCGCGTGACCTCGCCTTCGCTGAGATCCTGGCTGGAGGCGGCGGACGCGGTTTCGGTAGATTGCGCGCCATGGCCTGCATGGTCATGGGCCGTGGCCTGTGCGGCTGTCCAGGCGGGGATCAGCGCGGCGGCCAGGGCCATGCGCACGGCAAGGGCGGTACGGGAGGCAAGGGGGACTGTGTTGTGCATGGTGTGCTCCAGGGTTCAGCGGTAGCTGGTGAAGGTTCGGGTGGAAACGTCGTTGTTCATGACGTTCTTGGTGATGAGCAGCACCTCGTAGGGGTCCTTGCGGCCGCCGTACTCGGGGCCGTCCATGCCAGGGCTGCCCACGGGCATGCCGGGCACGGCAATGCCCAGCGCCTTGGGCTTTTGCTTGATCAGCTTGTGCACGTCGGCCGCAGGCACGTGGCCTTCGAGCGCATAGCCTTCGACCAGGGCCGTGTGGCAGGAGCCCAGGCGCGCCGGAATGCCCAGCCTGGCGCGCACGGCGCTGTTGCCTGTGTCGTGCACGGTGACGACAAAGCCGTTGTGCTCCATGTGCACCACCCAGTCCTGGCAGCAGCCGCAGTTGGGGTCCTTCCAGACCTCGACGGGGATGCGGGTACTGGGTGCTTCTTTGGGCGCCGTGGGTGCAGCCGCCCACAGCGAAGGGGCGGCGAATGCCGTGCAGGCCAGGGCCATGCGGTGCAGCGCACTGCGGCGCGGGTGGGCGGATGCCATGCGTTCATGTTTCATGGTGTGCTCCTGAAGGGGGGGGGGAAGCGGGCGCGCTCATCGCGTCACCGTGATGGTTCCGCGCATGCCGGCCTGGTAGTGGCCGGGGATGAGGCAGGCGAAGTCGAAGCTGCCTTCGCGGTTGAAATTCCAGACCAGGTCGCCGGACTTGCCGGGCGAGACATGGGCCATGTAGGGCTCGCCGTGCTCCATGGTGGGGAACTTGAGCATCATCTGCGCGTGCTCGTCCAGCGAGGCCGGCGTGCCCAGCACGATCTCGTGCATGATCTGGCCCTTGTTGGCCACGCGCAGGCGCACCGTCTCGCCGCGCTTGACGCTGATGCGCTCTGGCGTGAAGCGCATGTTGTCGCTCATGTCCAGCGTGATGGTGCGCCGGGCGGCCGAGGCATCGCCGGCAATGCCCCAGGGCTTTTGCTCCTTGACCGCGGCGGCCTTCGGAGGGCCATCGTGGGTTTCGCTGCCATGGGCGAAGACGGCAGCGGGGCTGGCGAGCAGTGCGGTGGCGAGGAGCAAGGCAAAGGTGTTCATGAGGTACTCCTTGGATGGCATCAGTGGTGCTCATGGCCCGCACCGGGCTTGCGCACACTGGGTGCGCCGGGGGACTGGCCGGGCGTGGTCTGGCGCGGTGCGGAGGCCTCGGCCGCCGGCCCCTTCCATTCATGGGCCACGCTGCCCTTGGGGTGGGTGAACCAGCCCGGGTCGCCATAGTCGTTGGCGCCCAGCTGCTCGCGCACCTTGAGGGTGGTGAACATGCCTCCCATCTCGATGGGGCCGAAGGGGCCCGTGCCGGTCATCATCGGGAAGGTGTTGTCGGGCAAAGGCATCTCCATGGAGGCCATGTCGCCCATGCCGCGCTCGCCCATGACCATGTAGTCGGGCACGATCTTCTGGATCTTGCCGACCAGGCCCCGGTGGTCCACGCCGATCATGGTCGGCGTGTCATGACCCATGGCGCCCATGGTGTGGTGGCTCTTGTGGCAGTGCAGGGCCCAGTCGCCCAGCTCGTCGGCGATGAACTCCACCTGGCGCATCTGGCCTACGGCCACATCGGTGGTCACTTCGGGCCAGCGCGCGGACCGGGGCACGGGGCCGCCGTCCGTGCCCGTGACCTCGAACTCATGGCCGTGCACGTGAATGGGGTGGTTGGTCATGGTCAGGTTGCCCACGCGCAGGCGCACCCGGTCGCCGCGCCTGGCGACGACGGGGCTGATGGCGGGGAACACCCGGCTGTTGAAGGTCCAGATGTTGAAGTCCGTCATCTCGGCCACGCGCGGCGTCATGGAGCCGGGCTCCACGTCGTAGGCCGACAGCAGGAAGGCGTAGTCGCGCTGGACCTCGGCGATCTGCGGGTGGGCCGCCTTCGGATGCGTGATCCACAGCCCCATCATGCCCATGGCCATCTGCACCATCTCGTCGGCATGCGGGTGGTACATGAAGGTGCCGGGGCGGCGCGCCGTGAACTCGTAGACGAAGGTCTTGCCTGGCGGGATGTGCGGCTGGGTCAAGCCGCCCACGCCATCCATGCCGTTGGGCAGGCGCTGGCCGTGCCAGTGCACGGTGGTGTGCTCGGGCAGGCGGTTGGTCACGAAGATGCGGACCTTGTCGCCTTCCACGACCTCGATGGTGGGGCCGGGGCTCTGGCCGTTGTAGCCCCACATGTTGACGAAGAAGCCCGGTGCCACCTCGCGCACCACGGGCTCGGCCACCAGGTGGAATTCCTTGACGCCTGCGTTCATGCGCCAGGGCGTGGTCCAGCCATTGAGCGTGACCACGGGGCGGTAGGGGCGGCCGTTGGGCGGTGCCAGCGGGGCGGCGGTTTCGGCCGAGGACTGGGTCGCTGCCTCGGGCAGGGCGGCCAGGGCCACGCGGCTGACGGCGGCGCTGGAGACGGCGGCCACGGCCGCGCCGGTGAAGAAGTTGCGGCGGTTCATTTCAGTGGCTCGCTGTGTTCGTGGGAGTGGGGGCGGCGGCGCCGGATGCGGCCTCGACCGTGCCTGGCGAGGTTCCCGTCAGAGCCAGCTGCAGGTCGGTGTCGGCCAGCCAGAAGTCGCGCTGGGCGTCGGTGGCGGTGGCCACGGCCTGGGCGCTGTTGCGGGCCTCGGCCAGCAACTCCCAGACGCTGACGAACATTCCGTTGTAGCGGAGCATGGTTTCGTCCTGGATGAAGCGGCGCAGCGGAAGCACCTCGGCCTGCTGCTGGTGCGCAAGATCCCAGGCCGTGCGGTAGCGCATCCAGCTGCTGCGCGCCTCGGCCCGCGCCTGGATGGCGCCTTGCTGCAACTGGGCCGCGCTGCGCTGGACCTCGGCACGTGCGCGGCCGCTGGCGGCGCCACCCCAGTCGAACAGCGGCAGGGGCAAATCGATCTCCCAGCCGCGCGTCACATCGCTGTGGCCGGTGGCTTTGTCGGTGGCGGTGTTGCGGCTGTACCCCAGGCCGATGTCGCCGAACATGGCACCCAGGCGCGCCCAGCCACGGCGTTCGGCCAGTTGGTCCAGGTCGCGGCGCAGGGCGCGCAGGTCCAGGCGCTCGCGCAGCGCGGTGGCTTCGGCGTCGTCGCCGCTGCGCAGCGCCGTGGCGGCCTGCGGCAGGGGCGGCAACTGCTCGGGCAGGCGGAAATCGATGCGCCTGCCCCACAGGCCCATCAGGCGTGCCAGCTGTTCATGCTCGGCCGTGGCGGCCAGGCGCGCACGCGCCAGCTGGGCTGCGGTGTCCTGCTGGATGCTGAGCTCGCGTGCCTGCTGCAGCCGGCTGAAGTTGCCCACGCGGGCCATGCGCCGCGCCAGCTCGGCCCCGGCCTCGGCCGCCTCGTGCATGCGCTCGCTGGACGCCAGCTGCTGGCGCGCGGCCACGGCGCGCAGCCAGGCGCGGCGCGTGTCGGCGGCCAGCCGCAGCACATCTTGCGCGGCGGTCAGCGTGGCCTGTTCCATCTGCATGCCCTGCCAGCGGCTGCGCCAGGGCAGGGTGATCAGGCTGACCAGGCCAAAGCTCAGCTGGCGCTCGATCTCGCGCTCGTCGCTGTTGACCATGCGGCCCAGGGCCAGCGTGGGGTTGGGCAGGGTCAGGGCCTGGACGCGTTCGGCATCCTGCACGCCCAGTTGGGCCAGGCGCGCTTGCAGGCCGGGGTTGTTGAGCAGTGCGATGCGCACGGACTGGTCCATGTCCAGCGGCTGGCGCAGCCACTCGTCGATACGCTGCTGCGCCGTGTCGCGGGCCTGCGGTTCGGGTTGCGGCAGCTGGGCGCCGTCCGGCAGCCGGCTGGCGGTATGGGATTGGACCGCGCCGCGCAGGCCGTCGGGCGAGATGCTGGCGCAGCCGGCCAGGGCCAGCACGGCAGCCATGGCACCGACCAGCCGGGTGGGGGCGAAGAGGGTGCGCTTCATGGCCGGCCTCCGTGCTGCATGTGAGAGCCGTGCGGGGACGGCGCAGGCGTGGATCGGCCGCCCTGGGCGGCCTCCCAGCGCAGGATGTCCATATGGCCGTTGGGAAACTCGCCCACGGCGGCATTGGCCTGGCGCCAGTCGGTCAGTTCGGTTTCCACGGCGCCACTGGCCGGCAGCGCGGCATGGCGCAGCGGCAGGCTGGCCGCAGCCGGATCGATGGCGCCGGTCAGGCCTGCGGAGGAAGAGGCCGGGGGGTGGCTGCCGTCATGGGCTTGGGCCCAGGCAGCGGGGCTGGATGCGGCAAGGGCCGCCAGCCCGAATTGGATAAGGGGGGCGAGAAAATGCGCACGGCGCATGGTGTTCTCCTGAATGCGAAACGGACAACGCATCCGCGGCCAGACGCCCCGCCATGCCCGCAAGCGGGCTGCCCATGGAGGGGCGGCAGGGATGGCGCGGACGCACTTCGGGCGTCAGGCTTCAGGAAATGGGTGGCTTGATGGCCTGCAGCTTGGCCGCGCTGGCAAAGCGCGCGCTGCCTTGGGGGCGCAGTGCGGCGGACGGCGCTGCGCCGTCCGAACCGATCTGGCCAGGAGTGAACAGGGCTGAATGGCAGATGCCGCACAGGGTGCAGCTGGGCCCATGTTCATGTTCGCCGCAGCTGCCGCCCGGATGGCCGCCGGCCTGGGGGGCGCAGCCTGCACTGTGCTCGGCGTGTGATGCGTGATCCGGGCCGTGATCTGCGACGTGCGCCGCGTGAAGCTGCTCGGGGCTGTCCGGCGATTGCGTGATTTCCAGCGCGACTTCCCGCGCGATTGCCGACGCAATTTCCGGCGCGTGGTGGTGGAGTGCAGACGCCGGATCCAGCGCTGGCGCAGATGCGGCAGCCGGTGCCAGGGCCGACATGACGGGCGCAGCCCCCATGGCCATGGCGTCGCCCAGCAGGCCACGAAGGACCAGCAGCAAGACCAGGACAATGGACAAGGGGCGACGCATAGGCATGGATGATACCGGACGGTGCTGCGAAGTTCCTCAGGTGCGGGCCCTTCGCCCGGGCGGGCGGCGCGTGGCGCGCAGGGCCTCGGCGATCAGGGCCGATACGGCGGGCGGCATGTCCATGGGCAGGGTGGCCGGCACCGTGGCGCGGCCTGTGTTGCCGCGCGGCAGCCGGTCCAGCAGGTGGCCTGCAGGCACCAGGGCCAGGCGCAGCAACTGGCCTGCCACCTCCCCGCCATCGCGCAGCTGCAGCGCATGGCGCAGCATCCAGCAGTGGGATCGCCAGTGCAGGCCCAGCAGCTGTTGGCCCAGCACATGGCTGGCCTCCAGCAGCAGCCAGCGCTGTGCAGGCGCCTGGTCCTGGCTCGAACGGAAGCTGTGCAGCAGGTGGGCGAAGGCGGCGCGGCGCTGGGCGTCGGTCATGCCGCCTCCCTGTCGCTGCCCCAGCGGCGCAACCTCAGGCCGTTGCCGACCACCAGCAGGCTCACGCCCATGTCCGCCAGCACGGCCAGCCACATGCTGGCGTTGCCGGCCAGGGCCAGTGCGAAGAACACCAGCTTGACGCCCAGCGACAGGGCGATGTTCTGCCAGAGCACGGCGTGGGCGCTGCGCGACAGTTCCACCACCTCGGGCAGGCGGCGCAGGTCGTCGTTCATCAGCACCACGTCGGCGGTTTCCATGGCCATGCCCGTGCTGTGCATGCCGCCCATGGCAAAGCCGATGTCGGCCTGGGCCAGTGCGGGTGCGTCGTTGATGCCGTCGCCGGTCATGGCCGTGGGGCCGCGTGTGCGTTGCAGCTCGGCCAGGGCGTCGAGCTTGTCCTGGGGCAGCAGGCCGCCGCGCGCATCCTGGATGCCGGCTTCGGCAGCGATGGAGCGCACGGTGGCCGTGTTGTCGCCGCTGAGCACCACGGGCTGCACGCCCAGGGCCTGCAGGCGTGCCACGGCCTCGCGGGCCTGGGGCCGCAGCGGGTCGGCCACGGCGAACAGGGCCCGCACGCCGCTGCTGTCGGCCAGCAGGGTCACGGTGCGGCCCTGGGCTTCGTGCATGGCCAGGCCGGCGCGCAGCGCGGCGCTGTCCCAGCCTTGCTCCTGCACCCAGCGCAGGTTGGCCAGGGTCCAGAGCTGGCCGTCGATCTCGGCCTGCACGCCACGGCCGGGCAGGGCCAGCAGCTTGCTGACCGAGGCCCGTGCGGCATCGGCGGCCACGGCGGCATCGGCCTGGAGGCCGGAGGCAATGGCGCGCGAGACCGGGTGGTCCGAGCGGCCGGCCAGGGCCAGGGCATATGCGGCGGGCGGGCTGGAGTCATGGGCCGCATCCTCTTCGCTCCAGGATTTCCACTCGACCAGCTTGGGGCTGCCCGTGGTCAGCGTGCCGGTCTTGTCCAGTGCGATGGCGCGCAGCTTGCGGGCCGATTCCAGCGCCTGGCCGCCCTTGATCAGCAGGCCACGCCGTGCAGCCGCCGTGAGTGCGCTGACCACGGTGACGGGAGTGGACAGCACCAGGGCGCAGGGGCAGGAGATGACCAGCAGGGCCAGCGCCTGGTAGGCCGCGTCATGCCAGCTCCAGTCCATGACCAGCGGCGCCAGCACCGCCAGCGCAATGGCCAGCACCAGCACGATGGGCGTGTAGACGGCGGCAAAGCGATCGACGAAGCGCTGGGTGGGCGCCTTGGAGGCCTGGGCCTGCTCCACGGCATGGACGATGCGCGCAATCAGGCTGTCATTGGCCGCCGAGGTGACGCGCATCTGCAGCTCGCCATCCTGGTTGATGCTGCCGGCGTAGAGCTCGTCGCCCGGGGCCTTGTCTGCCAGTGCGCTTTCTCCGGTGATGGGCGCCTGGTTGACCGAGCTTTGGCCACGGATGACCACGCCGTCCAGCGGCACGCGCGCGCCGGGGGCCACGCGCACGGTGGCCTCCAGCGCCACGTCGGCGGCGGCCACGCGCTGCACGCTGCCGTCGGGCTGGAGGATGTCTGCCGTCTCGGGCGCCATCTGCAGCAGGCTGCGGATGGCATTGCGCGCCCGGTCCATGGCCTGGTCCTCGATGCGCTCTGCCGCGGCGTACAGGGCCATGACCATGGCGGCCTCGGGCCACTGGCCGATGGCGAAGGCACCCGTGACGGCGATGGCCATCAGCGCATGGATGCCCAGCTTCAGGCGCAGCACGTCGCGTATGCCGGCCTTGTAGACGCCCAGGCCCGACAGGGCAATGGCCAGCACGGCCACGGCCATGCCGCCGTATTGCAGGGCCGGCACGCCGCCCTGGGCGCCGCTGACCCAGTGGGCGGCTTCGGCCAGCACGGCCGCAATCAGCGCGGCCGTGATGCGCGGCCAGCCGGGCAGCACGCTGTGGTCGTGGCCGGCATGGGGGTCGCTCTCGTCGTGACCGTGTTCATGGTCATGGTCGTGGTCATTGGCGTGGGCGTGATCGTGGCCATGGCCTTCGCCGTGCGCATGCGAGTGGCCTTGGGCCTTCTTGCGGGCCGGCGTGTGCTGGGTGATGGTGAAGGGCGCGCAGCAATCGGTGCCGCAGGCGGAAGACGGCGAAGTCGAGGCGGGCTTGGAAAGGGCTGGGGAGGCTTTCAGGGCCTCGTTGCCCTGAGGGCTTGGCAGGCGATTGGAGTTCATGCGAGCATTGGAAACGGTGAAGTCACTTCAAGGTCAAGCATGTCACAGCATGAATCTGCGCGCTGGCGCATCGGCGAGGCTGCCAAACGCTCCGGCGTGGCCGCCGCCAACATCCGCTACTACGAAAAGGAAAGTCTGCTCAGTGCAGGCGTGCGCGAGGACAACCAGTACCGGCTGTACAGCGACAGCGATGTGCACCGGCTGCGCTTCATCCGCCTGTGCCGCGCCATGGACATGTCGCTGGACGAGGTCCGCACCCTGCTGGCGCTGGACGGGGCCAGCAAGGCCGACTGCGTGGCCGCCAACGAAACCCTGGATGCGCATCTGGGCCATGTGCGCGAGCGCCTGGCCGAGCTGCGCGCGCTGGAGCACGAGCTGATGCAGTTGCGCAGCCAGTGCGACGGATCGGACGGCTATTGCCACCTGATCGAAGCCCTGCACGCCCAGGCTGATGAGCCGCTGGCGGCTGCCCTGGGCAGTACGGGCACCAAGCGCCATGTGTAGGCCCCCGTGTTGCGCCGGCGTCCGACGGACCGTCCCGGTACGGCTCGCTATCATCGGCCGATGAGCCTGAGCCACGCCGCCCTGTCCCTGCCCGACCGCATCTGGGCTGCGCTGCGCGACCATGCGCTGGCGTGGTGGCGCAGCGTCTACCTGGGCGCCGTGCTGCTGGTGCTGGCCATGTCGCCTTCCAGCTACCGGCGCGGCGCGCGGCGCGCCATGGCGCACCAGATCTATGTGCAGACCGGGCCCATCCTGCTGGGTTTCACGGCGCTGGCGGCGCTGTTGTGCGCGGTGATCACGCGCATCGTCATCGTCACGGCGCTCAGCTACGGGCTGTCGCGCTATGCGCTGGAGATGGTGGTGCGGGTGCTGGTGATCGAGCTGATCCCGCTGACTGCCGCGCTGTTCGTGGCCATGCGCTGCACCATTCCCAATGGCACGCTGATTGCGCAGCTGCGCGCGCGCGGCCAGTTGAGGGCTTGGCAGGAGCGCGGGGCCGATCCGCTGCGCATGGCCCTGGTGCCGCGTGCCGCTGGCGGCGTGTTTGCCTCGGTCACGCTGGCCGTGCTCAGTTGCGTGGTGGCCCTGGTCACCGTCTACCTGAGCGTCTATGGCTTCACGCTGGCCGGGCTGCCCGGCTATACGCGCATCTTCGGCCAGATCTTCACGCCCGCCGTGACCCTGGTCTTCGTGCTCAAGACCTGGTTCTTCAGCCTCACGGTGGCCATCATGCCCATGGCCTCGGGCCTGTATGCGCCGCTGCGGCGCCACCGGCTGGGCGGCGCGGCGCTGGGCGGCTTTGCGCGCATGTTCGCCGTGCTGCTGGTGATCGAGGTGATCTCGCTCATGGGCAACTATTACTGAGCACGCCCGCTGAACTCCACGAACCCCACATGCACGGCAAGGCCGTGCCAGAACAAGGAATGCCATGACCGATACGCGGCGCACGCCGCCAGACCCCTGGGACGGCGAGGAAATCGAGGCCTTGCGGCCCGTTGCCCATCTGCGCGCCAAGGCAGCGGGGCTGCTGCTGTTCACGCTGGTGCTGATCCTCGGATCGGCCCTGTATCTGCTGTATTCGCGCGGCGTGTTCGATGCCACGCAGCGCCTGGTCCTCACGGCCGACGACTCCGAGGGCGTGAGCGTTGGCATGGACATGACCTTCTCGGGCTTTCCGATCGGGCGCGTGCGCCGCATCGAGCTGGCCCAGGACGGCAATGTGCGCATCCTGATCGACGTGCCGCGCAAGGATGCGCACTGGCTGCGCGAGTCCAGCGTCTTCACCCTGGTCAAGGGGCTGGTGGGCGGCACCACCATCAAGGCCTACAGCGGCATCCTCAGTGATCCGCCCCTGGCCGACGAGGCCGTGCGCCCCGTGCTGCGCGGCGATGCCACGGCCGAGCTGCCGCAGATCATGTCCACGGCCAAGGAAGTGCTGGGCAACATCGCCCAGCTCACGGCGCCGGACTCGGCCCTGGGCGGTTCGCTGACCGAGCTGCGCGGCCTGGCCGGCCGGGTCCAGGGGCCGGGCGGCGTGCTGGGCGTGGTCATGGGCAGCGAGCAGGAGGCGCGCAAGGTGACGGCCCTGCTGGACCGCGCCAACGCCACGCTGGCCCGCATGGAGCGCATGGTGGCGCGGGCCGACAGCCAGGTGTTCGACGCCGGCGGCGTCATGCCCGAGGTGCGTTCCACCGTGGTGCAGCTCAACGGCCTGCTGGCCGACACGCGCCGCACGCTGGGCAAGGTGGACGCCGTGCTGGCCGAGGCCCAGGCCGTGGGCTCCAATGCGCGCGAGGCCACGGCCGACCTGGGCGCCCTGCGCGCCGAGGTCGAGGGCAATCTGCGCCGCCTGGAAGGCGTACTGGCCGACCTGCAGCGCAAGTGGCCGTTTGCCCATCAACCGGAGTTGAAGCTGCCATGAGTGCTGCCGCCAAGAAACTTTCTGCCGCAACCCTCCTGGCGCGCCATGCCGTCGCCGGCGCCGTGCTGACCCTGGTGCTGGCCGGCTGCAGCAGCCGCCCGCCCGCGCCGGACTGGGCGCTGAATGCCGAATCGGCATCCCAGCGCGCATCCACCGCCTACCTGGAAGGCCGCCAGCGCGTGCAGGCCATGGAATGGGACAAGGCCCGCGCCGAGGTGGCCGCCACGGGCCGCACCGACCTGGCTGCGCGTCTGGAACTGATGCGCTGCGCGGCCCAGGTGGCCAGTCTCGAATGGGACGACTGTCCCGGCTACCAGGCGCTGGCGCTTGACGCTGCGCCGGCCGAGGCCGCTTATGCACGCTATTTGCAAGGCATGCCCCGGCCCGAAGACATGGCGCTCTTGCCAGAGGTCCAGCGCCCCGCGGCGCAGGCTTTGCCTGGGGCGCCCGCTGCGGCGCTGGCTGCCGTGCGCGCCATCCAGGAGCCGCTGCCCCGGCTGGTGGCGGCCGGCGCGGCCTTGAGGGCGGGAGTTGCAGAGCCTGGCCTGCTGGAGCTGGGGGCGCAAACCGCCTCGGCCCAAGGCTGGCGCCGCGCGGTGATGGCCTGGCTGCTGCTGCAGGCCAGGGCCCATGAGCAGGCGGGCGAGGTGGACAAGGCCCAGGCCGTCAGGCGCAGGCTGTCACTGCTGGAGAAGACAGCCAGCGGTGGGGGCACATCGGCCGGCAAATGAAAACAGCGCCAGTCCGAAAGGGATGGCGCTGGGCAGGCATTTGCAGGCGTTTGCAGGGCTTACATCGACGACAGCAGAGCGCCCGGGTCTTTTTGCAGCAAAGTGTCTGCGGCCGGGGCGGCGCTGTCCAGCCACAAGGTGGCAACGCTGGCAGCGACGGCAAGCACCACCGTGGCCGTGAAGGCGATGAAGGGATGACGTCCGAAGGGGCTGGGTCTGCGCATGGTGGACCTCCTGTCTGGCAGCGCAGGCAGAGCATGGGGCTGGGCCTGGACTCCATTGGACACCGGATTGCGCAGCGTGGCTGTCGGACAATCGCTTTCTCTCTTGACGTTTGTAGAAAAGTGCCGAGAGAAAATTTCTATCGCTCTTCAAGCGGCCAAAAAAAAGCGAGGCAGGGCCTCGCTGAAAGTTCGGGACGTGAATCCCTGGCCCGTGCTGGCAGGCCAGGCGTCGCCTTAGAAACGGTGGCGGATACCCGCGATCAGGCTGGTGCCCGACTTCAGGTCCGTGATGCGGTCATGCATCAGCACGGTGTACACATCGGTGCGCTTGGACAGGTAGTGGTCGTAGCCCAGGCTGGCCGTGGTGCGCGTGGAGTCCACGGCGCCGATCTCGGCCTTGGTGCGGGCCAGGGCCGCCTTGATGGTGCCGGCGCTGCTCACGGGCACGTCCAGGCCCAGCGAGTAGGTGCTGTTCTTGCGGTCCAGGTCCTTGACCTTGGCCTGGCCATAGGTCGCGTACAGCTTGGCCACTTCGAAGTTGTACGTGCCGCCCAGCATCCAGTCGGTCTTGGTGGGCATCACGGCCAGGCTCACGGGGTTGCTGATCTGGGCGCGCTCGTAGAAGGCCACCAGGCTCAGGGGGCCGCCGAAGTACATGGCGTTCACGCCGATGTTCTTCTTGCCGGAATCGCCGCCCTTTTCACCGAACTGGTAGTGGACGTTGGCCTGCAGGCCGCCGAACTTGGGCGTGGTGTAGACGACCTGGTTGCTCCAGCCGGTGTCGGACGGCGTGGTCAGGTTGGCCGAGCCCCAGGCTGTCGTGCCCACGTTGGCGTGCAGCACCAGCGGGGAGATGGTGAAGGAGTCGCCGAAGGGGTTGGTCAGGATGGTGGGCAGGAAGTTGGGCGCCATGCCGCGGCCCAGGCGCACCGTGCCGAAGCTGCCGGACAGGCCGACGTTGGCATCGCGCGAGAAGTATGGGTCACCATCGAAACGGCCGGGGCTGCCGGTGTCCACACGCATGAAGGCCGTCAGCTGGAAATCGACCTTCAGGCCGCCGCCCAGGTCTTCCTGGCCCTTCATGCCCCACCAGGAGGTGGTCATGCCGCCCGAACCCACGACACCCTTGCCGCTGGCGTCGCCAGCCATGCGCATGGAGCCGGCATAGGCGTCCACCAGGCCCGTCAGCTGGACCGAGCTTTGGGCCTGTGCGGCGCCGGCGCAGGCCAGTGCAGCGGCCAGTGCGATGAAGGAACGTTTCATGTTGAGGAGTCTTTCATTGTTGGAGAGTGGAAACGGGTGGCCAGTGCTGTGACCGGGGCAGACGATGAACCAATCGCCCAGGCTGGGCTACGTGGCAAACCTGGAACAGTGGCGTTTTCGCATCAGGGGCGGGCTGGCGTCGGCATGTCTTTTCGGCCTGTGTGCAAGGCGGTGTTGACTGGCTAAGCCGCGTATTACAACGCATCCGAGCCATTGCGCCGGCCAGAAAGTGGTGTGTTTGACACAGTTATGACGAAACTTAATTTGTGTTTTGCACTCTCGCGGCTTGAACACCGCCGTGCACTGGGATGGGGCCGTGGCACCAGGGCTGTGCGGCAGGTCGTTGCAAGAGGGCACATAGGTCAATTCAGGGCTCCTTGTTCGTCGGATGGAGGGCGATTTCTGCCTGTTGCCAGGCCGGTGACTGCAACTGATTGCAAACGGCGTGCCAGCCTGCAACCCGGCCATCGGCCTCCATGGGTCCATGAGCCGGGTAGGTGTCTGCAGACGTGTCAGACTCGCGCCCATGTCCGAATCCACCCTGCTCGTTGCCGATGACCACCCGCTGTTCCGCGCCGCGGTGATCCATGTGCTGCGCGAGGCCCTGCCGCAGTTCGCCGTGCTGGAGGCCGCAAGCGCTGCGACCCTGGGCGCGGCGCTGCAGCAGCATCCCGAGATCGAGCTGGTACTGCTGGACCTGGCCATGCCGGGCGCGCGCGGTTTCTCGGCGCTGCTGCATGTGCGCGGCGAGTACCCCGATGTTCCGGTGGTGGTGATCTCGTCCAACGACCACCCGCGCGTGATCCGCCGTGCCCAGCAGTTCGGTGCCGCGGGCTTCATTCCGAAATCGGCGCCGGCCGAGGCCATAGGCACGGCGCTGCAGGAGGTGCTGGACGGCGGCAGCTGGTTCCCGCCCATGGCCGCCGAGCGCTCCGAGGCCGACGCCGCGCTGGCCGCGCGGCTGGCCCAGCTCACGCCCCAGCAGTTCCGCGTGCTGCTGTGCCTGGCCGACGGCCTGCTCAACAAGCAGATCGCCCACGAGCTGGGGCTGGCCGAGAACACCGTCAAGGTGCATGTGACGGCCATTCTCAAGAAGCTGGAGTGCTACAGCCGCACGCAGGCGGCCGTGCTGGTCAAGAGCCTGGAGAACGACGGCACGGTCTGAACTCCCTGCCGCTGCATGCCGCGCCTACCGGTGGCGCAGCAGCATCTGGCTCATGAGCGCGCGCAGCGCGGGCGGGCGCACGGGCTTGGCCAGAAAGCCCCAGCCGCGCTCGGCCGCCTGGCGGCGCAGCATGCCGTCGCGCTCGGCCGTGACCAGGATCACGGGCGGCGACTGGCCCCAGCGCTGGCACAGCTGGGCGTAGACATCGGGGCCGTGCAACTGGCCCAGGCGCACATCGAGCAGCACCAGCTGCGGCGCTTCGCCGGGCGCGGCCAGCGCCAGCGCCTCGGCCGGGCCGCCGGCCAGCGGCACGCTGCAGCCCCAGCGCTGCAGCAGGGCGCGCATGGCGGTGCAGGACTGGGCATCGTCTTCCACGTACCAGGCGCTCATGCCCTGCAGTGGTGCGTCCTGGCCTGCTTCGCCGGAATGCGTGGCCGCGGCGATCTGCGGCACGGCTGCGGGATCGCCCAGCGGCACGCAGACCCAGAACACGCTGCCCCGGCCCAGGTGCGAGCGCAGGCCGATCTCGTGGCCCAGCAGGCGGCCCAGGCGCTCGACGATGGCCAGGCCCAGCCCGGCGCCACGGTCGTCGCCATGGCCTTCGTCCAGGCGGCGGAATTCCTCGAAGATCTCGTGCTGCAGGCTCTCGGGAATGCCCGGTCCCTGGTCGTGCACCTCGATGCGCAGCTGATCTGCCTGGCGCCGGCAGCCGATGACGATGCGACCCTGGCGCGTATAGCGTATGGCGTTGGACAGGAAGTTCTGCAGGATGCGGCGCAGCAGCGCCTCGTCGCTGCGCACCACGCAGCGCGTGTCCACCGCGCTCAGGCGCAGGCCCCGGCTTTCGGCCAGGATGCCGAAGTTGTGGCGCATGACCTGCAGCAGCGGGCCCAGCGCGAAGTCGCGCACGCGCACCTCCAGCTGGCCCGATTCCATGCGCGAGATGTCCAGCAGGCTGCCCAGGATGGCGTCCTGCGCGGCCAGGGCGCCGTCGATGCTGTCGGCCACATGGCGGCCCGCCTCGTCATGCAGATGGCTGCGCAGCAGGGAGCTGAACATGCGCGCGGCGTTCAGCGGCTGCAGCAGGTCGTGCACGGCAGCGGCCACGAAACGGGTCTTGTAGCGGTTGGCCTGCTCGGCCTCGCGCTTGGCTTCGGCCAGGTCGCGCGTGCGCTCGGCAATGCGCTGCTCCAGCGCATCGGCCAGCGAGCGCAGCTCGCGCGCGGCATTCTTGTAGCTGGTGATGTCGGCATAGCTGGTGACGAAGCCGCCGTCGGGCAGGGGGTTGCCGCGGATCTCCAGCACCGTGCCGTCGTCCTTGGTGCTTTCGCGCAGGTGGGGGCTGCCGCTGCGCAGATGCTGCAGCCGCCGGTGGATGGCCTCCTCGATGGGGCCGGGCCCCAGCAGGCCGCGCCGGGCGTTGTAGCGGAACAGGTTCTCTATGGGCTGGCCGGTGCGCAGCAGCTCGGAGGGAAACCGGAACAGCTCCACGTAGCGCGAGTTCCAGGCCACCAGGTTGAGGTCGGCATCGATCACCACCACGCCCTGGGGCAGGTGCTCCAGGCTGCGGCTCAGGCCCGTGTCGGCCTGGCGCGCGGCCTGGACGATGCCGTCCTGGGCCGTGCGCAGCTCCTGGGCATGCTGGCGCAGCACGGTCTCCAGCTCCAGGCGGCTGCGCAGGCGCAGCGCGGCCAGCCGCCTGCGCTGGCGCACGAACAGCACCAGCAGGCCCAGGGCCAGCCAGCCGCCCGCGGCGGCGGCCGCCGCCCAGCGGCTGGCCACGGTGCTGGCCTGCGTGTCGTGCAGCAGGTGCAACTGCCAGTCGCTGCCGGGCAGGGGCAGGGTCTGCCACAGCGTGGTGCCGGGCAGGGCGGGCTCCTGCATCTGCACCAGGCGGCTGCCTTGCTCCAGGCCCTGGCGCACGCGGTAGCGCATGGGGTGCAGTTCCTGGTCGATGTACTGGCGCGTTGCGGCCAGGTCCGCCTCGTCGGCGGGGCTCAGGGGGGACAGCAGGCGGTAGCGCCAGTCGGGCTGGCTGGCCAGGAAGACCACGCCGTGCTCGTCCGAGGCCATGACCACGTCGGGCGTCTGCAGCCATTCGCGCTCCAGCTCCAGCAGCGCGATCTTGATCACCACCAGGCCCGCGACGGCGTTCTGTTCGTCCAGGATGGCCTGCGACAGGAAGTAGCCCGGCAGGCCGGTGGTCAGGCCGATGCCGTAGAAGCGTCCGCTGCCGCGCGACAGCGCCTGCTGCACATAGGGCCTGAAGCTGTAGTCCACGCCCACGTTGCTGCGCGTCTCGCGCCAGTTGCTGGCAGCCAGGGCCGTGCCGTGGCGGTCGATCAGGGTCAGCGTGGACGATTGGCTGGCGCCGTTGGCCTGCTCCAGCTTGCGGTTCAGGGCATCGACCTCGGCGGGAGACAGCGGGTGGGTGAGGGCGGCGCGCAGCTGCGCGTCCAGCGCCAGCACCTCGGGCAGGGTGCGGTAGCGGTCTATGCGCTGGCCCAGGGCCTGGGCGTAGAGGCTGAGCTGGCGCTGCACGCTTTCGGCCTCGCCGCGCAGGGCGCGGTGGTAGACCAGCTCACCGGCCAGCAGCATGCAGGCGAGCATGCCGCCGAACAGCAGCAGCAGGGTCCAGAAGGAACGGCGTGAAGGGCGTCGAACGGGTTGGGGCATGGTGGTCTGGACCCGATTGGGCGCCAGCTTGGTGCCTTCCAGGGGCGGGAAGGGGTTGGGGATTACCCTGATTCTGCGTGCATTCTCCCTGGGAGCGTACCTGCGCCTAATACCAATAGGTTATCGGCGCCGGAGCACGCCAGCGGTACAAACTGGACCTCGCCGCACCTTGGTGGTGCGCCCACCCCCACACAGTCCCGCCGGAGCCGCACCATGCATGCCGTCCCCACCCACGCCGCCAGCCCCGAGCGGCTGCCTTTCTACCGCCAGCTGTATTTCCAGGTGGTGGTCGCCATCGTGGCAGGCGTGCTGCTCGGCCACTTCGAGCCCCAGTACGCCGAGCAGTTCAAGCCGCTGGGCGATGCCTTCATCAAGCTGGTGAAGATGATCATCGCGCCGGTGATCTTCCTGACCATCGTCACCGGCATTGCGGGCATGACGCACCTGCGCACCGTGGGCCGCGTGTTCCTCAAGGCCATGGCCTACTTCCTGTTCTTCTCCACGCTGGCCCTGGTGGTCGGCATGGTGGTGGCGCACGTGGTGCAGCCCGGCGCAGGCATGAACATCAACCCGGCCGACCTGGACCAGGCCGCCGTCAAGGGCTATGTGGCCAAGTCGCACGAGCTGACGCTCACCGGCTTTGCCATGGACATCATCCCCAAGACGCTGGTCAGCCCCTTCGTGGGCGACAACATCCTGCAGGTTCTGTTCGTGGCCGTGCTGTTCGGCATCTCGCTGGCCATGGTCGGTGATGCGGGCAAGCCCGTGCTCAACTTCCTGGAGGCGCTGACGGCCCCCGTGTTCAAGCTGGTCGGCATCCTGATGAAGGCAGCGCCGCTGGGAGCCTTTGGCGCCATTGCCTTCACCATCGGCAAGTTCGGCCTTGGGTCGCTGGTGAACCTGGCCTGGCTGGTGGGCTCGTTCTACATCACCTCGCTGCTCTTCGTGGTCGTGGTGCTGGGCTTCGTGGCGCGGCTGTGCGGCTTCTCGGTGCTCAAGCTGGCGCGCTACCTGAAGGCGGAACTGCTGCTGGTGCTGGGCACCTCGTCCTCGGAATCGGCCCTGCCTTCGCTGATGCAGAAGATGGAGCGCGCCGGCTGCGGCAAGTCCGTCGTGGGCCTGGTCGTGCCCACGGGCTACTCCTTCAACCTGGACGGCACCAACATCTACATGACGCTGGCCGCGCTGTTCATCGCCCAGGCCACCAACACCCACCTGACCCTGGGCCACGAGATCGCGCTGCTGCTGGTGGCCATGCTCAGTTCCAAGGGCGCTGCCGGCGTGACCGGCGCGGGCTTCATCACGCTGGCAGCCACGCTGGCCGTGGTGCCCGAAGTGCCCGTGGCCGGCATGGCCCTGATCCTGGGCGTGGACCGCTTCATGAGCGAGTGCCGCTCGCTGACCAACTTCATGGGCAACGCCGTGGCCACCGTGGTGGTATCGCGCTGGGAAAACGAGCTGGACTACACCAAGCTCAACGCCGCCCTGGATGGCGCGTCCGCCATGGAGGTGAGCCCGGCAGGAACTGCTGTGCCTGCCGCTGTCGGCAAGGTTTCCTGACCCATGCCGGGGCGGCGCATGGCGCGCCCCCTGCAGGCGACAACCCTCAGCCCAGCCAGGTCAAGCCTGGCTGGGCTGCTGTCTTTTGAGGCGGCTGCCGCGCCGCTTGGCTGTATTCTTGGTGCTTCGCTTCACGCAGCCTTGCGGCCGACCCAACCATGCATTTGTCCAGACGCGAATTCCTCGGCGCCGGCGCGGCCGCCGCCTGTGCCTCGCTGGTCGGTTGCGCGGCCTCGGCGCCCGTGTCGGGCAGTTTCCTGCAGCCGTGGCGCAGCCATCTGGAGATGCCGCGCGATCAATGGCGCCAGCGCCTGGCCGCCACCCAGGCGCTGGGCTGCCGGGAGCTGTTCGTGCAATGGAGCGGCCTGCAAGGCGATTCAGAGGCGGACAGCTGGATGCTGGCCGACGCGCAGATCGCCGACCTGCTGGACATCTGTACCGAACTGGGCATGGGCGTGCACCTGGGCCTGCCCTATGACGAGCGCTGGTGGAAGCAGATCAGCCTTTCCAACGCCGCAGGCCCCGCGCCCTACCTGGCGCATATTGCCGAGCAGGGCGCCAGCCACATGTACGCCAGCACCTGGCCGCGCCATGCGGCGTTTCGCGGCTGGTACATCCCCTACGAGCTGGAGCAATACCACTGGGCCGCGCCCGAGCGCATCGAGCTGCTGGTGAGCGCACTGCAGCCCCTGGCCCAGGCGGCAGCGGCCACCTCCGGCCAGGTGCCCGGCATCTCCACCTATTTCAGCCAGCTGCAGACCCTGGGCAGCCTGCCCACGCTGTGGAGCATCCTGCTGGACCGCGTGTCCCTGCGCCCCATGGTGCAGGACGGCGTGGGCGTGGCGGGACTGCGCAACTACGAGGCGCTGGCACCGCTGCAGCAGATGCTGCTGGAGCGCAGGGCGCCGTTCGACCTCATCGTGGAACTGTTCGAGCAACTGCCGCCCACGCGGCCCGATGGCTCGGACTTCCAGGCGCGCACGGCCAGCTTCGAGCGCGTGCGCCGCCAGTGGGACGTGGCCCGCGACTACGGCGCCCAGCGCGTCGTCGCCTTCGCCATCGACCCCTGGGTGCTGAACGACACGCCAGAGGCCCGGCAACTGCTGCGCGAGTGGAAGGCCGCCGCCCGCTGAGCGCGGTGGCTGCGGGGTCAGAAGCGCTTGCCGATGATCTCTCTGAGGATCTCGCTGCTGCCCCCGAAGATCCGCAGTGCCCGTGCATCGGCCCAGGCGCGGCCAATGCCGTATTCGGCCATGTAGCCGTAGCCGCCGTGCAGTTGCAGCAGCTCGTCCAGCACCTGGCCCTGCAGCTCGGTGGCGTTGAGCTTGGCCATGGCGGCGGTGACCGAGTCCAGCGAGCCTTCCATGTGCCGGGCCAGGCAGTCGTCCAGGAAGACGCGCAGCATGGTGGTCTTGGCCAGGGCGTCGGCGAACTTGAAGCGGGTGTTCTGGTAGTCGAGCACGCGGCGCCCGAAGACCTTGCGGTTGCGCACGAACTCGGCAGCCTCGTCCAGCATGCCTTCGGTGGAGGCTGCCGCACGCAGCGCGATGGCCAGCCGTTCCTGCGCCAGCTCCTGGGTCACATGCTCGAAGGCGGCGTTCTCGCGGCCCAGCAGGTGGTCGGCCGGCAGGTGCAGCTCGTCGAAGAACAGCTCGCAGGTGTCCTGGCTGTGCTGGCCTATCTTGCGCAGGGCCGGGCCCTTGCCCAGGCCCGGCATGCCTTCTTCCACCACGAACAGCGACAGGCCGCGCGCACCCAGCTCGGGCTCGGTGCTGGCCAGCACCACCATCAGTCCGGCGTTGACGCCGTTGGTGATGAAGGTTTTCTGGCCATTGAGCACGTAGCCGTCGCCCTCGCCCCCGTTCTTGCGCCGGGCGCGCGTGCGCACGGCCTTGAGGTCGCTGCCCGCGCCGGGCTCGGTCAGGGCGATGGCGCCGATCAGCTCGCCCGTGGCCATGCGCGGCAGCCAGCGGTCCTTCTGCACCTGCGTGCCGAAGTTCCAGAGATAGGGCGCCACCATGTCGGAATGGATGGAAAAGCCGATGCCCAGGCAGTTGGCGCGCGCCAGCGCCTCGATGACCACGGCCGCGTGGCCGAAGTCGCCGCCCTGGCCGTAGGGCGGGGGCAGGTCGCAGTTGAGCAGGCCGCTGTCCCCGGCCTTGCGCCACAGGGCGCGCGGCGTGATGCCCTCGGCCTCCCAGTCATTGATGTGGGGCAGGATCTCGGTGGCCACGAATCGGTCCACCTGTTCCTTGAACAGCAGGTGGTCTTCACGCAATACGGAGCGGGTGCGCATGTCGGTATCGGTCTCCTTGGGCTGGGTCAGGGGCGATAGGTGTCGGTGGCGCTGGCCTGGCCGCGCAGCACGGGTGCGGCGGCCGTACCCGTCATGAACAGGCTGTAGTGGTCGCCCGGCTGCAACTGGGGCAGCGCCAGCGGCGCGCTGGCCGCAGTGGCGCAGGTGGCGGCGAGCTGGGCGCTGACCGGGTTGATGGAGCGGCTGGCCGATGCGGCCGGCGCCACGCCCGTGAACAGGGGCGTGCCCGCGGGCGCGACCTGCAGGCCGCCCTGGGGGCAGTCGGTGCTGAGGTTGTAGAAGCGCAGCTCGGCCTTGAGCGCGTCCTGGCTGCCGCCGGAGTCGTCGATGGACGTGAAGCGCGCGGCCCCATTCTTGCCCTGGCGCTGTGGCACCAGGGTGGTGAAGCTGCCCGGTGCCACCTTCATGCTGCCGGCGCTCTTGCCGTCGAGCTGAATGGCAAAGGGCGTATCGCCCTTGACGATGGCGTAGCTGCTGGCCGGCTTGCTGCCTGACAGCGTCTGCTCGGGGCCGTCGGCGATCTTCACGCGCAGTTTGCCCGCTTCGGGGTGGACCACGCGCACGAAGGACGAGCCTGCGGGCGGGCGCGCCGCATAGAGCTGGGCCAGCGTGCCTTCGGCATGCGCGGCGGGCAGGCAGGAGAGCCCGGCCAGGCCGGCCAGGCCGGCCAGGGCGAGCGCGACGGTGCGCATCACGGGGGAGAAAGCGGAGGTCATGCCTGCGGGTCCTTGGTTTCCTTGGCGGGGCGCATGCGTGCATCGAGGTACATGCGCTCCAGTTGCTTGCGGTCGGCCTTGTCAGTCTGCGTCAGCGGGAAGCCGTGGCAGGCCAGCAGTTCCGACGGGATCATGTAGGGTGGCACCCGCTGCGACAGCAGTTCGCGCCATCCGGCCAGTGCTTCGGGCAGGGGTTGCATGCCGGGCGGGCCGCTGCGGTCCAGGTCCACGAAGCCGATCATGCGCACGATGAAGCCATCGGGCCGCTTGAGTGCCACCGCCGCGCCTGCGCGCACGCCAGGCAGGGTGGCCAGCACGGCATCGACCTCGGCCAGCTCGATGCGGTAGCCGTGCATCTTGATCTGGTCGTCGCGCCGGCCGTGGAAGGTGACCAGGCCGTCGCCGTCGATCTCGCCCAGGTCGCCCGTGCGGTAGCCGCGCTTGCCGTTGCGCATGAACATGCGTGTGGCATGCAGGTCGGGGCGGTTGAGGTAGCCGCGCATCACGTGGTCGCCGGCCACGCAGATCTCGCCTTCGTCCAGGAACACATCGGCATAGGGCTTGGCCCGGCCGATGGGAAAGGGCAGCGGCGCGCGCTGGCGCAGCGCGGGGTCGATCTCCACCCAGGTGGTGGAGCAGGTGGCCTCGGTGGGGCCGTAGGAGTTGATGATGCGCGCCTGGGGAAAGCGGCTCCACAGCGCCTCGGCCACGGTGGGCGTGAGCGATTCGGCGCCGAAGACGAAGACGCGCAGGTCGGGCAGGTGCTGCTGGTCGAAGTCGGCATCCAGCAGTTGCTGGCGCACGAAGGAGGGCGTGGATGCCCAGACGTTCACATGGGTGCCCGCCAGGTAGGCGGCAAAGGCCTGGCGGTCGGCAATGGTCTCGCGCGCGCACAGCACGCAGGCGCCGCCCGTGACCAGGGCGCCCATCCAGTTGAACAGCGAGAAATCGAAGCTGAACAGCATCTGGTCCATGAAGACCGGCGCCTCGCCCAGCGCCAGGCAGTCGCGTATCCAGCCGGCGAACAGGCCCAGGCTCTCCCGCCCGATCTGCACGCCCTTGGGATCGCCCGTGCTGCCCGAGGTGAACATGATGTAGGCCAGCGATTTTTCCTGCAGCGCCTGCGCGGCGATGCCGGTGTCCAGGAAGCTGCGGGCCTGCGCGTCGTAGTGCAGGCCGGCCTGCACCAGCGTGGCGATGCGCGCCATGCGCTCGGGCGGGTTGATCACGTCCACGGGAACAAAGGGCACGCCCAGGCGCAGGCAGCCGAGGATGGCCACGAGGAACGCGGCCTCCTTGTGCCCCGTGATCAGCAGCGGCTCGTCGCGCCGCGCGCCGCGCGCCAGCGCCCGCTGCTCCCATTGCGCCACGGCCTGGGCCAGTTGCTGCCAGTCCAGCGTGCCGGCGGCATCGATCACGGCGGGCCGCGCGGTGTCGGCGCCGGGCTCGGTGAAGTCGAAGCGGTCAAAACTGAATCGCATGCGGGCTCCTTGTTGCGCAGGGACAAAGGGACGGGGCGGCGGCGTGCAGGTGCTGCATCAGGCCTTGCGCTGCTCGGCCACGTACTGCGCCAGCGTGTGCACGGATTCCAGGTGCAGGTCGATCTCCGATGGCGGTATCTTGACGCCGAATTCCTTTTCGATGGCCAATGCCACGTCCACGGCGGACAGCGAGTCCACCAGGCCCGATTCGAGCAGCAGCGTATCGGGCTCGACCGAGGTCAGGATGATGGCGCCGATGATCTGGGCAATCTTGGTTTCGATGTCATTCAGGGACATGGTTTCTCTCCAACAGGCGTTTCAGAACTGGAAATACAGGAAGCGGGTTTCCTTGTGCAGGTTGACCAGGCACAGGAAGAGCAGGAACAGGGTCACGGCCGTCCAGCCCGCGCTGGGGCGCCAGCGCATCCAGGCGCGGGGCGCTTCCTGCACCTTGAACATGGCGGGCGAGAAGCGGCCCAGGATCTGGTGGGCATTGGGCGTGAACCAGGCGATGGCCAGCAGCAGCAGGACCAGGGCCAGCTGCATATGGTGGCCTATGGCCAGGCGGATGGCATCGCCCAGTGCCAGGCCCTGGACGTGGGACAGCGACTCCAGCGCCTCCACGCCGCGCAGGCCGGCCATGCCCTTGAGCAGCAGCATGGCGTCGCCCACGCCGTGGGCGCGGAAGAAAGTCTGGGCGATGAGCACGGCGATGAAGGTGATGACAACGTACAGCGCATGCACGCCCCGGCCCGACTTGCGGGCGGCGGCCGGCTTGCGGCTGACCACGAAGATGCGCCAGGCATGGTTGACCGACAGGTAGAAGGCATGCAGCAGGCCGAAGATCACGTACTGCAGGCCCGCCCCGTGCCAGATGCCGGCCAGCCCCATGGTGAACAGCGTGGGCACGACGATGGTGGCCGCAAAGCCGCCGGGCGTGCGCGCGGCGCTGGAGCCCACGGACAGGCCGCGCTTTTCCCGTGCGCGCGAGATGGCCATGGCCACGGGGTAGTACAGGTAGGCGGTGAGGTAGCGCGTCAGCGTCATGTGCCAGCGTGCCCAGAAGTCGATGATGCTGCCGGCCTTGTAGGGCGAGTTGAAGTTCAGCGGGAAGCGGATGCCGAACATGCGCGCCAAGCCCAGCGCCATGTCCGAATAGCCCGAGAAGTCGAAGTACAGCTGCAGCGCGTAGCTGAGGCTGGCGCCCCAGGCGGCCCAGAACTGCAGCTCGCCGGGCGCCGCGAAGCCGGCGTCTGCATAGGGCGCGATCTCGTCGGCCAGCAGCACCTTCTTGGCCAGGCCGATCACGAACAGCGTGCCGCCGATGGACAGGTTGTCCGCACGGAACCGGTAGTTATCCGGCTGCGCGAACTGCGGCATCATTTCCTTGTGGTGCAGGATGGGCCCCGCGATCAGGTGCGGGAAGAAGGTCACGAACAGCACGTAGCTGAGCAGGCTGCGTTCCTTGACGATGCCCGAGCGGCAGTCCAGCAGATAGCCGATCTGGGTGAAGGTGAAGAACGAGATGCCCAGCGGCAGGATGAGCTCGTGCATGCCGCCCTGCGTCAGCCCCCATTCGCCCAGGAAGTTGAAAAGCGTGGCGAAGTACTTGTAGTGAAAAAGTGCCGTCAGGTCGGCGCCCACGCCCAGGGCGGTGACCAGCCCCTGCAGCCGCGCACGGCCGGCAAAGCGCAGGATCAGCAGGCTCACCACGTAGTTGAAGGCGATGGACAGCGCCAGCAGGGCGACGAACTGCGGGTTCCACCAGCCGTAGAAGACAAAGGACGTCAGGCACAGCCAGAACGCGGCCAGCCGCAGGCTGATGGCGCCGGCCAGGTAGTGGCCCGCCAGCGCGATGGGCAGGAACAGCAGCAGGAAAAGATAGGAATTGAACAGCATGTAGCGGGCGGGGTCACGCAGGCGGGGAGGCGGCGTCCATCTCCTTGAGCGCCGCTTTTTCATCGTCCGTCAGGGGCAGGGACAGGGTGTTTTCCGAGAACTCCCAGATCACCAGCCGCAGGCTGGCCGGCCAGGAGGCGCGGCGCTTGAGCGCTGCCACCATGGCACCGCTGAACTGGCCGCCATCCATGCTGAGGTTCCAGACTTCCTGGCCCAGCGCGCGGCCCAGCTGCGGCGCGAAATTGCTGCGCAGTCCGTTGGAGCTGCCGGCCAGCAGCACCTGCACGGGCGGCGTCTCGTCCAGCAGGCCGCCGCCGCGCACGGGGGCAATGGTCTGCGGGCGCACCTGGTCGCGCCGTGGGCGCCAGCCGGCCGGGGCATCGGCCAGGCCGGCCAGGGCCAGCAGGTCGCCGGGCAGCGGCTGCAGCGGCCCGGGCGCTGATTCCTCGAAGGCCTGGGCACCGCGCTGCCCGCCCAGCAGCGGCAGCGCGGCCTGGGCCACGGCCAGGGCGGCGGTGCGCGCGCCCTCGGCATTCATGTGCACGTCGGTGCGAAAGAAAACGGGTTGCGCCTGCTCCTGTACCTGCAGGGCGGGACGCAGATCCGCGAAGGCAATGCCGTCGGCCTGCAGGCGCTGCTGCCACAGGTCCAGGCGCTGCAGCATCACGGGTGCCACGGGCAGGCCGCACAGATGGGCGGCCTCGATGCGCGACTTGTCGGGCACGGCCACCACCAGGGTGGCAATGCCTTTGTCCTGCAACTGCCGGGTCCAGTGGCGCAGCAGGCGCTGGCGCGCCTCGAAGGGCGCGGCGCCCGTGCCGGGCTGGGGCCGCAGGCCGTCGCGGTAGAACATCCACTGCGGGCAGCCCAGGGCCACCTGCGCTCCCGTATCGCCCAGCAGGCGATAGCGCAGCGCGGCTTGGCCGGTTTCCAGCGAGGACTGCGCAGGCAGGCGCAGGCCCTTGTTCAGCGCCGCGCCCGCGCGGCCATCCAGCCAGGCGGTCAGTTGCAGCTCGCCGGCCTTGGGGCCTTGGCGGGCCAGCGTCCAGCCGCCCCAGGCCAGGCCCGACAGCAGCAGGGCGCCCCAGATCCAGGCGTTGCGCCGGTGTCCTTTGTCGGTTTGCAGTTCTTGCGCGGTGGGGTCCACGGTGTCAGCCCTTGAGCGCGGCCCGCAGCCGCTCCAGCCAGGTGGCGTTGGGCATGAGCGAGGCGTTGTCCCACTGGCCGGCCGCGTTGGGGCCGTAGCTGTAGGTGGGCTCGAACATCTGCCACACCAGCACCTGGGGCTTGTGGGACTTGAAGGCCGGCGACTCCAGGTACTCCAGCAGCATGGTCCACTGGCCCACGTTGCCGGGCTTCCAGTTCAGCGAGACCGGGCGGTCCAGCAGGTTGGAGAGCTTTTGCGGAAAGCCGAAGTAGGGCTGGACCATGCTGTGGCCGGTGACATGGACGGGGGCGGGCTCATCGTCGAGCAGGCCCTTGGCCGGAGCCTGGCGGCGCACGGTGTAGACCTCGCGGCCGATCTGCTTGCGCTCCTCGGCAGTCAGAAACAGCTCGGCCAGGTCGCCATAGCGGCGCTCGGTGACGGTGTCGCCCAGGGCCAGGCCGCTGCCGGCGCTGCCGGCCAGCTGGGGCACCTCGCCCTGGACCATGCGGGCGGTGGCCTCGGCCGTGGCGTCGGCTGCCGCCTGGGTCCAGTGCTGGTCGGTGCGGTAGAACACGTCCTTGCCGCTGTCGCGCACGGTGCGCAGCACGGCCTCGTCGTCAAAGCTGGGAAGGCCGGCGGCCTGCAGCGCCTGCAGCACCTGCTTGTAGCGGCCCTGGACATCGGCGCTCATGGCCTTGCCGTCGGGCATCTTGTCGGCATAGAAGCGCACCTTGTCGGGCAGCAGCAGCACCTGCAGCTTCACGCCGCGCGCGGCCAGCAGGTTGCGCGCCTCGGTGATCAGCCGCGTGGATTCCGTGATGCCGGCGCGGTCCACCTGGGTCAGGCTGCCCCAGCCCGGAAACAGCCAGCCGTCCTTGCCCCTGAGAACGATGGAGGAGCTGTCCTGTGCCTGTGCCGTACCCTGCGCTGCCAGCGCGCCCAGCACCAGGGCGCAGCCAGCCAGCCCGCGTGCGGCGCGCGCCATGCCCGAGCGCAGTCCGTGCAGGGCGGGGCGGGGTGCTTGCTTGGTCGAATCCATGGGAGCTTTCTCCTTTTCTCTTGTCTGTGTGGTGGCGGCGGCGGGGCAGGGCTTTCAATAGGACAGCGTCAGCGTCATGAACAGGCCCTTGGCGCGGTCGGCCTGGCCGCCGCCGATGTTGAAGCGGTACTGCATGGACCAGTCCAGATAGGACTGGGCCGTGCTGTAGTGGCTTTCGCGGAACCATTGGCGCAGGCTGACGCCCACGCCGGCGCTGGCCGACCAGCTGCTGCCATTGCCTTGCAGGGCCAGCGTCTGCCCCTGCTGGGCGGCCAACTGGGCTGCGGTGGGCGTGGCGCCCGGGGCGGCCTGCAGGGAGCGCACATCGACGCGGTTCCTCTGCTTGATCCAGTCGGCCGCGACCACGCCGAACGGAAAGATCACCAGCCCCTGGTTGATGCCATCGGCACGGAAGCTGCGGCCGATGCGGGCCTCGGTGGAGAAGAACCATTGCTCGCGCTTGTAGCGGCCCGAGCCGTCGCCCACCAGGGCGCCATTGGTCTGGTCGGTCAACGTGAAGCGCGAGGCCATGCTCTGGTTGGCATAGCCGGCCTGGCTGTAGCCCTCCATGGTGAACCAGCTGGAGCGGTCCGTGCGCCGGCCCGTTCCCTCGTAGAAGCCGTGGGTGACATAGGCCAGCCAGCCGCCCTGGCCCGCGCCCGCGCTGTATTTGGCCGATATCGGGTTGCCCAGCGCCGGTCCCGTGGGGTTGAGCGGATCGCGCCCGCTCATCAGGCAGCGCAGCTGGGGCGATTCAGGCGTGATGAAGCCCGAGCGCGTGGCCGTGCCCAGGTTGAACTGGCGCTCTATGCCGAAGGTCAGCGCGTACTTGGTGGACGGCGTGAAGCGCATGCCCAGTGATCCCGTGGTGGTGGGCAGGCCAGAGATGCCCCGGTTGTCGCCCGCCTGCACGTTGATGGGCAGGCCGGTACAGGGGTCGATGGCGCTCTGGCCCAGCGTGGTGCCGCCGCCGTCATGCAAGGTGCTGCCCAGTCGCCCGTAGACATCGAAGATGCGGGTGGACGAGTTCAGGAAGTTGGACGGGCGCCAGTAGGCTTCGGCCGTGCCGAAGACCGCATCGCCCGCCTGCGTGAGGATGCCGTCCGAGAACGCGCGCCCCGCAGGCCGCGCACCCCGGTAGCCCATGGAGACGATGGCGCCCCATTCGCGCGCGTAGCCGGAGACGGCGCTGCGTGCGTTTTCGCGCTGGCCGGGCGTGAGTTTGGCGGTGCCGGCGTCGTCCAGGTCGATGGCTTCCTTGAAGGTGCGCACGGCGCCCCGGCTGTCGCCGGTGCCGGCCAGCGCATAGCCTTCGTCCAGCATGGCGCCCGCTGGCGCCTCGCCCGTGGCGCGGGCGGCGCGAAAGTCCTGCAGCGCCTTGGCCGGTTCTTCCAGGCGTGAGTACAGGTAGCCGCGCTGCATCAGCAACTGGGCATCGTCGGGGGCCAGCGACAGGGATTTGTCCAGCCGCAGCAGGGCCTGGCCCTGCTGGTCGCGGTTGCCGGCTGCCAGCGTGGTGGTCAGCAGCTTTTGCAACTGCGGGTTGTCGGGGTCCTGTTCCACCGCCATGCGTGCCTGGTCGATGGCGGCCTTGTAGTCCTGGCGTGCGTAGGCTGCATAGGCCTGTGCGCTGGGGCCGCCCGCACCCTGGGCGTCGGAGGGCTGCAGCTCGCAAACCGTGCCATAGGGCGTGTCGCGGCAGTCCTGCAGCGGGGGCGGGTAGTCGGCCATGGCCAGGGTCTGCGAGGCGCCGCGCGTATCGGCCACCATGGGCGTGTCGCGGCCGGGGCGCAGGTCATCGGCTTGCTTGAGGCGGCGGGCCACGGCTTCATCCTGTGCCGGCATGGGCGCCAGCAGTGCGCGGGCGCGCGCCGCGTCGCCAGCGGCCAGGGCTGCGTCGGCCGCGATCAGGCGCAGGTTGGCGGACTGCTTGTCGTCCAGCCAGTCCTGCTTGAGCACGGCGTCGAAGTCCTCGTTGGCCTGCGCGGTCTTGCCCTGGCGCTGGCGGATGTAGCCACGCATGCCCAGCGCGGCCGTGTCCTCGTTGTCCTGCGCCAGCGCCTCGTCTGCGGCTTTTTCCGCATCGGGCAATTGCTCGGCCAGCAGCAGCGAGGTGATCAGCAGCAGGCGGTGCGATGCCGTTCCCGGCGCCAGCGCCACCGCTTCGCGCGCAAAGGGCACGGCCTGCGCCGGGTTGTTGGCGATCAGCGCCTGGTAGGCCTTTTGCGCCGGCAGCACGGCCTGGCTGCGGCGCAGGGTCTGGCGCTTGGCCACCAGGTCGCTTTTGTTGGGAGGGTCCAGGGCCAGGGCGGCGTCTGCGGCCTCGATGGCGGCGCCCAGCTGCTCCTGCGCCTCCAGCGCGCCTATCCACAGCAGCGCCCACTGGCCCTGGCTGGGGTCCAGGCGAAAGGCCTGCTCGGCCCTGCGTGCGCTGTCCGCGTAGCTCTTGGCGTTGTAGTCGGTGTAGGCCTGCGTGGCGATGGGAAAAGCCTTGTTGTAGGCCTCGGAAGCCGTGGCCCCGGCGGGCCCGCCCGCCGCCGCCCCGCCTGCGGCCGCCGCCCGCACATTGGCTTCGGCCTGCTGCAGCGTGGCCTCGTCCAGCCCGGCGGCACGGGCCGAGGCGATGGCCTTGAGCGCTTCCTCGTTCTTGCCCTGCTTTTGCAGCGAGTAGACCAGCAGCATGCGCAGGCGCAGCAGGTCGGGGCGCAGCTGTACGGCCGATGCGGCGGCGGACGCGGCCCGCGCAAAGCGGCCGGCCTGGTAGTGGGCATAGGCCTGGTTGGCCAGTTGCCACGCGCGCCCCCTGAGGGGCGCCTCGGCCTTGACGGCCGCCACGGCCTGCGGCCAGGCCGGCGGCGTGCTCCAGCCGGCGCCCAGCAGCGCGGCCAGCGTGAGAGGGCGAACGAGGGGAGCGAGATGCTTCATGTGCCGGCCCTTGGAGTGCTTGGAATGCCTTGTGCGGGAATGTCGGGATGCACCGTGGGGTCGGTGGGCTCCCCCTGCTGGAAGCTGATGGCCTCGTGCAGCGTGGCTTCGTCCAGCCAGCCCTGCTCCATGAGAATGGCGCCCAGCGGGCGGCGTTCGCGCCGCTGGATCTCCAGCGCGCTGGCCAGCCGGGTTTCGTCGATGGCCTGCCAGGACAGCAGCAGCTCGCCCAGGCGCTGGCGCTGGTGGCTCAGCTGGTCGGTGGAGGGGAAGTCGTGCATGGTCTTGTCCCAGGCCAGCCGCTTGCCCGTGACCAGGTGGACGATGAACAGTTTCCAGGCGCGCGCTGCCGCCATGGCATTGATGAAGTTGCCGATGACCATGCGCGGGATGGACAGCAAGGCGTGCTCCCAGCCGTACAGGCGAGAGACGAACCAGGCGCGCTGCACCACTCGCAGCAGCAGGGCGATGACGTTGACGCTCATCAGCGTCACCAGCCAGCCATTGGGAGCGAACAGGGACGGGTAGTACACCGTCCACCAGCCCATGTGGTCGGCCAGCAGGAAGAGCAGAAAGTTCAGCAGCAGCAGATAGGCGAGGATGGCCACGAAGGAGGTCACCAGCCCCTTGCGGTCCCGGAACAGCAGGTACTTGGTGGACAGCGGTCCGGCCCAGCCGACCTGGCTCCAGCCCTGCAGGCCGATGCCCAGCGTCCAGCGCGCCTTTTGCCTGTAGGCGGTCTTGAAGGTGTTGGGAAAGAACTCGCGTATGCCCAGCGGCATGGTCAGCGTGGAGACCTTTTCCTTGCCCAGGCCGAACAGCGGCTTGCGCCGTATCACGTAGTCCACGGGGAACTTGCCGAAGATCTGCTTCATGCCCCGGCGTGCCAGCCGTGCGCCGATGTCGTAGTCCTCGGTCAGCGTGTCGGTGTTGAAGGGCTGGTTGTGGGTCTCGGCGGCCAGCTCCTCCATCGCCTTGCGCGAAAAGCAGGTGCCCACGCCGGCCGAGGGCACCATGTGCGACATGCTCTCGCGCACCACCAGGTCCTTGGTGTGCCATTCGGCGAATTCGTCCATGTAGGTGCCGGCCACCAGCTCGTACCACTCGCGCTCCAGCGAGGTCACGGGCAGCTGGATGAAGTCCATGCGCGGCAGCAGGTAGTTGTAGTATTTGAGCTCCAGCGGATGCAGCACGTCCTCGCTGTCGTGCAGGATCACGCCGGCAAAGGGCTCGGGCTGCAGCGTGTTCTGCTGGAAGATGGCCTGCACGATCCAGTTGAGGCAGTCGGCCTTGCAGGTGGGGCCGTCGTGGGGCACCTCCACGCGGATCAGTTGGCGGTAGCGCCGGCGCATGCGCTCGACCTCGTTCTTGGTGCGTTCGTCGTTGCGGTAGGTGCCGACGAAGATCATGTAGTTCTTGTAGTCCAGCGTGCCCACCATGCTCTCCAGCATGGGCGCGATCACGTCGTACTCCAGCCAGGCCGGCACCATGATGGCCAGCGGCTTTTCCTCGACCTCCAGCAGCTGCTGCGTCTTCAGCGGCTGGTAGCGCCGCTTCACGGTCAGCGCGCGCCAGGCTTCGCGCACCCAGTACCAGGCGTCGATGAACAGGTCGTCGATGCTGGACAGCAGGATGACGACGGCCACCACGGCGCTGACGATCTCCAGCGCGTGGTAGTAGTCGGCCACCAGGTAGGGCCAGTAGAGGGAAGAGATCATGGCGATCGCCTCATGCCGTCGTCGTCGTGGCCCAGGCCGGGCTCAGTGCTTGGACTGCTTGCTGCGCGCCACCGCCCAGGCCAGCACCACCAGCAGCAGCACCACGAACAGCGCGATGGCGATGCCCGGCACGCTCCAGGACAGGAAGTTGCGCCATTCGTGGAAGGCGCTTTCGTGCGGGCCGGACGGAATGCCGGTTTCGGGATTGCTGCTGTCCACCCAGGCCAGCGGGCCGTCGCCGCCGATCACGGCGATGTTGCCGCGATTGAGCAGGAAGGGCTCGCCCAGGCCGCCCGTCCATTCGCCGATGGCATGCCACAGAATGCCCTGCTGGCCGCCTGCTGTGACCACTTCGGCCGAGGACAATTGCTTGAGTCCCTTGATGTCCAGCCAGTCCACCGACTTGCCGCGAATGCGCAACTGCTGCCGGTCCGTCACCGTCACCAGGGGCTTGGCGCCGTCCACCGGCACTTCCATGGCGACAAAGGGCCTGGAGGGCCTGGCCGTTGCATCGGCCTGGGCCACGACCAGCTCGGCCTGCGAAGCCGACAGGCCGCTGGCGGCCGCCAGGTTGGCCATGCGCTCCAGCGCGGCCGGCGCCGCCGACAGATAGCTGGCCGGCACCAGCAACTGCGACTTGGCGCCCAGCAGCGGCAGCAGGCCGATGAAGCTGCCGTTGGGCTCGGCCTTGCCGGGCGTCACGTAGCTGATGGCCGGCAGCACGCTGGCGGGGTAGGGCTGGGGAATCTCGTTGCAGTCGGCCGAGTAGGGCTGGCGCTGCACGGACACCCGCAAGGTGTTGTTGATGCCCAGCGCATAGCCGGGCACACGGGCGCTCAGGCGTTCGGGCTGGCCGTTGGCCTCCAGCTGGCGGGCCGACAGCAGCATGCCGTTCCAGAACAGCGTGGCCACGGGGCGCGTGGCCGAGGCGCCGGGGGCGGCGGCCAAGTACAGCGTGATCTCGCCCGGCATCTGGCCCTGCGAGGCCACGGCGCTCAGCGGGAAGTTCATCGTCCAGTCGCCGCGCGACAGCACGTCGAAGCTGTCGGGGCTGCCGCCCAGGCTGGACAGGCGTATGCCCTTGGCCTCGTCCCATTGCGGGGGCTGGGCCGCGGCCACGGTCACGTTGTCGCTGACCAGCAGGCGCTGCAGGGCGGCCTCTTGCAGGCCGGCCACGCGCGCACCCGCGTCGGCGGCCACGGCCAGCACCATCTGGCGGCCCATGGGCAGGGCGCGCAACTGCTGCGAGGCCAGCGCCTCGTTGGCCAGCGGTGCGCGCCGGGCGCGCCATTGCTGCAGGGCCTGGCCCGCATCGGGGTCGGCCGCCAGCTGGGCCTGCAGGGCCGCGAAGGCGGAGGTCAGGCGCTGCTGCAGTGCCTTGTCGGCCACCACGATGTCTCCGCTGACCTGGGCGGCGCCCAGCATGAGCAGCGCGCCCAGTTCGGCCTCACTGGCCAGCTTGTGCCGGGGCTCGGCGCCGCGCAGTGCGGCAAAGGCGGGCACGCCGGCCAGGGCGGCGGGAACCTCCAGGCCGCGCAGGTCGAGCGTTTCCCCCACGGCGGGCAATGCGTTCACCGTCATGCGCCTGTTGTTGCGCTGCAGGCTGGCGCCAATGCGCCAGGCGCTGTCGAACGAGGCCTGCTCCAGCTGCCGGCCCGCCACCAGCACGGTGGTGCGCACGGGCAGGGTGTTCCAGACATCTTCGATGCTGCGCACATCGCGCGGGTCCACGCGGTAGCTCAGCCGTGTCTGCGGCGAGATGGTCAGGGAGTTGGCCAGGGAATGGTTGTCATCGCATCGCACCTGTCCGTTGCGACTGCGCCAGTTCACGCCCAGCCGCACGAAATCGCTGGCGCGGGCCTGCTGGGCGACGGGCAGCGTGCGCTGCAGCATGCCGTCGCCATCGGGCACGGTCTGCGACACGGCGGGCGTGCCGTTGAGCGAGATCACCACGGTCGAGACACCGGGCTCGCCCTTGAGGTAGCGGCTATCGAAGGCAATGCTGGCATCGCCCAGCGGCAGGCCGCGCGGCACGGGCAGGTAGAAGTCCTGGGTGGCCGTGCCGGCCAGCACCACGGGATCGACGATGCCCAGCTCCTTGAGCGTGACGCTGCGCTGCAGCCCGTCGCTGGCGCCCAGCTGGCGTATGGCGTCACCCAGCGCCGAGGCCGATGCCGTCTGCGCGAACAGGGCGCCCAGTCCCAGCAGCGAACCCAGCGCCCAGCGGGCCCTGGTGCGGGAAAGCGATTGGCGGATGGTCGGTTGCATGGGGGCCTCTTTTCTCACTTCGGTGCTCGATTCGTAATGCGCTTCGTGGACGTGGTGCGCGGGGTGGTGCGTGCGTGGTTCAGGCCGGCGCCATTCCCTTGGTCACGGCCGCCGCGATGCCCGGGACGGCCGCGCCGCCTGTGTGGCCGGCGGCAAACTCGTCGAAGGGCTGTCCCAGCAGGGCATGCACGATGCGCTGCGAGGCCTGGCCATCGCCATAGGGATTGATGCGGCGCGCAAACGAGGCGTGGTGCCCCTCATCGGCCAGCAGCCGGTTGACCTCGGCCACGATGCGCGCGCGCTGCGTGCCCACCAGCAGCACGGTGCCGGCCGATACGGCCTCGGGCCGCTCGGTCACGTCGCGCATCACCAGCACGGGCTTGCCCAGGTAGGGCGCCTCTTCCTGCACGCCACCGGAGTCGGTCAGGATGATGTGGGCGCGCTGCATGAACCAGACGAAGTCCACATAGTCCAGCGGATCGATGAGGCGGATGTTGTCCATGCCGCCCAGCGTGCGCATGACCACTTCGCGCACGGCGGGGTTGAAGTGCACGGGGTAGACGATGAGCAGGTCCGGATGGCGCTGCGCCAGCTCGGCCAGCGCAGCGCAGATGTTCTGGAAGCCTTCGCCGAAATTCTCGCGCCGGTGTCCCGTGACCAGCAGCAGCGGGCGCTGCGCATCCACCCAGGGATGGCGCTGGGCAATGGCGCGGGCCAGCTCGGGCTGGGCATCGAGCCGGTCGCACAGCGTGGCCAGCGCATCGATGACGGTGTTGCCCGTCACGGCGATGCGGCCCTGCAGGTTCTCGCCCAGCAGGTTGGCGCGCGACGTCGGCGTGGGCGCAAACATCCACTGGCTGACCACATCGACCACGCGGCGGTTCATCTCTTCGGGAAAGGGCTGGGCCAGATCGCCGGTGCGCAGGCCGGCTTCCACGTGGCCCACCGGAATGCGGCGGTGAAACGCCGCCAGCGCGCAGGCCGTGGCCGTGCTGGTGTCGCCGTGCACCAGCACGTAGTCGGGCCTTTCCTGCTCCAGCACGCCATCGGCACCTGCCACCACGCGGGAGAACAGGCCGTTGAGCGTCTGGCTGGGCTGCATGACGGCGAGATCGTGCTGCGCCCGCAGGCCGAACAGATCCATCACCTGGTCCAGCATCTGCCGGTGCTGGCCGGTGACGCACACCACGCTCTCGATGCCCCGCGTCTGCGACAGGGCCGTGACCAGTGGCGCCATCTTGATGGCCTCGGGACGGGTCCCGAAAAACGAAAGAATCTTCATGCCAACCCCTTTTGCGTTTTCCCGTGCTCTTCGCTTGTGCGTTCTTGTGCTGCGCTGTACCCGGCAGGGACGGGACCCGTCTCAGCCCGAAGACGGGCCGGGCAGGCTGCAAAGCGGTGTGAAATATACGGCGGGTTTTTGGAATTCTCGATCGATTGGGTGCAGTCGATTGAAAACTATCGTCAATTGAGAGAAATTGACGGAAGTTAAGAGGACTTGAGGGAGCTTGATGACCTTGCTTTCCATTGGGAACCTCCGTCGAATCTCAAGCGCCGCAAGCCATGCGCGCCATGGGGCTGGATGCACTTTCGCGCTCCGGTGCTGTTGCACAAAGCTGCGCGCCTGGGTGCTTTGTTGCAGCTAGTACATCACCGAAACAAGGGTGTGCTTGTCAGACGCTTGCCTATTGCTGCCAACTGCTGCCTATTGCAAGCCCTGCCGCGGGTCTGCGCAAGGCTTGGAGCGGGCGCCTGTCCTGTCGCTTTCCCTGATGTGCGGCCGGTGCGCGAGGCAGGGGCAGGGGTGGGCGCGGCGGGCGCAAGCCTGGGCATGAACCTTGCCGCAAGCAGGCCCGGAAACGAAAACGGGCCCCGTGTAGGGGCCCGTTTTGCTGGGTGCATGGCGGAGAGGGCGGGATTCGAACCCGCGGTGGGGATTAGCCCACACACGCTTTCCAGGCGTGCGACTTAAACCGCTCATCCACCTCTCCGAAGCCAGCGATTGTAGCAGTGATTTCGGGTGGCCTCGGTAAGAAGCTGGAACCGGCTGCGATGGGGGGCGCCCGGGTGCGCCTCGCAGGTGCAACCGGGCAAGGCAGTGCCCGGTCGTTCAGCGGGGAGTCAATTGGGGTGGTGAATGGTTGCAATATCGTGAAATCCGGCGGGCTTGTGATGCGGGTCCATCAAGAAACTACTCTGTGCACACTATTGGCACTTGGCAAACCATGGCGTATCCGCATTGATTCAGCTTTTCCTCAGCCCGTGCATTCGATGGATGCAGATGCCGGGGGCCGCCATGTATACAAGAAGGTATTTTCCTTGCGCTGTGGAATTGGGGTAAATTTCATGTAAGTCATTGATATGATTGATTTTTGTGCAAATGAATTTATCTCCGGCTGATCCCTCCCGTATTGCGGCGTATCGACAGCCCAGCCCCAATCCATAGAAACCCGCTATCACCATGGCTCACCATTCAATGCGCTCCGATTTTCCCAGCGGCGGGGCGCTGCCATGGCGGGCACCGGCCTTCAGCCTTGTGGCTGTGCTGGGCGCCGCGGCGGCGCTCGCTGCCGGGCCGCAGCGGCAGGTGCTGGAAAGCCTGCCTTCGGGCACGGCCAAGGGAGCGCCTGCCTATGAGTTGTCGCTGCCCGCCTGCGCGGCGGCGCCTTGTCCCTTTGAGCTGAGGCTGGTGCGTGCCGGTGTGCAGCAGGGCCAGCCAGCGGCGCTGTCCTGGCCTGCGTCCAGGGGGCCGGCGCAATTGGCGCAGCCCGATCCGCTGTACGGCGTGGGTGATCCGCTGTCTGCGGCAGCAGGGGTCCAGCACCTCGAGCGCGTGTGGACGACTGGAGAGGAAGAAGACACCGTCACCGCTGCCGTGCGCAGCTTGCGCCTGCCCGCAGTGCAGGGCGGCTCGCGTGCGCTGCTGGTCACGCAGATGGGGGGCTTTGACCACCCCAAGCGCCGCCATGCGCTGTATGTCGCCACCGCCCAGGGCCCGCACCTGGCCTGGCAGTACGACGAGCCCCAGGGCAACTACCAAAGCTGGGTGCTGGCGCCCACGGGCCGGATTCCGGTGTTGCTGGTGCGCTATGCATCACCGCAGGACGATGCGCCCGACCAGATCGAGACCCGCAGCCTGCGCTGGAACAAGGGCCGGCAGGTGTTTGCCGAGCAGGCCTCGGCACCACCGGCCGCCGTGCAGGCCGTGGTGGCGGCGCGCTATGCCAGCGTGGCCGCAGCGCGTGCCGCACGCGCGCAGCAGTCCGACTGCCTGGGCGCCTATTCGGTCGTGCGCACACGCCCCGCAGGCGCTGCGCCCCACCACGCCCTGGTGCAGGTGGCGGCGGATATGGCGCAGGCGCATGCCGAATCACTGCGGCTGCGTGCCTGCTCGGCCAGTCTGCAGCCGCGCACCGTGCCATTGGTGCACCTGCTGCCGGATGCCGGCCTGAAGCCCGGCAACAAACCCGACCGCAAACCCGACCGCAAACCCGACCGCAAACCCGAGCCCGCCCGCTGAGCCGGTGCTGCGGCCCACATCGACAACCGGAAAGAGGGGAGCTACATGCCTGCCAACGGCCCGCAGAAGTTCAGCGGTTGCGGCCCGCCAGCCGCACGGCCAGTGCTGCCGCCGAAGCCGCGCAGGCCAGGGCCACCACCCCGCTCCAGCCCCACTGTCCCAGGGCCAGGGTGCCCAGCGCCGAGCCCGAGGCCATGCCGATGAACACGCCCGTGAACAGCAGCGCATTGAGCCGGCTGCGGGCAGCCGGGTCCAGGCCATACACCAGGGTCTGGTGCGCCACCAGCGTCGCCTGGATGCCGAAGTCGAAACCGATGGCGCTGGCCACCAGCAGCGGCAGCCGGGCCGCAGCCGGCAGCCAGGGCGACAGTGCCAGCAGGGCAAACGACGCCAGGGCCAGGCCTGCACCCAGGCAGGTCACGCGCTGCGGACCGCTGCGGTCGGCCAGCCGGCCTGCCAGCGGCGCGGCCAGCGCACCGGCGGCGCCCGCCAGGCCCAGAGCGCCGGCTGCGGCGCTGCCCATGTGGAACTGCTGGTGCAGCATCACGGCCAGCGTGGACCAGAAGGCGCTGAAGGCCACCGACAGCAGGCCCTGGGCCAGGGCCGCACGGCGCAGCGCGGGCTGGCCGCGCCACAGCTGCACCATGGAGCCCAGCAGCGCGCCATAGCCCAGTTGCGTGGTGGGCCTGAAACTGGGCAGCCCGCGCCACAGGGCTGCCCCCAGCACAGCCATGGCAGCGGCTGCCAGCAGGTAGACGCTGCGCCAGCCGCCATGCTCGGCCAGCAGCCCGCTGACCACGCGCGACAGCAAAATGCCCAGCAGCAGCCCCGTCATCACCGTGCCCACCACCTTGCCACGCTGGTGCTCGGGCGCCAGCGTGGCGGCGGCCGGCACCACATCCTGCGCCAGGGTGGCGGCCAGGCCCACGGCCAGGCTGGCGGCCAGCAGCGGCGCCAGGCCCGGGGCCAGCCCGCTGGCCAGCAGGGCCAGCATCAGCGCGGCGGTCTTGGCCAGGATGATGCGCCGGCGGTCCATGCGGTCGCCCAGCGGGGCCAGCAGCAAAATGCCCAGCGCATAGCCCAGCTGGGTCAGCGTGGGCACGAAGCCCACGGCGCGCTCGCCCGCGTCCAGGTCGGGGCCGAGCACGCCCAGCATGGGCTGGCTGTAGTAGAGCGAGGCCACGCCCACGCCCGCCGTGGTCGCCATCAGCAGCACCAGCGAGCGGGGCACGCCGGACGCCTTTTCGCCGTTGGCCGCTTGGTTATGCGTAGATTGAATGCAAGACATGTTGATCCGCCGATACGGCGTGTTTGAGAAGCGATGGCCGTAGTGTGGTGCGATGCAGCAACCCACGGTAGTGGCTGCGTCCGCAGAATCGATATACGCTTTGCGTATGACAATCGCCGACCTCTCCCTGCCTTCGGGCGCAGACCGCATCGAACTGCTGCAGACCTTTGTGCGCATCGTCGAAAGCGGCAGTCTCTCGGCCGCCGCGCAGCAGATGTCCACCACCCAGCCCACGGTCAGCCGGCGTCTGCAGACGCTGGAGCGTGCGCTGGGCCTGCGCCTGCTGCGGCGCTCCACCCACGCCATGGCGCTGACCGACGACGGCGAGCGCTGCCTGGCGCACGCACGCGAACTGCTCGATACATGGCGGGCGCTGGAGTCCGACCTGCGCGGCGCCCAGGACACGCCGCGCGGCCTGCTGCGCGTGGTCGCGCCCCACGCCTTCGGCCAGGACCAGCTCATGGCGCCGCTGCTGCAGTTCCTGGGCCGCCATCCGGCCGTCAAGGTCGAGTGGCTGCTGCATGACCGCCAGCCGGACTTCATTGCCGAGGGCATCGACTGCGCCGTGCAGGTGGGCGCCGTGGTCGATCCATCGGTGGTCGCGCTGCGCGTGGCCGAGGTGCCGCGCATTGCCGTGGCCGCGCCTGCCTTGCTGGGGCAGGGCAGCGTGCCCCAGCACCCGCGCGAGCTGCATGGGCTGCCCTGGATTGCGCTGCGCACTTTCTACCAGCGCGAGCTGGAACTGCACCGCGTGGGCGATGAGCGGGTGTGCAAATCCTGGCGCCTGCAGTTCGAGCCCCGGCTCAGCACCGACAGCCTTTATGCGCTGCGCAACGCTGCCCTGGGCGGGCTGGGTGCGGCCCTGGCATCGGCCTGGATCGTGCGCGACGATCTGGAGGCGGGCCGCCTGGTGCACCTGGCCCCGGACTGGCAGGCCGCGCCGCTGCCCGTGCACCTGGTGTATCCGCCGGCGCGCCACCAGCCGGCGCGGCTGCGCGCCTTCATCGCGGCCATGCGGGAGGTCATGCCGGGACTCACCGGAATGCGCGCGCCGCTGCCCTGAGCCGTTCGCCCGCCGCTGTTGCGGCGGCGCGTCACCGCCCGGTTTGCCAACGGTAAGCATGGCAACTGCATAGGATAATAAGAATCATTTGCGATCTTCTTCGCGATTGGCTTTTCCTCCATGCCGTCCCCCTCCACGCTACAACCGCCCGCCGAGCCCCTGCTGGCCCAGCTGGTGCAGCACTATGACGAACTGGTCGGTTTCCTGCGCCACCGCTTCGGCGATGAATGCCAGCCCCGTGAAATCGTCAACGAGCTGTGCCTGCGGTTGATGGAGCGGCCCGTTCCCCAGGGCATTGCCAACCCTCTGGCCTTTCTGCGCCATCTGGCGCGCGACCTGGCCATAGACCGCCATCGGGCCCAGGCGCGCCGGCCCGAAACGCCCTTCGATGGCGCCGAGCTGGAAGAGCGCCTTGCCCCCACCGCAGCCATGCCGCTGTCCCCGCCCGAGCTGGCCGTGGCCGCCGCCCAGCGCCAGCGCGCGCTGCTGGTGGCCATAGAGCAGCTGCCCCAGGCCAGCCGCGAGGCCTTCATCCTCACCAAGCTCTACGGCATGCCGCAGGAAGAGGCCGCACAGCGCATGGGCATCTCGCGCGGCATGGTGGCCCGCCATCTGGCGCGTGCACTGCGCGATGTGCAGCCCGTGCTCACGGCCGACCATGCCGCCTGAGATCACGCGCAGCACAGGCGGCACGCGCAGCGCGCGCCAGGGTGCTTCTGCGCAGTCTTCGGGGCGCAGCGCCCATCTTCCTGTCGATGACGCCCTGGCCCCCTTTGCCGACATGCTGCGCCGGCACCTGCCCACGCCCGAGGAAATCGAGCAGGCCGCCGCCCAGCGCCAGAAACTGCGCCAGCGCAGGGCGCTGCGCGCAGGCACGGCTGCGGCCCTGGCGGCGCTGGCGCTGCTGCTCTGGGTCGACCCCGCGCTGCAGCGCCAGACCCTGGCCACGGCCATGGGCCAGCGCCAGAGCTGGCAACTGGCCGATGGCAGCGAGGTGCGGCTGAACACCGGCTCGCGCGTGCAAGTGGCGCAGCACCTGCGCTCTCGCCGCCTGGTGCTGGACCAGGGGGAGGCGTCCTTCGAGGTATCCCATGCCTTCTGGCACGGCTGGCTGCCCTGGCTGCAGCGGCCCTTCACCGTGCAGGCCGGCGGCGTGGTGGTGCAGGACATCGGCACCGTGTTCGGCGTGCACCGCCATGACGATGGTGCCGACATCACCGTGCTGCAGGGCAGGGTGCGCGTGCATTCCATGGATGGTGGCGGCGCGCCCGTGCAGCTGTCCACCGGCCAGCACCTGCGCACGCGCGCCGGCCGGCCGCTGCCGCAGCTCGTGCTGGCAGAGGCGGGCGACGGCGCCGCTGCCCTGGCCGCCCTGGCCTGGCGGGAGGGCCGCCTGGTGCTGGACGGCACGCCGCTGTCCGAGGCCGTGGCGCAGATGCAGCGCTACCGCAGCGCACCCATCGTGCTGGCCGACCGGCATGCGGCGCAGCTGCGCATCTCGGGGCAGTTCGACCTGGACCGTATCGACCAGTTGCTGGACCTGCTGCCCCGCCTTGCCCCCGTGCAGGTGCGGCATGAGGACGACGGCCGCGTGCTGATCTCCACGCGCCACAGGTAGGCGCAGGTAGGCGCAGGTAGGCCGCCCGGCAGTTGTCCCTGCAGCCGCTGGCCTGATCCAGAAATTTTCCGTGGCCATGTGTACAAACCTGCGCGCCGCAGCGGCTTACAGGCAGACCGGCATTGCGCCCGGGGCCGATCAGGCCCTGGAGGGGCCTGCCGCCACCGCCGTACCCCGTATTCCGTACCCAACGCCTCAGGAGAGATGTCGCCATGAACCCTTCCGCTACCGTCACCGGCCTGCCGCGCCTTCGCATGGCGGCCCTGGCCGCCGCACTGTGCATTGCCGGCCTGGCCCATGCCCAGCCCCTGGCCGTGGACCTGCCGGCCCAGCCGCTGGCCCAGTCGCTGAACGCGCTGGCGCGCCAAAGCGGCGCCCAGATCATCTTCCTCACCGATGTGGCCCAGGGCCTGCAGGCGCCCGCGCTGCGCGGCACGCTGGAAGTGCGCGAGGCCCTGCAGCGCCTGCTGGCCGGCAGCGGCCTGCAGGTGCGTGCGCAGGATGAGCGCACCTTCACCGTGGAGCGCAGCGGCGGCCCGGCTGCCGGCTCCGGCGCGGCGGGCGCCGTCATGGCAGAAGTGCGCGTGCTGGCCTCGCGCGCGGAGGACACGGCCTACTACGCCCCCTCGGCCGCCAGTGGCACCAAGACCGAGGCGCCGCTGCGCGACGTGCCCCAGACCATCAATGTGATCCCCCAGCAGGTCATGCGCGACCAGGCCGCCACCTCGCTGCAGGACACGCTGCGCAACGTGGCCGGCGTCGGCCTGTCGCACGGCGACGGCCAGCGCGACCAGGTCAGCATCCGCGGCTTCACCAGCATCGGCGACCAGTTCGTGGATGGCTTCCGCGACGATGCGCTGTATTTCCGCGACCTCTCCAACATCGAGCGCGTGGAAGTCGTCAAGGGCCCGGCCGCCGTGCTCTATGGCCGGGGTTCCTCGGGCGGCCTGGTCAACCGCGTGACCAAGAAGCCGGGCGTCAATGTCTCCGACGTGGCCGTCAGCGTGGGAAGCTGGGCCGACAAGCGTGCCGAATTCGACGTGGGCCGCGCGCCCGAGGGCAGCGACTGGTCCTGGCGCGTCACCGGCGCCGCCGAAGACGCCAACAGCTACCGCAGCCAGCAGTTCCTCAAGCGCGAGACCATCGCCCCCTCCGTCATGTGGAAGCCGGACGGCAACACCTCGCTGACGCTGCAGGCCGAGCTGCTGCGCGACAAGCGCGTCACCGACTTCGGCATTCCCGCCTACCGCGGCCGCCCCGTGGATGTGGCGCCCGGCACCTACTACGGCTCGGCCAATGCGCGCGATGCGGACACCTCCGAATCCACCGTGGGCTCCTTCACCGCCACCTTCAACCACCGTTTCTCGGACACGCTGCGCGTGCGCAACGCGCTGCGCTACTACCACTACGAGCTGGACCGCCAGAACACCTTGCCGGCCGGCACCACCAACGAGGCGGCCGGCACCGTGGCGCTGACCCGCTCGGGCGTGGACCGCAACGAGCACGGCATCTTCAACCAGACCGAGCTGATCCAGAATTTCAGCACCGGCAGCGTGCAGCATGAAGTGCTCTACGGCCTGGAGCTGGGCCAGCAGAACAAGGATGCGCTGTCCTACAGCGGCGGCACCCTGGCCAACGTGAACCTCTGGAACCCCGTGCTGCCCGTGGCCCCGCTCAACGGCGGCGGCACCTTGAGCGGCAGCACGCTCAACCGCTACCTCACGCGGGCCCTGTACCTGCAGGACCAGGTCACGCTGTCGCCGCAGTGGAAGCTGCTGGTGGGCCTGCGCCATGACCGCTTCGGCCAGGAAACCGACAACCGCCTGGCCGGCCAGAGCGACTTCAACCGCACGGACTCCACCTGGAGCCCACGCGCCGGCCTGGTGTGGCAGCCCGATGCCGTGCAGTCCTATTACCTGTCGGTCAGCCGCTCCTACCAGCCTTCGGCCGAGATGTTTGCGCTGTCGGCCATCAATGCCGCCATCAAACCGGAAAGCACCACCAACTATGAAGTGGGCGGCAAATGGGACCTGATGGACGGCAAGGCCATGGCGACGGCATCGCTGTTCCAGCTGGAGCGCACCGACATCAAGACCACCAACCCGGCCCAGCCCACCCAACTGATTCCCATCGGCACGCAGCGCACGCGCGGCCTGGAGCTGTCGCTGTCCGGCGAACTGCGCCCCGGCACCCAGGCCACCTTCAGCTACGCCTACCTGGATGCCGTGGTCACCGAATCCACCACCGTGGACGCCGGCCAGCCCGTGCAGGGCAAGCGAGCCACCATCACGCCCAGGAACTCCCTGTCTGTCTGGCTGACCCAGCGCCTGGGCGATGCCTGGACCGTGGGCGGCGGCCTCAACTACGTGGGCGACCGCTTTGCCAACCCCGGCAACACCGTCACGCTGCCCGCCTACACGGTGGTGGACGCCATGGCCCAGTACCGCATCGGCCGTGCCACCACGGTGCAGCTGAACCTGCGCAACCTGTTCGACCGCCGCTACATCGTCTCGGCCCACGGCACCAGCCCCAACCTGAACCTGCCGGGTGCGCCGCGCAATGTGATGGTGACGCTGCGGCACAGCTTCTGAGGCCGCGCCGGCAGCGCCGGCCTCTGCAAAAAGACAAAGGCCCACGCAAGTGGGCCTTTGTCCATCTGGGGCGTTGCCGTTTACTCGGTCGCCTTCTTCAGCGATTCCTTGGCGTTGTCTGCCGACTGCTTGGAGCGCTTCTTGTGGTAGTCCGACTTGACGTTGTTCACGGCCTTGCCGACCGGCCCGCTGTCCTTGGCCTTGGCGTCGGCCTGCTTTTCCTTCACCTTGTGGTCCGCGGCGTCGGCGGCTTCGGAGGCGGCCTTTCCCACCTGGGCATGGGCGGGCGACAGGCCTGCGGCGAAGGCAAGGGAAATGGCGGTGGCAAGCAGCAGTTTTTTCATGGAATAGGTGTCCTGTGATGAGGTGGCTGCATGGTGCGCCAGTCCGCTGGTGCCGCCTTGTAGGAGCAGGGCTGTGCTGCGCGCGGGCACTGCGGCCCAAGCGCAGAAGGGCTTCCGACGGCAGCTTGCTTCGGTGTCCGACATGGGGCTGCCGGCCGAGCTTCTAGCCTTGGAGCAACCCACGCCACACCCAAGAAGGACACACCATGATCACAGCCGAACCCACCATGACCAACCTCTTCGATCAGCTGGGACTGGACTCCAGCCCGGAGGGCATCCGTCAGTTCATTCTTTCGCACCGCCTCGAGAAAAACACGCTGCTGGTGGACGCTCCGTTCTGGACCGATGCGCAACGCGCCCTGTTCTCGCAGCAGTGGCATGCCGACGCGACCTGGGCGCTGGTGGTGGACCAGCTCAGCGAGGCCTTGCATTCCGAGCCCGACCTGGACGCCGTGCCTGTCCCAGCGGCTTCCGAGCACGAGCAGGAAGCGCGTCCCTGATCCTGTGATGCAACCGCTTGCGATGAATCCGTGCTGCTTACAATTTTCGCGGCGCATTCAACCCATTTGCCTACGGAGTCGCTCACATGCTGACCTCGAATGGTCTGGCGTCTGCCTCTCCAGGCTCCGACGCTCTCTTGCCCCTTGACCCGGGCCACGCCGTTCTGGATGCGTTTCCCGATGCCGTCTTTGTCGTTGGGCTCGATGGTCGCCTGGCCCACTGCAACCGCCAGGCCCGCAGCCTGCTGGACCACTCGGGAGATGCGCTGGAGGGCTGCGTTTTCGAGGAGCGTTTCGTTGCCCAGGCTGCGCGTGCAGGCTGGGCAAGCCGCCAGTGGGAGCCGGCCCAGGCCGCACAGCCCCGGCAGGCCAACTGCTGGCCGCTGCTGACCTGTTCAGGGCACGAGCGGCCCGTGGCTTCGAGCGCATCGCGCATACGGCTGCTGGACGGCAGCCCGGCGTTGCTTTTGTGCGTGCGCGAGGCCGATGCGCACCGGCCTGCAGCGCCGCCGTCCTCCCCGCCGTCCTCCCCGTTGCCCAGCCCGCTTTCCAGCGCCGAGCGCAGCTTTGCCTTGCTGGTGCAAAGCGTGACCGACTATGCGATCTACATGCTCGACCCCGAAGGCCGCATCGTGAGCTGGAACCTGGGCGCCAAGCGCATCAAGGGCTATGAAGAGGACGAGGTCCTCAACACCCATTTCTCGCGCTTTTACACGCCGGAAGACCGGCAGGCCGGCCTGCCGCAGGCGGGGCTGCGCACGGCGGTCAGCGCGGGCCGCATGGAGGCCGAAGGCCTGCGCGTGCGCAAGGATGGTTCGCGCTTCTGGGCCTCGGTGGTCATCGATGCCATCTACGATGACGGCCGGCTGACCGGCTTTGCCAAGGTCACCCGCGATGTGACCGAGCGCAAGGCTGCCGAGGCCCAGCTGCGCCAGGCCTTGAAAATGGAGGCCATTGGCCGCTTCACGGGTGGCGTGGCCCATGACTTCAACAACCTGCTGATGGCGGTGCTCAGCAGCCTGGAGCTGCTGCGCAAGCGCATGCCGCCCGACGAGCGGCTGCGCGCGCTGGTGGAGACCGCCACGCGCGGCGCCCAGCGTGGCGCCTCGCTGACCCAGCGCATGATGGCTTTTGCGAGGCAGCAGGAATTGAAGACGGAGGCCGTGGATGTCGCCGTGCTGCTGACCGGCCTGCAAGGCCTGCTGCAGCAGGCAGCGGGCCCGCATATCTTTCTCAAGATGGCCCTGGCCGCCAACCTGCCGCGCATCCTCACCGACCCCGGCCAGTTCGAGAGCAGCCTCCTCAATCTGGTGGGCAATTCGCGCGATGCCATGCCGGGCGGCGGTGTCATCAAGATCACGGCTGCCGTGGAAACGACGCTGCCGCGCCAGCTTGCGGGCCTTGCCGCAGGCTCGTATGTCTGCGTGCGCGTGGAGGACACCGGCGAGGGCATGGACGAGCAGACGCTGTCCCGCGTGGTCGAGCCCTTCTTCACCACCAAGGGCGTGGGCAAGGGCACCGGCCTGGGCCTGGCCATGGTGGACGGGCTGGTGGCCCAATCCGGCGGCAAGCTCGTGCTGCACAGCACACCGGGCAACGGCACCACGGTGGAGATGTGGATGCCCGTCTCCAAGGACGAGAGCACGGCCTGCCACCTGGGCTCCCAGCGCATGCAGGACGTGGGGCCCATGCACGTGCTGCTGGTGGACGACGACCCGCTGGTGCTGGCCAACGCCTCGGCCCTGCTGGAGGACCTGGGCCACCATGTCACGGCCCTCAGCGCCGGGCAGGAGGCCGTCGACCTGCTCGCCCGCCAGGCACGCTTTGACGTGGTCATCTCCGACTACGCCATGCCGGGCATGAATGGCGTCGAGCTGGCCGAACACATTGCGCAGCGGTACCCGGGCTTGAATTTCATCCTGGCCAGCGGCTTTGCAGACATCCCGGCGCTGCCCCCTGGAATGGCGCGGCTGGCCAAGCCGTATTCGCAGGAAGATCTGAGCCAGTTGCTGCATCAGTTGGTGAGGGCGTGAGCCTTCAGCCGACATGAACCCGGTTGCGGCCCTTCGCCTTGGCGGCGTACAGGGCCGCATCCGCCTGCGATATCAGTTCATCCACCGTGGTGTCGCCGGGCTGGATGGTGGTCACTCCGATGCTGACGGTGCAATGCGGCATATCCGAGGACGCGGGCGATGCGTCCAGCGCGGCCCGCATGCGTTCTGCCAGGGCGCTGGCACCTTCGGCATCGGTCTCGGGAAGCAGCACGATGAATTCCTCGCCGCCGTAACGCCCGAGCCGGTCCGCCGATCGCAGTTGCGATTGCATGAGTCTGACGAAATGGGACAGAACGCGGTCTCCCGTCAAATGCCCATGCCCGTCGTTGATGCGCTTGAAGTGGTCGATATCGAGCATCAACAGTGAAAAGGGCTTGCCATAGCGGTTCCAGCGGGCCAGTTCCTCGGAGCAGGCCGCCAGTGTCGATCGACGCGTCTGCGCCCCTGTCAGTGCGTCGTGCGTGGCCAGGTACTCGAACTCGGCGCGCACCCGTTCACCGGCCATCAGCAAGGCACCGATGCTCACCAGCAGGACCGAGAAGCTGAAAGTGGCAATGTAGAGGGTCTGGACCGTGGACTGCGCAAACCTGTGGGTATCCGCCTGATCCAGCCAAAGGGTGGAAACGGCCCGGCCCATCAGCACCAGGGCCTGCACCCACAGCACTGCGGCGGTGAAGCGTGTGGCGAATCCCTTGCCATGCTGCCCCAGCAGGCGTGCGTGCTCGATGACGATGGCGGCCAGGCAACCGCTGAAAATCAGCACGCGCACGCGGTAGTCCGGGTAGACATGGGTGAGCAGGGCCAGCAGCACCAGGACTCCGGCAATCACCGCGGTCCATTTGCGTGCCGAAGAGGGGCGGCCCAGCGAACGCTCGCTTCCAAGCAGGAAGAGGGTGACGCCCGCCAGCAGCAGCCCGTTGCCGACAGAAGCCACCAGTGCGGTCGGCAGTACGCCATCCAGACCGTAGAAGAGGGTGGAGGCCGCACACAGCAAGGGTGCCGCACCCCAAAGGCCCATGCCTCTTATCGATGGCGGGTAGGTCCGGCGCAGACCCAGGAGCACAACACCCATGACCATGCCGATCATTCCCGCCATGACGGCCAGGGAGCGAAGGTCAAGATGGGGCATCGAGCTCCTCTGGCTTGTGTGTGCGCCTGCGTGGGGTGCCTGTGGGTCTTGGGGCGCGCGGGCTGGGCGATCGGCTCCCCGTCCACGCTGGTCTGTTGCGATTCTAGTGGTGTGCCGAACGGCCGCGATGCCGTCCGCGGGTCAAGGCAACGGCGCCGCGCATGCCGGGCGCGGCGATCTGTCTGGCTCAGACACCTGCCTTCTCGAACAGCCGGCGCAATACCTGCATGGGCAGGAACCTGACCTTTCGCCGTTTCAGTTCCCGCCGGAACAGGCGCTCGCGTTCAATGAAGTTGATCTTGGGTTTCATCTTGTTTTGGGGCTGCAATGGACGAAGCGCAACAATCTACTGGCGAACGCCACCGCTGCTGTAACACCGTGTCAGCGATGCGGCGGGCTTTCCGGTTGCCGCTCGGCCCTATGGCCCGCGCCATTGGGCATGCCGCACGCCAAGCTGCAGCTGCTGGATGCGGCGGTGGATGGTGGAGCGGCTGACGCCGAGCTGGCGTGCGGCCTCTGAGACGTTGCCCTGGCATTGGGCAAGCAGTTGCTCCAGCGCCTGTGCGGCGGGCTCGCTGGTGTTGTGGGCCAGGGTGGCGGTGCAGGGCGGGGTGCCGTGCAGCGCATCGGGCAGGTGGTCGGGCTCGATGCTGCCGTCGCCATCGTGCCCGCACAGGGCTGCGGCGTAGCGCAGCGCGTTGTGCAGCTCGCGCAGGTTGCCGGGCCAGGCGTGCGCGGCCAGCAGGGCGCGGGCCGCATCGCCCAGGTGCAGATGGCTGGCCAGTGTGGCCAGCATCTGGTCGGCAATGGCCTGCAGGTCGCTGCGCTGGCGCAGCGCGGGCAGGTGCAGCTCGGCGGCGTTGAGGCGGTAGAGCAGGTCTTCGCGGAAGCTTGCGCGCCGCACCAGCTCTGCCAGCGGCCGGTGCGAGGCGGAGATGAAGCGCACGGACACCGCGCGTGGCGCGCGGGCGCCCAGCGGGGTGATTTCGGATTCGGACAGGACACGCAGCAGCTTGGCCTGCAGGGCCAGTGGCATGTCGCCGATCTCGTCGAGGAACAGCGTGCCTTCGTGCGCCGCTGCGATCAGCCCTTCGCGGCCCTTGCTGGCGCCGCCGGTCCAGGTGCCGGGCAGGTAGCCGAACAGCTCGCTTTCCAGCAGTGCCTCGGGAATGGCTGCGCAGTTGATGGCGACGAAGGCACCGCTGCGGCCGCTGCAGGCATGCAGCGCGCGGGCCAGGTATTCCTTGCCTGCGCCGGTCTCCCCCTGCACCAGGATGGGCAGCGTTTGCGGTGCGAGCCGTGCGGCCTTGCGCAGCAGCGTCTGCAGCTTGGCATCGCCCGTGTCCAGCGCCTGCAGTGCTGCCGGCAGCGGAGGCTGCGCCGGCGTTGCCTGCGCGCGCAGGCGGCGCGTCGGGTGCTGTGGCTCCATGGCATGGGCGAAGAGGATGCTGCCGTCGCGGGCGCGGATGATGCGCTCCTGCGCCGGGCGATGGCGGCGCAGCTCGGGCAGGTGGCGCAGGTCCACGTCGAAGAAGCGCTCCAGCGGCTGGCCGATGAGCTTCTGGCGCTGGCGCCAGTCCAGCTGCGCTGCGGCCACCAGCAGGCGGGCGCCCGCGTGGGTCATGGCGCGAATGCGGCCCCGTGCGTCCACGCTGATGGAGGCGTCGGGATCGACGTCGAGGAAATCGGGCGACTGCGCCAGGCGCACCACCCAGTCCTGGCCGGACTGGGCCATCAGGTTGGCCTGCTCCACGCGCCGTGCGGCGGCCACGACGAGGTTCAGCGCCAGGTTCTGGCTGGCCCGCTCGGCGGGCGAGCGCAGCAGCGACAGGTCCAGCACCGCTGCGAGTTCACCGTGCATGTCGTAGATGGGCGCGGCCGTGCAGGACAGGCCGGTGTGGGTGAAGTCGAAATGATCGCTCTGGTGCACGGTCAGCGCCTCGCCCGTTTCCAGGCAGGCCCCCACGGCCGAGGTACCCGAGTGGTCCTCACGCCACTGCGCGCCCAGGTACAGGCCTGCGCGGCGCAGGTCGCCGGCGTCGGCCTCGTGCCCGAGGAAGTCCACGGCCACGCCGTGCCGGTCTGCCAGCAGCAGCACGTAGTCCAGGCCCTTGAGCTGCTGGTACAGCCGCTCCAGCGCATGGCGGGCAATGTGGATCAGCGGCTCGGATTCCTCGCGGTGCGCGCGCAACTGGCCATCGGTGACGATGTGGGCTTCGCTGGTATGCGCCGGGTCGAGCCGGTGGGAGTCGATGCAGCGGCGCCAGCTGCGCAGCACGGCGCGGTCGCGCTCTTGCCCGCGGTTGGAGTAGCCCAGGCCGAAGGCTTCGATTTCCTGGATGTGCGAGGCGTAGGACTGCAGGGGCATGGCGTGGAGTCGATGCGGGCTTTGAACGTGCCGCAGACGATTCTGTGCCCTGTGCGGTGCAGCGCCAATCAAGACTTACCCACTGCTCCTGTTGCGCTGCAGCACGCCTGGTGCGACAGGTGTCGCATGGCTGCCCCACCTGTCGCGGGCGGCAACGCCGGGCAGCGGGGCGCAAGGCGCAGGGTTTGTACCGGAGGGACGCCGGCAACCCCTTGATTTGTCTGGCGCCTCCTGCCGCCAGGTCTGTCTGGCATGGTGATTGCGTAAGAGCGCCTGCCCGAAGAAAAACCAGCGGGCATGACCGCATCAAGGAGACAACCATGACCGATACGACAGCCAACGCCCGCGCCCAGGCGCTGCTTGACCAACTCAACCATGCCCTGGGGGACCGCGACTTCGCGGCCGCCAGCGGCCTGTTCGCCGACGAGTGCTACTGGCGCGATCTGGTGCTGCTGACCTGGAACATCAAGACCATGGAAGGGCGCAGCCAGATCGCCGACATGCTGGCCGCGCAACTGGATGCCGCGGCGCCCGTGCGCTTTTCGCTGGACGAGCGCGAAGCGGTGGAGGAGGCCGATGGCGTGGTGTCCGCCTGGATCGTGATCGACACGCGCCATGCGCGCGGCGGCGGCCATGTGCGCATCAGGGACGGGCGCATCTGGACGCTGCTGACGGCCGCCCAGGAGCTCAAGGGCCATGAGGAACCCATGGGCACGCGCCGCCCGATGGGTGCCGAGCACGGCATCCGGCGCGGCCGCCAGACCTGGCTTGAGCGCCGCCAGCAGGAGGCCGAGGAGCTGGGCCGCGACAGCCAGCCTTTCGTGCTCGTCATCGGCGGTGGCCAGGGCGGCATTGCGCTGGGTGCGCGACTGCGCCAGCTGGGGGTGTCGCACATCGTCATCGACCGCCAGGCGCGCCCTGGCGACCAGTGGCGCAACCGCTATAAATCGCTGTGCCTGCACGATCCGGTCTGGTACGACCACCTGCCGTACATGCCATTCCCGGACAACTGGCCCGTGTTCGCGCCCAAGGACAAGATCGGCGACTGGCTGGAGATGTACACCAAGGTGATGGAGGTCAACTACTGGCCCTCCACCGATTGCCTGAATGCCCGCTTCGATGAGGACAGGCAGGAATGGGAAGTCACCGTGGAGCGCAACGGCGAGACGCAGGTGCTGCGCCCCAGGCATGTGGTGTTCGCCACCGGCATGTCGGGCAAGGCGAATGTGCCCAAGATCAAGGGCCAGGACGTCTTCAAGGGCGAGCAGCAGCACTCGTCCCAGCACCATGGCCCGGACGCCTACGCGGGCAAGAAGGTGGTGGTGATAGGCGCCAACAATTCAGCGCACGACATCTGCGCGGCGCTGTGGGAGCACGGCGCCGATGTGACCATGGTGCAGCGCTCGTCCACGCACATCGTGCGCTCCGATTCGCTGATGGACATCGGCCTGGGCGACCTGTATTCGGAGCGCGCCGTGGCCAGCGGCGTGACGACCAGGAAGGCGGACCTGATCTTCGCCTCGCTGCCCTACCGCATCATGGCCGACTTCCAGGTGCCGGTGTACGACCGCATCCGCGAGCGCGACGCGGACTTCTACCGCAAGCTGGAGGCGACGGGCTTCATGCTGGACTTCGGTGATGACGACTCGGGCCTTTTCATGAAGTACCTGCGCCGCGCCTCGGGCTACTACATCGACGTGGGGGCCTGCGATCTGGTGATCGATGGCAGCATCAAGCTGCAGGCGGGCAAGCAGATCAGCCACCTGTCGGAAAACGCGGTGGTGCTGGCCGATGGCACCGAGCTGCCGGCGGACCTGGTGGTCTACGCGACCGGCTATGGCTCCATGAACGGCTGGGTGGCCGACCTGATCAGCCAGGAGGTGGCAGACAAGGTGGGCAAGGTCTGGGGCCTGGGCTCGGACACGACCAAGGACCCGGGACCGTGGGAGGGCGAGCAGCGCAACATGTGGAAGCCCACGCAGCAAGAGGCGCTGTGGTTCCACGGCGGCAACCTGCACCAGTCGCGCCACTATTCGCTGTACCTGGCGCTGCAGCTCAAGGCGCGCCAGGAAGGCCTGCCAGTGCGTGTCTATGACCTGCAGCAAGTTCATCACCTGCGGTAAGGCCGAATAATCGCCATGGGGCGGCTGTGCCGCCCGCCAACCCAGCCTTGCAAAACAGAAAGTTCAATCATGAAAGCAGCACGTTTCTACGACCGGGGCGATATCCGCATCGAAGACATACCCGAACCCGTGGTGGAGCCCGGCACCGTGGGCATCGAGGTGGCCTGGTGCGGCATCTGCGGCACGGATTTGCATGAGTTCATGGAAGGGCCGATCTTCATTCCGCCCTGCGGCCATCCGCACCCCATCTCGGGCGAGTCCGCACCCATCACCATGGGGCACGAGTTCTCCGGCGTGGTGTACGCCGTGGGCGCGGGCGTCGACGATATCGAGGTCGGCCAGCACGTCGTGGTGGAGCCCTACATCGTGGCCGACGACGTGCCCACGGGTCCGGGCGACCACTACCACCTGTCCAAGGACATGAATTTCATCGGCCTGGGCGGGCGTGGCGGCGGGTTGTCCGAGCGGATTGCGGTCAAGCGCCGCTGGGTGCACCCGATCTCCAATGCCATTCCGCTGGACCAGGCCGCGCTGATCGAGCCGCTGTCCGTGGGCCACCATGCCTATACCCGCAGCGGAGCGAAGGCGGGTGATGTGGCGCTGGTCGGCGGCGCAGGCCCCATCGGCCTGCTGCTGTCGGCCATCCTGAAGGCCAAGGGCCTGACCGTCGTCATCACCGAACTGAGCGCCAAGCGCAAGCAGAAGGCGCGTGAATCGGGCGTGGCCGATCACATCCTGGACCCCTCCGAAGTGGATGTGGTGGCCGAAGTGATGAAGCTCACCGGCGGCAAGGGCGTGGATGTGTCGTTCGAATGCTCCAGCGTGAACAAGGTGCTGGACACGCTGGTGGCCGTGACGAAGGCCACGGGCGTGGTGGTGATCGTGTCCATCTGGAGCCACCCGGCCACCATCAACGTGCACAGCGTGGTCATGAAGGAGCTGGACGTGCGCGGCACCATTGCCTACTGCAACGACCACCAGGAAACCATCAAGCTGGTCGAGGAGGGCAAGATCAACCTCGAGCCCTTCATCACCCAGCGCATCCAGCTCGATGACCTGGTGGCGCAGGGCTTTGACACGCTGATTCACAACAACGAATCGGCGGTGAAGATCATCGTGCAGCCACGGCTCAGGTAGGCCGGGCGGCAGGCCTGAGGAATCGAACCCGCTGCGATCACGCGCGGGTTCGCCTGATGCCTGCCAGGTGGTCACGCTGTACAAAGAAAAAAGCCCTTGATTGAATCAATCAAGGGCTTAGATCATTTTGGCGGAGAGGGCGGGATTCGAACCCGCGGTGGGGATTAGCCCACACACGCTTTCCAGGCGTGCGACTTAAACCGCTCATCCACCTCTCCGAAGACCGCGATTCTAGCATCGATTTTCGGGGGTGGCGGCGAAGTTTCCTGCCTGCGTGAGCGGCACGCCTTGGACGGCTGGCACTTGCGGCATGGCCCGCACCTGCGCCTGCAGCCACGTGCAAAGGGTGTCGAGCCGGGCAGGCGCGGCGGTGCTGCGGCGCAGTGCCAGGTAGCGGTAGCCGGAGGCCGTGAAGCCGAAGGGTGCCAGCAGGCGGCCGGCCTGCACGTCGTCCATCACCAGGTGCCAGGGAGCAACGGCTGCACCCAGGCCGCGCAGCGCCGCTTCCAGCGTGAAGTAGTAGTGCTCGTAGACGGGGCCGGCCGCTGCGGGCGGGGCCATGTCCATGGAGGCGGCCCACAGGTCCCAGGCGTTGCGCCGGCCGCGCGTGTGCAGCAAGGGGAGGCTGGCCAGGTCCTGGGGCCGCGCGACAAGCCCGGCCATTGCGGGGGACATCACGGGGCCCAGGTATTCGTCGAAAAGCGGCAGGGCCATCTCGTCGTCTGCAATGGCCTGGCCGCTGTTGCCGCTGCTGCCGCAGTCGGTGGGGATGGCCGTGATGAGCAGGTCGCAGCCTTCGCGTGCAGCGTCGGTGCCGGTGTCCGTGGTGCGCAGGCGCACTTCGATGCCGGGATGGTGCGCGTGGAAGTCGAACAGCCGGGGGATCAGCCATTTGACGGTGAAGGTGCTGAAGCAGGCCACGTCCAGCGGGCCCTCGTGGGCGTCGCCCAGGCTGCGCACCGCCTCCTGGATCTGCTCGAAGGCCTGGGTGAGCGCGGGCTGCAGGGTGCGCGCCGCTGCGGTGAGCGTGGGGCGGGCCTTGGTGCCCGCGAACAGCGCCAGGCCCAGGTGCTGCTCCAGCTGCCGTACCTGGCGGCTGACGGCGCCGGGCGAGACGCACAGCTCGTCTGCCGCCGCCGTCATGCGGCCCAGGCGTGCGGCAGCTTCAAAGGCGCGCAGGGCGGCCAGCGGGGGCAGGCGGCGGGTCATGGGTCGGGTCACGGGGCGGGTGGAGGCTATGTGAGTTCCAGGTACATAGAACCGGCCAAATCATCGCTTTTCAGGCAATGGGCCGGTGGATAGATTTGCCGCTTCGGCCGGCAATCCTGCGTGGATTCTGGCCGGACTCCCCCTCTCCATTCGATCCTAAAGCACATAGCACCATGCCCTTCGTCCACACCTATCTGCCCCAGTCCACCTCCACTTCCCAGCGCGATGCCGTCGTGCAGGGCATCCACCAGGCGCTGGTGCAAGGCATTGGCATGCCCGAGGACGAGCTGTTCAACATGGTGCACCCGTACGCTCCCGGGCAGTTCGCGTTCAGCCGCAGTTTCAACGGGGTGGCGCGTTCGGATGCGCTGGTGGTGGTCGAGATCACCATGCGGCGCGGACGCAGCGATGCGATGAAGAAGGCCTTGTATGCGGCCATTGCGCGCAACCTGCACGAGGGGGCCGGGGTTGAGCCGGCCGATGTGTTCATCTTCATGCATGAGAACGACTACTCGGACTGGTCCGTGGGCCATGGGCGCTTCGCCATGGCACTGGTGCAGCAGACCGGCGCGCAATGAAGAACGGGCCGCGATGGCCCGTTCTTCGTGGGGTTGCGGCGGATCTCAGCTGGTGCGCTGCCCGGTCTGGATCATCTTCATGGCCGAGGTGATCAGGCTCGATACCTCGGTCATGTTGCTGGGAACGATCAAGGTGGTGGTGGCGTCCGATGCCACCTGGCTGTAGGCCTCGACGGCCTTTTCGGCCACCTTGAGCTGCACGGCCTGTTCGCCGCCGGGCTGGCGGATGGCGTTGGCCACGCGTTCGATGGCCTGGGCCGTGGCGTCTGCCACGGCCTTGATGGATTCGGCCTCGCCCTGGGCCTTGTTGATGACGGCCTGCTTCTCGCCTTCGGAGCGTGCGATGAAGGCTTCGCGCTCGCCGGTGGCGATGTTGATCTGTTCCTGGCGGCGGCCTTCGGAGGCTGCGATCAGGGCGCGCTTTTCGCGCTCGGCCGTGATCTGGGCCTGCATGGAGCGCAGGATTTCGGCGGGCGGCGTCAGGTCCTTGATTTCATAGCGCAGCACCTTCACGCCCCAGTTGAGCGCGGCCTCGTCGATGGCCGAGACGATCTGGGCGTTGATCATGTCGCGCTCCTCGAAGGTCTTGTCCAGTTCGAGCTTGCCGATCACGCTGCGCAGCGAGGTCTGGGCCAGCTGGGTGACGGCCATGATGTAGTTGGACGAGCCGTAGCTGGCGCGCATGGGATCGGTGACCTGGAAGTAGAGGATGCCGTCCACCTGCAGCTGGGTGTTGTCGCGCGTGATGCAGACCTGGCTGGGCACGTCCAGCGGGATTTCCTTGAGGCTGTGCTTGTAGGCCACGCGGTCCACGAAGGGCACGAGGAAGTTCAGGCCCGGGGTCAGCGTGCCGGCGTACTTGCCAAGGCGTTCCTTGACCCAGGCGTGCTGCTGGGGCACGACCTTGACGGAGCGTGCGATGAAGATGGCCGCGATGACGGCGATGACGATGGCGATTTCCATGGTGTCTCCAAGCCCGGAGGGCATTCAGTGAAACAAGAGGGTGAGGCGAAGGGGCGCGAGGACTGCATCCCCAGGTGTGCGCAAGAGGCGGGGCGGTGGCTCAGAGCTTGTCCACGAGCAGCCGGTTGCCGACGACCTCGGCCACGCGGTGCATGCCGGCCGAGGGCAGGTTGCCCGGGCGGCCGATCACGGTCCATTGGGCGCCACGGTAGCGGACCTGGGCCGTGCCGTCGGAATTCCATTGCTCGACCATGACGGACTCGCCTATGTCGAGGTTGACATCGCGGTTGCTCGATGCCGGCTGGCGGCTGGGCTGGCGGCGGCGCACCAGATGGCAGGCCAGCACGAAGGCGCTGCCCAGCGCGGCGGCGGCGATGATCTGTGCAATGGGCGCCAGGCCCGCATGCGCGCACAGTGCGCCGACGATGGCGCCCAGCGCCAGCATCAGCAGATAGAAGCTGCCGGTCAGCAGCTCGGCGATGACCAAGGCGCCGGCGACTAGCCACCAGATGGTGGAATATTCCATGCGAGAGACTCCCTTTGTGACAGTTGCTTGTGTTTAGTGCAGCCCATTCTGGGTGAAAATCCGCACGCTTCAAAGGCGCAATAAGGATATTCCTTACACTTCGCGCCTGTTTCGTTTTTTAGGCCCGCTCAGGTTACGGAGGCTGCCCCCATGAAGTTTCGCTTTCCCATCGTCATCATCGACGAGGACTACCGCTCCGAGAACACCTCGGGCCTGGGCATCCGCGCCCTGGCCCAGGCCATCGAGGAAGAAGGTTTCGAGGTGCTGGGCGTGACCAGCTACGGCGACCTGTCGCAATTCGCGCAGCAGCAAAGCCGGGCCAGTGCCTTCATTCTGTCCATCGATGACGAGGAGTTCTCGCTGGGCGATGGCGGAACCGATCCCGTGATCCACAGCCTGCGCAGCTTCATCGGCGAAGTGCGCCGCAAGAACGCCGATGTGCCGATCTACATCTACGGCGAGACCAAGACCAGCCGCCACCTGCCCAACGACATCCTGCGCGAGCTGCACGGCTTCATCCACATGTTCGAGGACACGCCGGAGTTCGTGGCCAAGCACATCATCCGCGAGGCCAAGAGCTACCTGGAAGGCGTGCAGCCGCCGTTCTTCAAGGCGCTGCTGGACTATGCGGAAGACGGCTCCTACAGCTGGCACTGCCCCGGTCACTCGGGCGGCGTGGCCTTCCTGAAAAGCCCCGTGGGCCAGATGTACCACCAGTTCTACGGCGAGAACATGCTGCGCGCCGACGTGTGCAACGCGGTGGAGGAACTGGGCCAGCTGCTGGACCACAACGGGGCCATCGGCGAGAGCGAGCGCAATGCCGCCCGCATCTTCAATGCCGACCATTGCTACTTCGTGACCAACGGCACGTCCACGTCGAACAAGATCGTGTGGCACCACGCCGTGGCGCCCGGCGACGTGGTCGTGGTGGACCGCAACTGCCACAAGTCCATCCTGCACTCCATCATCATGACGGGTGCGATTCCGGTGTTCCTCAAGCCCACGCGCAACCACTTCGGCATCATCGGCCCGATCCCGCAAAGCGAGTTCTCGGTGGAGTCCATCCAGGCCAAGATCGCGGCCAATCCGCTGCTCAAGGGCGTGGATGCCAAGACGGTCAAGCCGCGCGTGCTGACGCTGACGCAGTCCACCTACGACGGCGTGCTCTACAACACCGAGACGATCAAGAGCATGCTGGACGGCTATGTGGCCAACCTGCACTTCGACGAGGCCTGGCTGCCGCACGCTGCCTTCCACCCGTTCTATGGCAGCTACCACGCCATGGGCAAGAAGCGCGCGCGCCCCAAGCACTCGGTGGTGTATGCCACGCAGTCCATCCACAAGCTGCTGGCCGGCATCAGCCAGGCCTCGCATGTGCTGGTGCAGGACAGCCAGACCGAAAAGCTGGACCACCACCTGTTCAACGAGGCGTACCTGATGCACACCTCGACCAGCCCGCAGTACAGCATCATCGCCAGCTGCGACGTGGCCGCCGCGATGATGGAGCCGCCCGGCGGCACGGCCCTGGTGGAGGAGTCCATTCTGGAAGCGCTGGACTTCCGCCGCGCCATGCGCAAGGTGGAGGACGAGTTCGGCGACGACGACTGGTGGTTCGAGGTCTGGGGCCCCGAGAAGCTGGCCGATGAAGGCGTGGGCTCGGCCCAGGACTGGATCATCCGCGGCCATGACGCGGCACCCAAGCGCTCCAAGGCCAAGAACGGCAAGGAGTTCGACAACTGGCACGGCTTCGGCGAGCTGGCCGACGGCTTCAACATGCTGGACCCGATCAAGTCCACCATCGTGACGCCGGGCCTGGACCTGGACGGCGATTTCTCGGACACGGGCATCCCCGCCTCCATCGTGACCAAGTACCTGGCCGAGCACGGCGTGGTGGTGGAGAAGACGGGCCTGTACTCGTTCTTCATCATGTTCACCATCGGCATCACCAAGGGCCGCTGGAACACCATGCTGACGGCGCTGCAGCAGTTCAAGGACGACTACGACCGCAATCAGCCGCTGGCGCGCATCCTGCCCGAGTTCTGCCAGCAGCACCGCCGCTACGAGCGCATGGGCCTGCGCGACCTGTGCCAGCACGTGCACCAGCTGTACGCCAAGTACGACATCGCCCGCCTGACGACCGAGATGTACCTGTCGGACCTGCAGCCCGCCATGAAGCCCACCGATGCCTACGCCCACATCGCGCAGCGCAAGACCGAGCGCGTGGAGATCGATCACCTGGAAGGCCGCATCACCGTGGGCCTGGTCACGCCGTACCCGCCCGGCATTCCGCTGCTGATTCCCGGCGAAGTGTTCAACCGCAAGATCGTTGACTACCTGCTGTTTGCGCGCGAGTTCGCCAAGGAGTGCCCGGGCTTCGAGACCGACATCCACGGCCTGGTGGAACTGCAAGGCGAAGATGGCGAAGTGCGCTACTACGCCGACTGCGTGGCCGGGACCGCGCCGGCCCGCAAGACGCCGGCAGGTGGCAAGCCTGCTGCGAAGAAGGCCGTGAAGACCGCGGCCAAGACAGCCGCCAAGACAGTTGCCAAGGCAGCCGCGAAACCGGCAGCCAAGCCGGCCGCCAAGGTTGCCAAGGCCGCCGCGGTCAAGGCGCCTGCCAAGCGCCCCGCAGCGCGCAAGGCGCAGCCCGCAGCGCCTGAAGTCGGCACCGCAGCCAAGCCTGCGCGCGGCCGCAAGATGGTGCAGGTGGGGGACGATGGTCCCTTCGGCCGCACGATCTGATCGCCGGGCCGGCTGACGGTCCATCAAAAAGGCGCGGGTGCCGAAAGGGGTTCCGCGCCTTTTTCATTGCGCCGCTGCGGCGTCGTTATTCCGTGGTCACTCCAGGCGTATCTTTGCGTCGCGGATCAGCGCGGCCCAGTCCGTCTGTTCCTTGAGCAGGTATTGGGCGGCATCCTGGATGCTGCCGCCCAGGGCCGTGCTGCCCTCGGCCTGCAGCTGCTGCTGCACGGCGGGCTGCTGCAGGGCCGCGTTCACGGCGGTATTCATCTTCTGCACGATGGCAGCCGGCGTGCCCTTGGGCGCGACGATGAGCTTCCAGTCCACGGCCTCGAAGCCTGCATAGCCCGACTCGGCCACCGTGGGCACCTCGGGCAGGATGGGCAGGCGCTTGGCCGAGGTCACGGCCAGGGCGCGCAGCTTGCCGCCCTTGAGCAGCGGATAGACGGCCTGGGGCGTGCCGAACATGTAGTGCGTCTGCCTGCCCAGCAGGTCGGTCACGGCCGGCGCCGCACCCTTGTAGGGCACGTTGAGCACCTGGATGCCGGCCTTGAAGGCCAGCATCTCGCCGGCCAGGTGGCCTACCGTGCCCGTCGATGCCAGGCCCTGGCGGATGCCGCCCGGGTCGGCCTTGGCGGCCTTGACCAGGTCCTGCACCGACTTCCATGGCGAGTCCTGCGGCACGACCAGCACCGTGGGCTGGGCGGCGACCAGGGCCACGGGGATCAGGTCGGTGCGCGGGTTGAAGGGCATGCTGGGCAGCAGGGCGGGGTTGATGGCGAGGTTGGCGGTCTGGCCCATGCCGAAGGCATAGCCATCCGGCGCGGACTTGGCCACGGCATCCAGGCCGATGTTGCCGCCCGCGCCGGGCTTGTTGTCCACGACCACGGTCCATTTGTTCAGCGTACCCACGCGCTCGCTGATCTGGCGCGCGACCGCGTCCGTGCCGCCGCCCGGCGTGTAGGGCACGACCATGCGCACGGCGCGTGAGGGCCAGTGGTCAGGCTGGGCCCGGGCCGCCAGCGGGAGCAGGGCGGCAGCCAGTGCGGGCAGGACGCACAGCAGCCACTGGCGGCGCGGGGCGGAACGAGGGCTGGCCTGGGTCTGTGCCTGTGTCCGGTTTTGGGTGGCCGGGTTGCGGTGGATGGCGGGCATGGTGTTGTCTCCGGGAATTTTTGGGAAAAGGCCTCCCCGCCGGGCGCGCGGCAAGCGGCGTCCGGTGTGGGGTGGATGGGGTGCAAGGTTGCAGGGGCGCCGCGCGCCGGGTGGACGGCGGCGCCTTCAGTGGCTCAGCCTGGCTTCAGTGGGAAGCCTTGGCGTGGCTGTCGGTGGCGTCGCCCCGCGCCAGGGCCTGGGCCTGCTCGCTGCTGTAGCCCAGGGCGGTGAGGATCTCCAGGCTGTGCTCGCCCAGGCGCGGCGGCGACAGGCGCACATCCAGGCGCTTGCCGCCCAGCGTGAAGGGCAGCAGCACGGTCTTGGTCTCGCGGCCATCGGGCAGGGTGATGGGGGCCAGCGCGCCCGTGGCGTTCAGGTGCGGGTCTTCCAGCAGGTCCTGCGGGCGTGCGATGGGCGCGAAGGGCAGGCCGTTCTTCTCGAAGATCTCCGCAATGTGGGCGGCACTGTGCGGGGCCATCTTCTCGCGCAGCAGCGGCATCAGCCAGCTGCGCGCCAGCACGCGGTCGTTGTTGCTGCCAAGGCGCGGATCGTCGCGCAGCTCGCCCAGGCCGAAGGCGTCGCAGAACAGGCGCCAGGCGCCATCGCTGACCACGGCCAGGAAGATCTGCTCGCCGTCCCGGACTTCGAACACGTCGTAGATGGCCCAGGCCGAGATGCGTGCCGGCATGGGCGCGGCCGGCTTGCCGGTGACGGCGAACTGCATCATGTGCTGGGCGACCAGGAAGATGTTGTTCTCGAACAGCGCGCTTTGCACTTCCTGGCCGCGGCCGGTCTTCTCGCGCTGGGCCAGGGCGGCCATGGCGCCCATGGCGCCGAACATGCCACCCATGATGTCGTTGACGCTGGCACCTGCGCGCAGCGGGTCGCCGGGGCGGCCCGTCATGTAGGCCAGGCCGCCCATCATCTGCACCACTTCGTCCAGCGCCGTGCGGTGCTCGTAGGGGCCGGGCAGAAAGCCCTTGTGGCTCACGTAGATGAGGCGCTCGAAGCGGTCCTTGAGGCTGTCGTAGTCCAGGCCCAGCTTGCGCATGGTGCCGGGCTTGAAGTTCTCGCAGACCACGTCGGCCGTGGCGATCAGGCGCAGCGCGGCCTGCTTGCCCTCCTCGGTCTGCAGGTCCAGCGTCAGGCTTTTCTTGTTGCGGTTGAACAGCGGGAAAAAGCCCGAGCCCGAGCCCAGCAGCTTGCGCGTGGCATCGCCGTCGCGGCCGTGGCCCACGGGCTCGATCTTGATGACTTCGGCGCCCAGGTCGGCCAGCATCATGCCGCAGGACGGGCCCATGACCATGTGGGTGAACTCGACCACGCGGATGCCCGCGTAGGGCAGGGGCGCGGCCTGGCCTGCGGCGCTGTCAGGGGTGCCGGGGGAGGAATCTTGGCTCATGGGAAAACGGTGGATGAATGGGTGGGTGGGCGCTGCCGTTCAGGCCTGCGCGTAGTGGTGGGGCACAAAGCCCTTGGGGAGTCCGGCCAGCGGCGTCATGCCGTGCAGCTCCTCGCCGGGCAGGCCTGCGGCCAGCGGCTGGCGGGCGGCGACCAGGCGATCGATGTCCACGCCGGTGCGTATGCCCATGGCCTCGAACATGAAGACCAGGTCTTCGGTGACCACGTTGCCCGAGGCGCCGGGCGCGTACGGGCAGCCGCCCAGGCCGGCCAGCGAGGCATCGAAGGTGCGCACGCCGGCCTCGTAGGCGGCCAGGCAGTTGGCCAGGCCCAGGCCGCGCGTATTGTGCATGTGGGCCGCGCCTGCATGCCCGCCCAGCTCGGCGCGCAGCCGTGTGAACAGGCGCCGCACCTGGGTCGGGTTGGCCATGCCCGTGGTGTCGGACAGGCCCGATTCATCGGCGCCCGCCGCCACGCAGGCCAGGGCCAGTGCAATCACTTCGTCCTCGGGCACCAGCCCCTGCAGCGTGCAGCCGAAGGCCGTGGAGATGCCCGCCTCGATCAGGGCCTGCGGCGCGATCTCGTCGCGCAGCGCGGCAATCGCCCGCACCTCGTCCACCATCTGCATGGGCGTCTTGCGCACATTGGCCATGGAGTGCGCGGGGCTGGCCGAGACGGGCAGCGTGACCTTGTGGGCGCCGGCGCGCAGCGCGGCCTCGGCACCGCGCAGATTGGGGGCCAGGGCCATCACGGTGACGCCGGGCAGCGTGATGGCGTGGGCGACGACCTCGGCCGCGTCGGCCATCTGAGGCAGCAGCTTGGGCGAGACGAAGGAGCCGACCTCGATCTCCTGCAGGCCCGCATGGGCCAGGGCGGCGATCCAGGCCAGCTTGTGCGCCGTGGACATGGTGGAGGCCACGGACTGCAGGCCATCGCGCGGGCCGACTTCGCTGATGAGTACGTCAAAACGGTGGGAGGACATGGGCAGTTGCATCCGGTGGTGGGTGTCGATGGTGGCGAGATTCGCCTGTTGACATCGGGGCTCTATGTTGTTCTAATAGATAGAACTTTATTCTCTCTATTGAAATATTCTCTGCTGCACGCGCCATCGTCAAGCCTGCGTGCCTGGGGTTTTCCCTTGGATGCCTTTCTATGCCTCGCAAATCAGTGACGGAATCGGTGGCCGATGAGAATGCCGCGCCGGGCGGCGTGGCGGCCGTGGACAGGGCCTTGAGCCTGCTGGCAGCGTTCCGCGACGGTGATGACGGGCTGACGCTGGCCCAGTTGTCGGAGCGCACGCGCCTGTACAAGAGCACGGTGCTGCGGCTGCTGGCCTCTCTTGAGCATGGCGGCTGGGCGCTGCGCATGGATGACGGCCGCTACGCCGTGGGCCCGGCGGTGGCGCGGCTGAACACCGTCTATGCCCGGCATTTTTCGCTGGACAGCGTGGTCATGCCCGTGCTGCGTACCCTGGTGCAGGCCACGGGCGAGAGTGCGGCCTACCACGTGCGCCAGGGCCAGGACCGGCTGTGCCTGTACCGCGTGGATTCGCCCCATCCCGTGCGCGACCATGCACGCACGGGCGATCTGCTGCCGCTGGGCCAGGGCGCAGGCGGGCGCGTGCTGTCGGCTTTCGACACCGAACTGTATGCCGCATCGCGCGGCGGCAGCCGCACGCAGTTGGCCCGTGTGCGCGCCGATGGCTACTGCGCCATGGTGGGAGATCGGCACCGCGAGATCGCCGGGATTTCGGCCCCCGTGTTCAAGCGCGATGGGGAATTGGCAGCGGCACTGACACTGACCATGCCAGCCCACCGCTATGAAGAGCGCCACGCCCGCCATGTGCTGGCGGCGGCGCGGGAACTGGGGCTTTTGCTGCCCTGAGCCAGGAGTGCGCGGTGCGCGGCCTCAGCCCAGGGCCGTGTCCAGCACCATCATCAGCACGAAGCCCAGCATCAGGCCGCCCGTGGCAAAGGCTTCGTGGCCCTTGCGGTGCGACTCGGGAATGATTTCGTGGCTGATCACGAACAGCATGGCGCCCGCTGCAAAGCCCAGGCCCCAGGGCAGCATGGCTGCCGAGCCGCTCACGACGGCTGCACCCAGCACGGCGCCCACGGGCTCCACCAGGCCGGAGGCCATGCCCAGCAGCACGGCAAAGCTGCGCTTGTAGCCTGCGGCCAGCAGGGCCACGGCCACCACCAGGCCTTCGGGCACGTCCTGTATGGCGATGCCCGTGGCCAGCGCATTGGCGCGCAGTCCGTCGTTGCCCGCATAGCCCACGCCGATGGCCAGGCCTTCGGGCAGGTTGTGCAGGGTGATGGCAAAGACGAACAGCCAGGTGCGCTGCAGCTTGCGCGCGCCTTGCGGGTCCAGGCCTTCGCGGCCCTTGATGAAGTGCTCATGGGGCAGGAGCCTGTCCATGAGCATGAGGGCGGCACCGCCCATCAGGATGGCCGAACCTATGATCCCGCCAGCCGCCCAGCCGCCGCCGCCGAGCAGTTCCTGGGTGCGCACGGCCTCCAGTCCTGGCAGGATCAGCGAGAAGGCACAGGCGGCCAGCATGACGCCGGCGCCAAAGCCGAACAGGGTGTCCTGCGTGCGTTCGGACAGGCGCTGGGACAGCATCACGGGCACGGTGCCCAGTGCGGTCGCCAGCGCGGCGGCCGAGCCTCCGGCCAGGGCCTGGAAGACCACCGGATGGTTCTGCGCATAGGCCCAGAACTGGCTGGTGAGCGCCCAGGCGCCGGCCATCATGATGGCCAGGCCTATCCACAGGCGGATGTTGGACCGTACGCTGGTCTTGGAGCGGAAGCGTTGTGGCAGATCCATGCTGGTCGAGGTCAGAGGTTGGCGTTGCAGACCGTTCAGCCGCGTGCGGCGGCGTAGCGGCGGGCCACTTCGGCCCAGTTGACTACGTTGTAGAACGCCGCGATGTATTCAGGGCGGCGGTTCTGGTACTTGAGGTAGTAGGCGTGTTCCCACACGTCCAGGCCCAGGATGGGGGTGGCGCCGGAGCCGATGCCGACCATCAGCGGGCTGTCCTGGTTGCCGCTGCTTTCCACGGCCAGCTTGCCGTCCTTGCCCACCACCAGCCAGGCCCAGCCGCTGCCAAAGCGCGTGAGCGCGGCCTGGGTGAAGGCGGCCTTGAAGGCATCGAAGCCGCCCAGTTCCCGGTCAATGGCCTGTGCCAATTCGCCCGAGGGAGTACCGCCGCCGCCCTGGTCCACCGGGGCCATCACGGTCCAGAACAGGCTGTGGTTGGCGTGCCCGCCGCCGTTGTTGCGCACGGCACCGCGAACGCCTTCGGGCAGCAGGGGCAGGTCGGCGATCAACTGCTCCACGGGCTGGCTGCCGTGCGGCGTGTCCTTGAGCGCGGCATTCAGGTTGTTCACATAGGCCTGATGGTGCTTGGTGTAGTGGATCTCCATGGTCTGCGCATCGATATGGGGCTCCAGCGCGTCGTAGGCGTAGTTCAGGGGAGGCAGGGTGTAGTTGCTCATGTGGTTTCTTTCAGGGACTACGGGGAAAAAATCGGTGGGTTGCGATGTCTGTGCGGCGGCAATCAATGCGCCAGCCGGGGCGGCAGGGCCGTGGCTGTGCAGTCGAAGACGCGGGCCGAGGCCTGCAGCGCTGCATCGATCCGGGGCTGGCTGCCGTGCTGGCGCTGCCACTGCAGCAGGGCTGAATGGGTTTCGCGCATATGGCGCCAGGCGGCGCTGCACACGGCGGCCGCATGGTGGCGCGCATCCCCCAGGGCCAGCAGGCCCTGGTGCGCCTCGCACAGATATTCGATGGCCAATGCGGGCTGCTGGCGCAATGCCAGCAGCTCGGCCAGGTTGTGGTGGGAGACCACCCAGGCGGCCATGCAGTGATCGGCATGTTCCGCCGGCAGCGGGCCGGCGATGAGGCGCTGCGCCACATGCAGGGCCTTCATCTGCATGGCGAGCGCGCTTTCGATCTGGCCGGCATGGAAATGCCCATGGGCGCGGCGCGCCAGCTGCTCCCATTGATTCAAGGATGCTTCGGAGGGTGCCGGGACGGGAGAGGGCAGACTGAGGTCAGAGGTTGCTTGCATATCTGCTGGCTCCGAGTTTTCCAGAGGTTCTTTGATATTGATCTGAGAATTGTATTATTCATGAGAATCATTCTCATTCAAAACGGAAATGACCGTATGCAAGCCGATGTGTATTTCCTTTCGCGCATCTGCAGGATGCGGATGCGCGGATTCCAGGCGAAAAAAAGCCCCGCAGGCGGCAATGCCTGCAGGGCGGGGCGGGGACTGGCGGTGACTTAGACCTGGTCGGCCGACAGGCCAGCGGTCTGGCTGAAGCCGCCGTCCACGTAGGTGATCTCGGCCGTCACGCCCGAGGCGAGGTCCGACAGCAGGAAGGCGGCCACATTGCCCACGTCCTCGATGGTCACGTTGCGGCGCAGCGGCGATGCATCGGCCACGCGGCCCAGCAGCTTGCCGAAGTCCTTGATGCCCGAGGCGGCCAGGGTCTTGATGGGACCGGCCGAGATGCCGTTGGCGCGGATGGCGCGGCCGTCGGCCGTGCGGCCCACGGCCTCGGCCAGGTAGCGCACCGAGGCTTCCAGCGATGCCTTGGCCAGGCCCATGGTGTTGTAGTTGGGGATGGAGCGCAGGGCGCCCAGGTACGACAGGGTCAGCAGCGAGGACTTGTCGTTGAGATAGGGCAGGGCCGCCTTGGCCATCGCGGGGAAGCTGTAGGCGCTGATGTCGTGCGCGATCTTGAAGCCTTCGCGCGACAGGCCGTCCAGGAAGTTGCCTGCGATGGCCTCGCGCGGTGCGAAGCCGATGCTGTGCACGAAGCCGTCGAACTTGCCCCAGGTCGCGCCCAGGTCGGCGAACAGCTTGTCGATCTGGGCGTCGTCGGCCACGTCGCAGTCAAAGATCAGCTTGGAGTCGAATTCGGCGGCGAATTCGGTGATGCGGTCCTTGAAGCGCTCGCCCACATAGCTGAAGGCCAGCTCCGCGCCCTGTGCATGGCAGGCCTTGGCGATGCCGTAGGCGATGGAGCGGTTGGACAGAACGCCCGTGATCAGCAGTTTTTTACCGGCGAGAAAGCCCATTGTTGTTCTCCAGAGAAAGTGAGTGGAAGTGCGCACCAGCTGGCGGCGATGGCCGGGGCCCGCGTCAGCGTTTGCCAGCGGAAGGGCTGGCTGCGTGGTGCAGAATTGTCGCATGCGCCATTGGATGATTTCTTCGCTGCTGCTGGCCTCGGCGTGTGTGCCGGCCTGGGGCTCGCATGCCTATGCCCTGTGGGGCGAGCCTCGCTACGCCGAGGGCTTCAGCCATTTCGACTATGTCAACGCCAAGGCCCCCAAGGGCGGCGAGCTGCGCCTGGTGAGCAATCTGCGCATCTCCACCTTTGACAAATACAACCCGTTCACCATCAAGGGGTCGTCGCCCGCCTATCTGGCGGAGCTGATGTTCGACACCCTGCTGTGGCCCTCGCTGGACGAGACCGCCACCGGCTACGGATTGCTGGCCGAGGATGTGCAGGCCGCGGCCGACGGCCTGTCCGCCACATTCCGGCTGCGGCCCCAGGCACGTTTTCACAACGGAAAGCCCGTGCTGGCCGCCGATGTCAAGTTCAGCTATGACACGCTGGTGGGCCCGCATGCACTGCCCGGCTACAGAACGCTGTTCTTCGATGTGGCGGGCGTCGATGTGCTGGACGAGCGCACCGTGCGCTTTCGCTTCAAGCAGCCGAACCGGGAATTGCCGCTGACCGTGGGGGCCATTCCGGTGTTCAGCCGCGACTGGGGCGTGGAAAACGGCAAGGCCAAGCCCTTCGATCAGGTGGTGACGGACACGCCCATCGGCAGCGGGCCCTACAAGATAGGTCCCGTGCGATTCGGCAAGGACATCACCTATGTGCGTGACCCGGACTACTGGGGCCGCGATCTGCCTGTGCGCGTGGGCACGGCCAATTTCGATCGCATCTCCGTCAAGATCTACCGCGACAACACGGCGAGGCTGGAGGCGCTGAAGGCCGGGGAGTTCGACCTCATGCGCTTTTACAGCGCAGGCGACTGGGCGCGGCGCCTGTACGGCAAGCGCTTCGACCGCGGTGAACTGGTCAAGGGCGAGTTCAGCAACAAGCTGCCATCGGGATTCCAGAGCTATGTGCTCAACGTGCGCCGGCCTGTGCTGCAGGACGTCCGGGTGCGCCGCGCCCTGGGCCTGGCCATGGACTACGAGTGGATGAACCGGCAGATGTTCTACGGTTCCTACCAGCGCGTGCGAGGGCTGTTCGGCAACACGGCCTGCGAGACCCATGGCGAGCCCTCGCCCGAGGAGCTGGCGCTGATGGAGCCCTTGCGCAAGAGCATTCCGCCAGAGGCGTTCGGCCCGATGGCGGAGCCGCCACGCACCGATGGCGACAGCTCGCTGCGCGGAAATCTGCGCCAGGCGCGGCAATTGCTGGCCGATGCCGGCTGGACCATTCAGGATGGCGTGCTGCGCAACGCGCGGGGCCAGGCCATGGAGCTGGAGTACCTGGACAGCAGCGAGTCGGGCATACGCCAGGTCTCGCCCTGGATACGCAATCTGGAAAAGCTGGGCATCCGGCTGCGCTTTCGCTCGGCGGACTATGCGCTGTACCAGCAGCGCGTGGAGAAGTTCGACTACGACATCATCTCCATCGCCTACCAGGGCACGAACAATCCGGGCCAGGAATTCGCCGACCTGTTCGGCAGCCAGGCGGCGGCAACCGAGGGTTCCGGCAATTTCCCCGGCGTGAAGAACCCGGCGGTCGACGCCATGATCCGCCGCATGACCGAGGCCAAGACAGAGGCGCAACTGTTGCCTGCCTGCCACGCGCTCGAGCGCATCATCACGCACGGCCACTACCTGATTCCGCAGTGGAGCGCCGGCACGCACCGCATGGTCTACGACTCCTGGCGCCTGGTGCGACCGGCCGTGGTTCCGGCCTACGCGAAGGGCGAGAGCTGGGCCATGGACACCTGGTGGGCCCGCATGCCGGTGCTGACCGCGCCGCCTCCATGAGCCGGCGTTGCGGCTGTGTCGTTGCGATCCGTTGCATGATGGGGACGTCCCCGGGCCGGGGCCCCTCCCCGCAATGGACATAATGCAAGACTTCTTATGTGGGCCTACATACTCAAACGCTTGCTGCTGATGGTGCCGACCCTGTTGGGCGTGCTGCTGCTGACCTTTGTGGTCGTGCAGTTCGTGCCCGGTGGCCCGGTCGAGCAGTATCTGGCCGAGGCCAAGGCCAGCGTGGGCCGTGGCGGCGAGGGCGGTGGCCTGGCCTACCGTGGCAACCAGGGGGTGGATCCCCAGCGCATAGAGCAGATCAAGGCCCTCTACGGCTTTGACAAGCCGGCCCATGAGCGCTTTTTCCAGATGCTGGGGCAGTTCGCGCGGTTCGACCTGGGACGCAGTTTCTTCCAGAACAAGGATGTCTGGCAGTTGATCAAGGAGAAGCTGCCGGTCTCGGCCAGCCTGGGGCTGTGGACCTTTTTCATCAGCTACCTCGTTGCCGTGCCGCTGGGCATTGCCAAGGCCGTGCGGGCCGGCTCGCGGTTCGACTTCGTCACCACGCTGCTGATCCTGGTCGGCTATGCGATTCCCGGTTTCGTGCTGGGCGTGGCGCTGCTGGTGATCTTTGGCGGCCAGTTGCAGTGGTTTCCGCTGCGCGGGCTGACTTCCTCCAACTGGGACGAGCTGTCCTGGGGCGCGCGCATCGTGGACTATCTCTGGCATATCGCGCTGCCGGTCACGGCCATGGTGGCGGGCAGCTTCGCCATCACGGCCATGCTGACCAAGAACGCCTTCCTGGAAGAGATTCGCAAGCAGTACGTGCTGACTGCGCGTGCCAAGGGCTTGTCCGAGCGGCAGGTGCTCTACCGCCACGTGCTGCGCAATGCGCTGATCCCCATCGTCACCGGATTTCCGGCCGCCTTCATCGGGGCCTTCTTCACGGGCTCGCTGCTGATAGAGACGCTGTTCTCGCTGGACGGCCTGGGCCTGCTCAGCTATGACAGCGTGATTCGGCGCGACTATCCCGTGGTGCTGGGCACGCTGTATCTGTTCACGCTGATCGGCCTGGTGACCAAGCTGGTCAGTGACCTTTGTTATGTGTGGGTGGATCCGCGTGTACGGTTTGATTGAGCGCTCCCCGAACGGCTGCGCCGCTTCCCCTTCTTGCTTTGCGGGGGGAGCGTTCGGGCCATTGGCGGCTGGCGCAGGCCCTTATCTTGTGTCCCTGACTTTGGGCGGTCGCGCCACTGTGATGCAGCAACATGGAAACTGAGATGCACTCCCTTGCCGCTCCAGGCGCAGGGCTGCCCGGGGCAGCGCCTGTACCACTGGCTGTGGTGGCGGTGTCGCCGGCGCGGCGCGCCTGGATGCGGTTCAGGCGCAATCGGCTGGGGTATTGGAGCCTGGTGGCTTTTTGCGTGATGGTGGTGCTGAGCCTGGGGGCCGAACTGATCAGCAACGACCGGCCCCTGGTGGTGCGCTACGAGGGCCAGACCTACTGGCCGCTGTGGAACGATTATTCCGAGAAGACTTTCGGCGGCGACTTCGAGACGGCCACCGACTACCTGGACCCCTTCATCCGCGACCGGCTGCGCCAGGGCGACAACTGGGCGCTGTATACGCTCAATCCCTATGGGCCGCAGGCGCTGAACTACTTTGCGACCTCGCCCAATCCGGCGCCGCCCTCGCGCGACAACCTTCTGGGTACCGATGACCGGGGGCGCGATCTGCTGGCCCAGCTGATCTACGGGTTTCGCGTCAGCGTGCTGTTTGCGCTGGCGCTGACGGTGTCGGGCGTGGTGCTGGGCGTGGTGACGGGGGCCGTCCAGGGTTTTTTCGGCGGCAGGACCGATCTGGCATTCCAGCGCTTCATCGAGATCTGGGGTTCCATGCCCGAGCTGTATCTGCTGATCATCTTCAGCGCGGTGCTGGCGCCCAGCGTCTCGCTGCTGCTGGTGCTGCTGTCGCTGTTCGGCTGGATGGGGCTGTCGGACTACGTGCGTGCCGAGTTCCTGCGCAACCGCCAGCTGGACTATGTGAAGTCGGCGCGGGCGCTGGGCGTGGGCAATGGCGCGCTGATCTGGCGCCATCTGCTGCCCAACAGCATGACGCCCGTGGTGACTTTTTTGCCGTTTCGCATGAGTGCGGCCATCCTGGCCCTGACCTCGCTGGACTTCCTGGGGCTGGGCGTGCCGCCTGACACCCCCAGCCTGGGCGAGCTGCTGAACCAGGGCAAGAACAGCATCGATGCCTGGTGGATCTCGCTGTCCACCTTTGCCGTGCTGGTGGTGACGCTGCTGCTGCTGACCTTCATGGGCGATGCGCTGCGCGATGCGCTGGACCCGCGCAAGGCCGCTGCCAGCGATGCCGCCCCCGGTGTCGATGCAAAGGACGCCGCATGAACGCAGAGCAGCCGGCAATGGAAATACCTTCGCCCCCCGGCCGTGGCCGCACATTGCTGTCCGTGCGCAACCTGCGCGTGCGCTTCGGCAGCAAGGACGTGGTGCACGGCGTGAGCTTCGACCTGGCGGCCGGCGAGAAGCTGGCGCTGGTGGGCGAGTCCGGCTCGGGCAAGACCATCACGGCGCTGTCGCTGCTGCGGCTGGCTGGGGATGCCCAGCTGGGCGGCCAGGCCCTGTTCGACGGCCGCGACCTGCTGCGCCTGCCCGAGCGCGAGATGCGCGCCGTGCGTGGTGGCGACGTGGCCATGATTTTCCAGGAGCCCATGACGGCGCTCAACCCGCTGATGACCGTCGGCGAGCAGGTGGGCGAGGTGCTGCGCCTCAAGCAGGGGCTGACGCGAGCGCAATCCCTGGTCCAGGCTGCCGAATTGCTGGCGACCACCGGCATCGCCGAGCCTGTGCGCCGCGCCCGCGCCTTTCCCCACCAGCTCAGTGGCGGGCAGCGCCAGCGCGCCATGATCGCCATGGCGCTGGCCAGCAGCCCGCGCCTGCTCCTGGCCGATGAGCCGACGACGGCACTCGATGTCACGCTGCGCGGCCAGATCCTGCAGTTGCTCGATGACCTGCAGCGCCAGACCGGCATGGCCGTGCTGATGATCACGCACGACCTGCACCTGGTGCGGCGCTTTGCCGACCGCGTGGCGGTGATGGAGCGCGGGCAACTGGTGGAGCAGGGCGGGGTGTCGGCGGTCATGGCGGCCCCGCGCCATGCCTATACGCGCAAGCTGCTGGCCAGCGTGCCGCGACGCGACCTGATCGAGGTGGAGGCAGGCGCCGACGCCACGGCTGGCGAGCCGCTGGTGCAGGCACAGGGTCTCAAGGTCAGCTATCCGGTGCCGCTGGCAGGCATGCGCGGATGGTTCGGCCAGGGGCGCTTCGTCGCCGTGCAGTCCGCAGACCTGGAACTGTTGCCAGGGCGTACCGTGGGCGTGGTCGGGGAGTCGGGATCGGGCAAGTCCACGCTGGCGCAGGCCGTGCTGGGGCTGCTGCCCCATGAAGGCCGGCTGCGCATTGCCGGCCATGCCTGGCAGCAGCCAGCCACGCGCAACTCGCCCGCCAACCGTGCGCTGCGGCGCAAGGTGCAGGTGGTGTTCCAGGACCCGTATTCATCGCTGTCGCCGCGGCTGACGCTGGAGCAGATCGTTGGCGAGGGCCTGCGCGTGCATGCGCCGGCGCTGGCGGCGACGCAGCAACGCGACCGCATCGTGGAGATGCTGTCGTCCGTGGGCCTGACGCAGGAACAGTTTCCCGGCCTGCTCGACCGCTATCCCCATGAATTCTCGGGAGGCCAGCGCCAGCGCATCGCCATTGCTCGCGCCCTGGTGCTGGAGCCCGAGGTGCTGGTGCTCGACGAGCCCACCAGCGCGCTGGATGTGACCATTCAGCAGCAGGTGCTGGGCCTGCTGCAGCGGCTTCAGCGCGAGCGGGGCCTGGCCTATCTGCTGATCACGCATGACGTGGACGTGATCCGCGCCATGGCCCATGACGTGGTGGTCATGAAGGATGGCGCCATCGTCGAATCCGGCCCCGTCGCCCAGGTGCTGGGCGCGCCGCGCCAGGCGTACACGCAGCGGCTGGTGGAGGCCGCGGGCTTCTCGGGCGATGGCATGCCCGAGGGGTTCTGAGGCAGTTGCCGGACCGCGCTACCAGCTGCCCGTGGGATTGACCCCGTCCTGCAGGATCCACTGGACCTTGTCCACGGGCACGCCCAGCAGCCGGGCCTGTGCCAGCAGGCGTGCCGCCACGCCGTCGGCCAGCTCGGGCGTGCGCGAAAGAATCCAGAAATAGCGCAGGTCCGATCCCACCACCATGGCCCAGCGGTACTCGGCATCAAGAGCCACCACGTTGTAGCCGCCGTAGAACGGGCCGAAGAAAGAGACCTTGAGTGCCGCAACGTCCGGGCCGTGCACCGTGCGGGCCTTGCCCTCGGCCGATTTCCAGCGCCGGTGGCGGGCGTCGTAGCCCCGGTTCAGCACGTGCACAGTGCCGTCGGGAAGCGGTGTGTACTCGGCCTGGGTGCGCTCCAGGCCTTTTTCGAAACTATGGTCGATGCGGGCCACTTCATACCAGCGGCCCATGTAGCGCTCGATGTCCCAGCCGCGCACCGGCTCCACGGTAGGGGGGATGGGTGGGTTGCGCAGGCCCTTCCACAGCAATGCTGCTGCGGCGGCGCCAACGGCAAGCCCTGCCAGGCCGGCCGTTGGCAGAACCCAGGCGGGGCGGGGAGTGGATCGGGCAGTTGACTCTGTATCTGGTTGGCGGGGTGACATGGTGCGGAACTCCGTGTTCAGGCAGGCGTGCATGCCAGGGGTCTTGCGCGCTTGGCAGCATGCTCCTACTTTAGGACAGAAAACCGGGTCGCAGTGTAGGCCGGCGCTGCCTGCGCCGGTGCTGTGCGGACCGCGCAACGCTGGAACTTTCCCTATGCCAGAGCAGGCCATGTGTTTTTTTGTGCGCGGTCATGCAGGTCTATGGCCTAATTGCGCGTTCTCATTTTTTTGAAGAAGGAAATGCCATGGGCAACAAGATCGTTACCGAAGCCGACCGCAAGTTCACTCCCCAGCCTCCCCTGCCCAACGGCGTCACCCTGCCCACGCCCGGCCGTGGCCAGCGCGTGAGCCGCGCCCGTGGCGCGCACACCCACACCAAGAAGAACCCCGGCAAGCGTCACCGCTGAGCACGGCGGTCCGCATGCACGCCTGCTGCGGCCACGTTCTGAAAGCAAAAGCCCTCGAAAGAGGGCTTTTGCTTTTGAGGCACCGTGCTCAGTGCTGCAGTGCCTGTAGCTTGCGGCGCAGCATCTGCACTTCCTCGATCAGGTCCGCCGTCAGCGCGGCCAGCTGAGGGTCGGCATCGAAGCTGTGCTCCAGGTGGGCTATGCGGCGCGCGCGCACCAGTGTCTGGCTGCTGAAGCGCCACTGTGCCTGTGGCGCGTCCGCTTCACCGGCTTGCTCGTTTTCGCAGTACAGCACGCCGGTCTGCACACGCTCCACCACCCAGGCGGTGTTGCGCCGGCAGTGGCGGGCCAGATCCTGCAGGTCCAGAGCGCCTTCGCCCAGCAGTTCTGCCGGCTCGTAGAAGGGGTACAGCGGCGTGCTCATCGCGTGGCTCCTTGGCCCGCTGCGTGCTGGCGGGCATCGAACGAGGGAAAGGCCTGGGCCAGTGCCGCATAGGCCTGGCGCTGGGCGTCGGTCTGGGGCTCGGGCAGGGCGATGCCCAGCACCAGGTACAGGTCGCCCGGCGTGGCGGCAGGCAAGCCCTTGCCCTTGATGCGCAGCTTGCGGCCGGCGCGGCTGCCTGCGGGTACGCTGACCTCGAATTCACCGGCAATGGTGGCCACGCGGACCGGGCCGCCCAGTGCGGCTTCCCAGGGGGCCAGGGACACGGGCTGGTAGACATCCTTGCCCTCGGCCCACCAGCGCGGGTCATGGCGCAGATGCACTTCCAGCAGCAGATCGCCTGCCGGGCCGTTGCCCAGGCCCGGGCCTCCCTGGCCGGCCAGGCGGATCATCTGGCCTTCGCGCACGCCCTTGGGAATGCTGACCTGCAATTCCTTGTCGCGCGCCACCGGGTGGCCGTCCTCGTCCAGCACCGTGGTGCGCAGGTGCAGGCTGCGCTGCGCGCCCTGGTAGCTGTCCAGCAGGTCCAGCTCGATGCTGGCGTGCTGGTCCTGCCCGCGCAGGTCAGGCGCACGGCGATGCTGGCCACCTCCGCCCGCATGGCGGGCACGTGCGCCCTGGCCGAACATCTGTGAGAAGAACTCGCTGAAGTCCGCGTCGCCTTCCGGCATGGCGCCGTCGCCGCTGCGAAAGTGAAAGTCCTGCCCTTCCCAGCCGGGCGGTGGCTGGAAGCCGCCGGCGCCAGGCCCGCTGCGGCGCGGCGCATCGGCCAGGGCGTCATAGGCGGCGCGCTTTTCGGGGTCCGACAGCACGGCATTGGCTTCGTTGACTTCGGCCATGCGCTCGGAGGCGTCCGCCTCCTTGCTGACATCGGGGTGGTACTTGCGCGCCAGCTTGCGGTAGGCCTTCTTGATGTCATCGGCACTGGCCTGCCTGTCCACGGCCAGGATGCGGTAGTAGTCCTTGTAATCCATGAATTTCCGTCCTCCGGCCCTTGCGGGCGATGTTCTGGACAAAACCGGATGCAGCATAGCCCGGTCATGGCAGGGTCTCAACCGATGGGCCTTTTCCTGCTTGACTGGCATCTTGTGACGGGTTCATTACATTCGCGCGTCGGCAGGACGGAACAGGAGGCGTCGGACATGGCACATGGCAGTCGATGGCGGGCTGGGCGGGGGCGTACAGGCTCCAGGGGATGGAGGGCCCTGCTGGGCGCATGGCTGGTGGCCGGCGCGTGTGGAGCCTGCGCGGTGATGGCGCAGACCATGCAGCCAGCACCGGGCGTGCCCATGGCAGACCTGCCGCCGGCCGTGGTCAGCGCCCCGCTGCCCGATGTGGGCTCCATGGCCGCCAGGGTGCTGGCCTGCACGGCCTGCCATGGTCCCGAGGGCCGGGCCACGCCCAGCGGCTACTTTCCGCGCATTGCGGGCAAGCCTGCGGGCTATCTGTACCGCCAGCTCAAGAACTTCCAGCAAGGGCGCCGCAGCTATCCCGCCATGAACCGGCTGATCGAATTCATGTCGGACGACTATCTGCGCCAGATCGCCACGCACTTCGCTGGCCTGGAGCTTCCCTATGCCGCGCCTGTACCGGTGCAACTGCCGCCCGCTGAACTCGCCCGTGGCGAGCAACTGGCCTTGCGCGGCGACGCGCAGCGCAGCCTGCCCGCCTGCGCTGCCTGCCATGGTGAGCGGCTCATGGGTGCCGGGGACGACATCCCGGGCCTGCTGGGCCTGTCGCGCGACTATCTGAACAGCCAGATCGGTGCCTGGCGCTCCGGCCAGCGCAAGGCGGCGGCGCCCGATTGCATGGACCAGGTGGCCAAGGCGCTGACGGCGCAGGAGGTCGTGGCCGTCACGGCCTGGCTGTCATCGCGCCCTGCGCTGGCGGCGCCGGGTGGACACGAAGCCCTGGCCCTGCCCATGCCGCTGCGCTGCGGCGCCGTGGCCGCCATTGCTGGCCAGGAGGGCAAGCCATGAACACCCTGGCAGAAAACGCGGCAAGCGGGAGCACACGCGGGCGACGGCGGCTGGCCAGGGCGGCAGGGCTGGCGTTGCTGATCATCGCCCTGCTGGGCGCGCTCCTGGTCTGGTTCAACCTGCGCGGCGAGCAGGGCGTGCACGCCTATGGCCATGGCGGCTGGTCAGGCGCGCGCGAAACGCCAACTGCCTTGATCGAGCGCGGTGCCTACCTGGCCCGCGTGGGCAACTGCGCAGGCTGCCATACGGCGGCTGGCGGCGCCGAGTATGCGGGCGGGCGGGGCCTGCCCACCTCGTTCGGCACGCTGTACACCAGCAATCTCACGCCTGACAAGGAAAGTGGCCTGGGGCTGTGGACGGCCCAGGACTTCTGGCGTGCAATGCATAACGGGCGGTCACGGGAAGGGCGCCTGCTGTATCCGGCCTTTCCATATGACAGCTACACCCATGTGACGCGTGCCGACTCGGACGCGTTGTTTGCCTATCTGCAAAGCCTGCCCGCCGTGCGCGCGCAGGCGCCCCGGCATGCGCTGGACTTTCCCTATGGCTGGCAGGGCTCGCTGGCCGTCTGGCGCGCGCTGTTCTTCACCCCGCAGGATTGGCAGGACCGGCCGCAGAAGGCGGCTGCCTGGAATCGCGGCGCCTATCTTGCCCAGGGCCTGGGGCACTGCGCGGCGTGCCACGCGCCGCGCAACGGCATGGGCGCCTCGTCCCAGGCCATGTCCGGTGGCTTTGTGTCAGGGCAGGCCTGGTATGCGCCGTCGCTGCTTGATCCGGGCGAAGCCGGCGTGCGCGCGGGCCAGGAGTCCGCCTGGGTGCAGTTGCTGCAGACGGGTTCGGGTCCTTCGGGATCGGCGCTGGGCCCCATGGCCGAAGTCGTGGCGCGCAGCACCCAGCACTGGCAACCGCAGGATCTGCAGGCCCTCGCTTCCTACCTGCAGGAGCAGGGCGCGGCAGCAGGCCCGCCCAGGAGCAGGCCTGCTGCCGCACCCGTGCCATCCGGGCAAATGGCCTTGGGGCGGGCCATCTACGAGCGGCAATGCGCGGTTTGCCACGGTGCCGAGGGCCAGGGAACGCCGGGCGCGTTTCCCGCGCTTGCGGGCAATGCCTCCGTGACCCTGGCCGAGCCGCGCAACCTGTTGCTGGTGTTGTTGGAGGGGGGCTACCCACCCTCCACCCGGCAGCAGCCGCAGCCGCACGGCATGCCGCCTTTCGGCCATGTGCTGTCCGACGCACAGGTGGCCGCCGTGGCCAGCTATGTGCGCAACGCCTGGGGCAACAAGGCGGCGGAAATCGGTAACATGGAGGTTTATCGCGCCCGGGAAGGGCGTGGTTTCTGAGAGGCTTTCATGGATTCAATGGCCGGCAAGCTGCCGGACGACAGCGACGCCACCCGCCCCTGGTGGGTGGTTTGCCTGTGCGCGCAATGGTGCGGCGTTTGCAACCAATACCGAAGCACGTTTGCGGAACTGGCAAGCCAATTCCCGCAGATGCGCTTTGTCTGGCTTGATGTCGAGGACCGCGAGGATGTGGCCGGTGACCTGGACATCGAAACCTTCCCCTCGCTGCTGGTGGCCGATGGCGAGCGTGCACGTTTTCTGGGGCCGGTGCTGCCCCAGGCGGGGGTTGTGGCGCGCATGCTGCAGCTGCAGCCACGGCGGCCACCTGTGCGTCGGACAGCACATGGCCGAAAGGCGGCATGCCGTGCGGCTGCGGCTGCTGCCGGGTGGAGGGTGGGTAGCCCCCCTCCAACAACACCAGCAACAGGTTGCGCGGCTCGGCCAGGGTCACGGAGGC
>NZ_LZZV01000033.1:0-682 GCF_014170385.1 Delftia sp. UME58
GCAAACCTGCGAAATGCGCCTCGCCGTAACAGCAGACCGTTAAAGATTATACCCCTGCGGGTTATCCCCAGGCCAATTCGCCCCCCTGCCGCGACCCTGCGCCGCACCCTTGCGTGCCATTCACCCAACACTTGGCGCGATCGCCCGCGTCGTAAGGGATGGCGATTTTTCCGCCCTGGCTGGCGCACGGCCAAAAATTTGTGTATAGTTGCGGACTTCGTTGGCCTGGTAGCTCAGTCGGTAGAGCAGAGGATTGAAAATCCTTGTGTCGGTGGTTCGATTCCGCCCCAGGCCACCAAAAGAATTATTGGGATCGCGGTAGCCCCTAGGCCGCCGATACCGAATCCCAAAAAAAGCCCAGCCCCGCGCTGGGCTTTTTGCAAACGTACCTGTTCAGGTATTGGCCTGGTAGCTCAGTCGGTAGAGCAGAGGATTGAAAATCCTTGTGTCGGTGGTTCGATTCCGCCCCAGGCCACCAACATTTCCCCGCATTCCTAGCGCCGATATTCAGTCACTGAGTTCATCCGGCCACTGCTGTGCGCAATGCAGCACACGCAGAATGCGAACCACATTCCCGTAGACCCGATAAGGCACGACATACGACGTCTGGCTGATAACCAATTCGCGGGTATCCTCTATGCGACCAAGCCGTCCTAACTCCGGGAACTGCACGAGTTGATCG
>NZ_LZZV01000034.1:0-751 GCF_014170385.1 Delftia sp. UME58
CGCTGCCGGTCAGGCTGCCCAGCCTCGGCACGGCGGCCAGCAGCGCGCGGGTATAGGGATGCTTGGGCGCGTTGAAGATCTCGTCGACGGTACCTTGCTCGACCTTCTTGCCGCGCAGCATCACGACCACATCGTCGGCCATCTCGGCCACCACGCCCATATCGTGCGTGATGAAGATGACGGCCGTGCCCAGGTCGCGCTGCAATTCGCGGATGGTGTTCAGGATCTGCGCCTGGATGGTCACGTCCAGCGCGGTGGTCGGCTCGTCGGCGATCAGCAGGCGCGGCTGGCACGACAGCGCCATGGCGATCATCACCCGCTGGCGCATGCCGCCCGACAATTGGTGCGGATAACGGTCCAGCAGTTGCTCGGCGTCCGGCAGGCGCACTTTCTCAAGCAGCTTGCGCGCCGATTGGCGTGCCGCTGCGCGGGACAGCTGCTGATGCAGCATGATGGCCTCGACGATCTGGTCGCCGATCGTGAACACCGGGTTCAGCGACGTCATCGGCTCCTGGAAGATCATCGCGATGTCGTTGCCGCGGATCGCGCGCATCTGCTCGTCGGTGGCCGTCGTCAGGTCGGTCTCGCGGCCGTCGTTGTCGCGGAACAGGATCTGGCCCGTGGCGATGCGGCCGCTGGTGTAGTCGGTCAGGCGCATGATCGCCATGGACGTGACCGACTTGCCCGAGCCGGATTCGCCGACGATCGCCAGCGTCCTGCCGGGCCGGACGTCGAAGTCCAGGCCGTCGAC
>NZ_LZZV01000035.1:0-678 GCF_014170385.1 Delftia sp. UME58
ATTCCCCCCTCTTTCCGTGTCTCACTTAATTAGCCAGTAGCCGCCCTATGGATGCCAACCTTCGCAAAGCCGCCCTTGAATATCACGAGCACGGGCGCCCCGGCAAAATATCGGTCATGCCGACCAAGCAGCTGACCAACCAGCGCGACCTGGCGCTGGCGTATTCGCCCGGCGTGGCGTCGGCCTGCGAAGAGATCGTGGCCGACCCGGCCAATGTCTACCGCTACACGGCGCGCGGCAACCTGGTGGGCGTGATCACCAACGGCACTGCGGTGCTGGGCCTGGGCAACATCGGCGCGCTGGCTTCCAAGCCGGTCATGGAAGGCAAGGCGGTGCTATTCAAGAAGTTCGCCGGCCTGGATGTCTTCGACATCGAAATCAATGAAACCGACCCGGACAAGCTGGTCGAGATCATCGCCGGCCTGGAAGCCACCTTCGGCGGCATCAACCTGGAAGACATCAAGGCCCCGGAATGCTTCACCGTCGAGCGCAAGCTCCGTGAACGCATGAAGATCCCGGTCTTTCACGACGACCAGCACGGCACGGCCATCTGCGTGTCGGCGGCGTTTATCAACGGCCTGAAGGTCGTGGGCAAGGAAATCGACAAGGTCAAGGTCGTGACCTCCGGCGCAGGCGCCGCCGCGCTGGCGTGCCTGGACCTGATGGTGGACCTGGGCC
>NZ_LZZV01000036.1:0-41402 GCF_014170385.1 Delftia sp. UME58
GCGCCGCGCGCCTCGGCCATCCAGGCATGCAGGCGCGGAGCGATGTGGGAGCGCAGCAGGGCCGGCTCGCCGGTGCGCCAGTCTTCCCAGGGAAAGTAGCGGTACCAGTCCTGCCAGACGGCCTGCCCCGCGCTGCGGTCGGCAGTTGCTACCGGCGGGGCCGTTCGAGGTGGGGCACCGTTCGCTGCAGGCCGGCCTGCGCGCCTGGGTGGAGGAGCAGACCCATCACCCGCTGGGCTACATGGAGCAGCTCTACACCTTTGCCGATGGCGATCGCACCGATGCCAGCGGGGCGCGCGTGATCTCGGTCAGCTACCTGGGGCTGACGCGCGAGTCTGCCGACCGCAGCGCGGGGCAGGCCGTCTGGCAGGACTGGTACCGCTACTTTCCCTGGGAAGACTGGCGCACCGGCGAGCCGGCCCTGCTGCGCTCCCACATCGCTCCGCGCCTGCATGCCTGGATGGCCGAGGCGCGCGGCGCCCAGCGTGCGCTGCGGCGCCAGCGCGCGGACATCGCCTTCGGCCTGGACGGCGGGCCCTGGAACGAGGACATGGTGCTGCAGCGCTACGAGCTGCTGTACGAGGCCGGACTGGTGCAGGAGGCGGCCCACCGCGTCCATGGCGCGGCCGCCATGCTGCCCGGCGAGGCCATGCACCACGACCACCGCCGCATCCTGGCCACGGGCATGGCGCGGCTGCGCGCCAAGATCAAGTACCGGCCCGTGGTGTTCGAGCTGATGCCGCCCGAGTTCACGCTGCTGCAGCTGCAGCAGACGGTGGAGGCCCTGGCCGGGCGCGGGCTGCACAAGCAGAACTTCCGCCGCCTGATCGAGCAGCAGGATCTGGTCGAGGAAACCGGCCAGCTCACGGTGGGTTCGGCAGGCAGGCCGGCCAAGCTGTTCCGCTTTCGCAGCGATGTGCTGCTGGAGCGGGCCATCTCGGGCAGCAAGCTGCCCCTGGCCAAGGGCATCGACGGTTCCCCCTGATCCCTGCGGCCTCTGGCCGGTTGTGACAATCGCTTGACAGCACTTATGCTCGTATCTAGCATAAGTTCCTCGCTCAAGCCCGCAAGGCCGCGCGCCACATTTTTTTGACCTATATATACTCAAAATGAGCATTAATACTGCCAATGCCCTCAGTGCCCGCCTGCCGGTACCGCCGCTGCCCGACCTGATGCTGGAGCCGCTGGTGCGCTCGGCCCTGCTGGAGGACCTGGGCCGCGCGGGCGACCTGACCACGGATGCCATCGTCCCTGCCGACGCGCAGGCCGAACTGCGCCTGGTGGCGCGCCAGGAGGGCGTGCTGGCCGGGCTGGACATGGCGCGGCTGGCGTTCCGTGCGCTGGATGCGCAGTCGCGTTTCGAGCCGGTGCTGCGCGATGGCAGCGAACTGGCGCCCGGCCAGGAGATCGCGCGCATCCACGGCAGCGCGCGCGCCATCCTCACGGCCGAGCGCGTGGCGCTCAACTACCTGTGCCACCTGAGCGGCGTGGCCACGGCCACGGCATCGATCGCGCGGGCCATCGCCGACACGGGCGCACGCGTGACCTGCACGCGCAAGACCATGCCGGGCCTGCGCGCGCTGCAGAAGTACGCGGTGCGCGTGGGCGGCGGCAGCAACCACCGCTTCGGCCTGGACGATGCCGTGCTGATCAAGGACAACCACATCGCGCTGGCCGGTGGCGTGGCCGAAGCCCTGGCCCGGGCGCGCGCGGGCGTGGGCCACATGGTGCAGATCCAGCTGGAGGTGGACACGCTGGAGCAGCTGGAGGTGGCGCTGTCGCTGGGCGTGGAGGTGGTGCTGCTGGACAACATGGACCTGGATACGCTGCGCACGGCCGTCTCCATGGCACGCGGCCGCGCCGTGACCGAAGCCTCGGGCCGCATCACGCCCGAGACGGCGCGCGCCGTGGCCGAGACCGGCGTGGACCAGATCGCCGTGGGCTGGATCACGCACAGCGCCCGGGTTCTCGACATCGGCCTCGACACCTGAAATGAGGCACCCCCTGAGCCGCTGCGCGGCTTCCCCCGTGTGCACGGCGCCCTCTCTCCCTGCGCGGGAGGGGGGCGTCCTGGCAACCGGCGACACCCTTGCTGCGGGGCGGCGCGGCCGGCTTAGGCCCTTGCTCGGTGGCCCTGAGTTGGGCTGCGCCGGTTTTTTGCACCTAGCCCAGTGGAGCAGTTGCCATGTTTTTTGAAGGGCGTACCTTGAAGCGACGGGGACTCTGGACGCTGGCGGCCTGCGCGCTGCTGGCCGGCGCATCGGGGCTGTGGCTGGCGGCGCCGGGCAAGGCCGGCACGCGCCTGGAGCGGCCCATCACCATCGTCGTGACCTTTCCGCCGGGCGGCGGCACGGACCTGCTGGCGCGGCGCCTGGGCGAGCAGCTGCAGCAGCGCCTGGGCCAGCCCGTGGTGGTGGAGAACCGTCCCGGCGCCAGCGGCAACATCGGCGCCCATGCCGTGGCCCAGGCCGCAGCGGACGGCAGCACCTTGCTGATGGCCAACAGCTCGTTCGCCATCAACCCCGGTGTCTACGAACGCCTGGACTTCGACCCGCGCAAGGACTTCACGGCAGTGTTCAACGCAGGCTCCATCGCCTCGGTGCTGGTCGTGCCGGCGGACAGCGCGCTGCAGACGCTGGAGGAGGCTCTGGCCCAGGCGCGCCAGGAACGGCCGCTGCTGTTCGCCTCCTGCGGCAACGGCACGCCCCAGCACCTGGCCGGCGAGATGCTGGCCCGGGAGGCGAAGCGCTTTGTGCAGCATGTGCCCTACAAGGGCTGCGGCCCGGCCATCACGGCCGTGGCGGCAGGCCAGGTGGCGGCGGGCATGGTCACGGCCAGCAGTGCTGCGGCCATGATCGCTGCAGGCCGCGTGCGCGCCCTGGCCGTCACGGCGCCGCAGCGACTGCCGCAGCTGGCCGGCGTTCCCACGGTGGCCGAGCGCGGCCTGCCGGGCTTTGCGGTGGAGCAGTGGCATGGCCTGCTGGCACCTGCCGCCACGCCCCGGGCCACGGTGCAGGCATTGCATGACACGCTGGAGCAGGCGCTGGCCGATCCCGCCGTCAGCGCCGGCTTGCGCGACCAGGGCTACACCCTGGCGCGGCAGACACCGGGCCAATTCCAGGCGCTGATCGCGGCCGACATCGACCGCTATGCCGCCGTGACCCGGGCGCTGGGCCTGAAGGCCGATTGAGGGGCCAGAGAAGGGCCAGAGAAGGGCCGACTGGCGACTTACTGCATGAACCAGCCGTGGCTGACCACCAGCGACTGGCCGGTCAGCGCATTGCTGGGGAAGCCCGCGAACAGCAGGGCCACGCGGGCCACGTCCTCGGTGGTGGTGAACTCGCCGTCCACGGTTTCCTTGAGCATCACGTTCTTGATGACCTCCTCCTCGCTGATGCCCAGCGTGCGGGCCTGCTCGGGAATCTGCTTGTCCACCAGCGGCGTGCGCACGAAGCCCGGGCAGATCACATTGGCGCGCACGCCGTGCCTGGCACCTTCCTTGGCCACGGTCTTGGCCAGCCCGATCAGGCCGTGCTTGGCCGTGACATAGGGCGCCTTGAGCAGCGAGGCCTCCTTGGAGTGCACCGATCCCATGTAGATCACGCTGCCGCCCCGGCCCTGCGCATACATGTGCTTGAGGCAGGCGCGCGTGGTGAGGAAGGCGCCGTCCAGGTGGATGGCCAGCATCTTCTTCCAGTCGGCGAAGCTGAATTCCTCCACCGGATGCACGATCTGTATCCCGGCATTGCTGACCAGGATGTCGATGCCGCCAAAGGCCCGGGCGGCCTCCTCGACCGAGGCGTTGACCTGGGCCTCGTCGGTCACATCCACGGCCACGCCCATGGCCTGCGCTCCCGTGGCGCGCAGCTCGGCCGCCGTGGCGTCGGCTGCCTCCTTGTTGAGGTCGGCAATGACGATGCGCGCGCCTTCGCTGGCGAACAGCGTGGCGATCTCCTTGCCGATGCCGCTGGCCGAGCCGGTGATGAAGGCGACCTTGTCCTTGAGTTGCATGGTGAGTCTTTCCTGGAGAGTGGATGAAACAGGCCGGTGTCCATCTTCGGCGCGGCCGGCCGCGTGCCCTTGTCGGCGCAGGGACCAGTCTGGCGCCGGTTTCTTAGACGAAACTGAGTCGGCAGGCCCGGCTCCCCAGTGTTGGCAGCCCGCAAGTCATGGCCGTGACGGCCGGCCCTCAGGGCGCGGCGGCCTCGCGGTGCCGGGGCTGCTGGAACAGCTCGCAGACCAGCTCGCGCAGCCAGCGCTTGGCCGGTTCCTGCTCAAAGCGCCAGCTCCAGTGCAGCGACACGTCGAAGCGGTGATCGGGCAGATCGGCATCGCGCACCGCGTAGCCATCGCGCTCGACGAAGCCGGCCGCGATCTCGGCCGGCATGATCACCGCCAGGTCGGTCTTGCCCACGATGGAGGGCACGGCCATAAAGTGCGCGGCCGACAGGCGTATGCGCTCATCGAGCCGCAGCGCCTGCAGGATGCGCAGCGTCTGCGAATGCGAGCGCACGGCCACGAAATCCAGCTGGCGCAGCGTGTCCAGCGCCAGCGGCGCGCCTTCGGGCACCTGCGCCAGCGCGGGGTGGCCGCCGCGCAGCAGCACGCCGTAGTGGTCGGACAGCAGCACGGTCTGCCGGGTCCGCGTGGCGCCAGGCAGAAAGCCGATGGCGATGTCCAGCGTGCCCCGGTCCAGCGCATCGGCAATGCCGTCCAGCGGCATGGGCAGGGTCTCCAGCTGCACATGGGGTGCGCGCTGGTGCAGGGTCTGCATCAGCGGTGGAAGAAAGCGCGCCTCGCCGATATCGCTCATGTGAATGCGAAAGCGCTGGCGCGCCTGCAGCGGCTCGAAGCTCTGGGCCTCGGACATGGCGACTTCGAGCACCTCCAGCGCCTGGCGCACGGCCAGCGCCAGGCGCTCGGCACGCGGCGTGGGGCGCACGCCTGCGTGCACGCGCTCGAACAGCGGATTGCCCAGCAGCAGGCGCAGCCGCGTCACGGCCTGGCTGGCGGCGGGCTGGGACATGCCCAATTCCTCGGCTGCGCGGCTGACGCTGCAGTGGCGGTACACGGCGTCGAAGACGCGCAGCAGATTGAGGTCCAGGTTCTTGATATCCATTTGGCGAATATCTCTTAGATGATTTATTCAATTGCTGGAAATCATAAGCGCCTGCACCATGGGCACCGACTTCCATGGCCACTGCGCGGCAGGCACCGGGCGGCCGGCCCATTCCCCAGGAGACCCCATCTTGCAAGCACCCACCCCACCGCGCAGCCAGCCCGCCGAGGCATCCTCTTCCACCGCGACCTGCACCGCGACCTGCACGGTGCGCCATGCCGTGATCGCCATGCTGCGCGAGCTGGGCATGACGCGCATCTTCGGCAACCCGGGCTCGACCGAACTGCCGCTGTTCCGCGACTACCCCGAAGACTTCTCCTATGTGCTGGGTCTGCAGGAGACCGTGGTCGTGGGCATGGCCGACGGTCATGCCCAGGCCACGCGCAATGCCAGCTTCGTGAACCTGCACTCGGCCGCGGGCGTGGGCCATGCCATGGCCAACATCTTCACGGCCTTCAAGAACCGCACGCCCATGGTGATCACGGCGGGCCAGCAGGCGCGCTCGCTGCTGCAGTTCGATCCCTTCCTGCACTCCAGCCAGGCCGCCGAGCTGCCCAAGCCCTATGTGAAGTGGAGCTGCGAGCCCGCGCGCGCCGAAGACGTGCCCCAGGCGCTGGCGCGCGCCTACTACATCGCCATGCAGGAGCCGCGCGGCCCGGTGCTGGTCTCCATTCCCGCCGATGACTGGGACAAGCCGGCCGAGCCCGTCACGCTGCGCCATGTGGGCTTCGAGACGCGGCCCGATCCGCGCACGCTGGACCTCATCGGCCAGGCGCTGGACGCCGCGCGTGCCCCGGCCCTGGTCGTGGGCGCGGCCGTGGACCGGGCCCAGGGCTGGGATGCCGTGGTCGCGCTGGCCGAGCGCCACCAGGCCCGCGTCTTCGTGGCCCCCATGAGCGGGCGCTGCAGCTTCCCCGAGGACCATCCGCTGTTCGCCGGCTTCCTGCCCGCCATGCGCGAGCGCATCGTGCAGCTGCTGTCCGGCCATGACGTGGTCTTCGCCGTGGGCGCGGCCGCCTTCACCTACCACGTGGAAGGCGAGGGCCCGCATATCCCCGAGGGCACGGCGCTCTACCAGTTGATCGAGGACCCGGCCATTGCCGCCTGGGCCCCCGTGGGCACGGCCGCCGTGGGCAATGTGCGCATGGGTGTGGAGGAGCTGCTGCAGCGCCCCGCGCCCGCACCGCGCCAGGCGCCCGCACCCCGGCCCGCAGCGCCCGTGCCGGCCGCGCCCGCCGCAGGCGAGCGCATGTCGGTGGCTTTTGCCATGCACACGCTGGCCCAGGTGCGCGACCGCCACAGCATCGTGGTGGAAGAGGCGCCCAGCTCGCGCTCCACCATCCAGACCTACCTGCCCATCTTCCACTCGGGCACCTTCTACACCATGTGCAGCGGCGGCCTGGGCCACAGCATGCCGGCCGCCGTGGGCGTGGCGCTGGCAAAGCCCGAGGCCAAGGTGGTCGCCGTCATCGGCGACGGCTCGGCCATGTATGCCATCCAGGCCCTCTGGAGCGCAGCCCAGCTGCGCCTGCCCATCAGCTTCGTGATCCTCAAGAACCGCCGCTATGCGGCGCTGCAGGACTTCGCCCATGTCTTCGGCTACCGCGAGGGCGAGAAGGTCGAGGGCACGGAACTGCCCGACATCGACTTCGTGGCGCTGGCGCGTGGCCAGGGCTGCGACGGCGTGCATGTGGAGAAGGCGGGCGAGCTGGCCGATGTGCTGGCCCGCGCGTTGGCCCATCCCCGACCCATCGTGGTCGAGGTCGAAGTCGCCTGAGGCGAAGCCCCCTGCAGGAGACACGGCAATGGAGAACACAAGAAGCATAGGCATCCTCGGCGCGGAAGCCATGGGCACCTTGTTCGCTGCGCGATTGGCCCGCGTCGGCCTGGACGTGACCCTGGTCGATGTGAACGACGAGCTGCTGCAGGCCCTGCGCCGCGATGGCGCGCGCTGCCACACCGATGAGGCGCTGTCGCAGGAGCCGCTGCCCGGCACGCCTTCGCAGATGCGTGACTACTGGCGCAGCGAAAGCCGGCGCTGGGGCCAGGTCATCGAGTCGGCGGGCATACGGCTGGATTGATCTTTGCGCCGTTGCGCCGCTGCTGCTTCAGGCGCCCTCACCGTTATCAAGAACTCATAACCCAAGGAGACATAGCTCATGCACAAGACAACCCCCTTCAGCCGCTGGCGCCGCCTGGGCCTGCTGGCCCTGCTGGGCGCGACGGCCTCGGTCCCTGCGCTGGCGCAGAAGGCCGGCGACAAATGGCCCGAGCGTCCCGTGCGCCTGGTCGTCAACTTCGCGCCCGGCGGCGCGGCCGATGTGCTGGCGCGCGCCATCACGCCCACCATGTCCCAGGTGCTGGGCCAGTCGGTGGTGGTGGACAACAAGCCCGGCGCGGGCGGCAACATCGGCATCAGCGAAACCGTGCGCGCTCCCAAGGATGGCTACACGCTGCTGCTCAGCTCGGGCGGGGCCATCACCATCAACCCGATGATCTACAGCAAGCTGGCCTTCAATCCCGAAAAGGATTTGACGCCCGTGGCTGCCGTGGCGCGCGTGCATGTGTTCCTGGAGACCAATCCTGCCGTGCCCGCCACCAACGTGGCCGAGTTCATCAAGCACCTGAAGGCCAACCCCGGCAAGCTGTCCTACGGCTCGCCGGGCCAGGGCAGCTCGCCGCACCTGGCCGGCGAGATGTTCAAGCGCATGGCCGGCGTCGATGCCGTGCACGCCCCCTACAAGGGCGCGGGCCCGGCGCTCAGCGACGTGCTCAGCGGGCAGCTGCAGTTCTGGTTCGACCCGGGCCCGGGCCTCAAGCAGGTGGAGGCAGGCAAGCTGCGCCTGCTGGCCATCGGCAGCCCGCACCGCTCGCCGCAGTACCCCAACGTGCCCACGCTGGCCGAAAGCGGCCTGCCGGGCTTTGACGCCGACACGCTGTTCGGCATCTACGCGCCCACGGGCACGCCCGAATCGGTGATCGAGGCCGTCCGCACTGCCGTGGCCAAGGCGCTGGAGCAAAAGAACGTCAACGACGTCATCCTCACCCTGGGCGCCACGCCCGCGCCGCTGAGCCGCAAGGCCTTCATCGACCACCACGCCACTGAGCGCGAGCGCTTTGGTGAGCTGGTGAAAGCCATCGGCCTGAAAGTGGACTGAGCTTTCCCGCAGGCCATCGCCCGCAAGCCGCCCGCCCCGCGCTGGCGGCTTTTTGCTTTCCGGGCGGGGCCGGGCCGGGCCGAGGGGGGCCTTGTGCCGGCCATCTTCTATACGAAGGTATATCCCGCATCCACCAATGAACAGGCCAGCCTTCCCAACAAAGGCTGGCCGCAGGCACTTTCGCCTTTGATAATTCCGGGCACATATTGCACTGCAGCAAACAGGGCTCCCGGCCTGTACGGGGACTGCGCCACCCACACGCAAAGGAGTACCCCATGGACCCCGATCCTGATTCCGATCCCGATCCTGCCAGGCGCTGCCGCGCCGTCCCTTTCCGTCTTTCCCTTCTTCCATTTCTTGATCTGCCCGGACCCGGGCGGAGGCCTGTGATCGCCTGAAGGGGCGAGAGGTCTGCGCGGGTCCGTGGCGCCCGGAGACCTCAGGATGACCCGCTTTCTCGCTTCTGAACGACCAGGCCGACCCCATGGCCAACCACATGGCCGACCCCATGACCGACTCCATGGCCTGCACCAGCGCCATCCCTTGCTGGCGGCTGCATGGTCTGTGGGCGGGCTGCTGATCAGCGTGGCCATGGCCGCCTGCAACGGCCCGGCCGAAACCCAGGCTGCAGTAGCAACCCCCGCCACCGCCGCCCCGCAGCCGGCCCCCGTGCGCCGCGAAGGCAACCTCATCGTGGTGCCCGAAGGCTCGCCGCTGCGCGAGCGCCTGCAGGTGGCCGAGATCGCGCTGCAGCCGCTGCAGACCCGCCTGTCGGCCCCCGCCACCATCGAGGCCGAGCCTGAAAAGCTGGTCCGCATCACGCCGCCCGTGGCGGGCCGCCTGGTGCGCCTGCACCACCAGTTGGGCGATGCGGTGAAGGCCGGCGATGCGCTGATCACCATGGACTCCTCCGAGATCTCCAGCGTGCGTGCCGAGCACGCCAAGTCCCAGGCCGCGCTGCTGCACGCGCGCCAGGAATTCGACCGCCAGAAGCTGCTGTTCGATGCCGAGATCGCCGCGCGCAAGGACTACGAGGCCGCGCAGCAGTCGCTGGCCGCCGCGGGGGCCGATGCGCGCGCCGCCTCCGATCATCTGTCCCAGCTGGGTGCGTCCGTGCAGGAAGGCTCGCGCGGCAGCTACGTGGTCAAGTCGCCCATCAGCGGGCGCGTGGTGGAGATGGCGGGCTCGCAGGGCGGCTACTGGAACGATGTGAATGCCTCCGTCATGACCGTGGCCGACCTGCGCAAGGTCTGGCTCAGCGCCAGCGTCAGCGAGCGCGACCTGGCCCATGTGGACGTGGGCCAGCAGGCCCACATCGCGCTGGCCGCCTATCCCGACCTGCAACTGCAGGGCCGCGTGCAGTACGTGGGCGAGCTGGTGGACACCGCCACGCGCAGCGTCAAGGTGCGCGTGGCCGTGGACAACCCCGAAGGGCGGCTGCGCCCCGGCATGTTTGCGCGCGTGGGCTTCGACGCCCCGGCGCGCCAGGCCGTGATGGTGCCGGCCGCGGCCCTGCTGCAGGGCCAGGTCAGCACGCGCGTCTTCGTGGACAAGGGCGGCTGGCGCTTCGAGCCGCGCGACGTGCAGGTCGGCGCGCAGCAGGACGGCCAGGCCGAGATCCTCTCGGGCCTGGCGGCCGGCGAGCGCGTGGTGGTCAACGGGGGAGTGCTGCTGCAATGATCGAGCGCATCGTCAACATCGGCTTTTCGCGCCGCGGCGTGGTCTGGCTGGTCTTTTGCTTCGCGGCCCTGTATGGCGTGTTCAGCTGGAAGCAGCTGCCGCTGGAGGCCTATCCCGACATTGCCGACGTGACCTCGCAGATCGTCACCCAGGTGCCGGGCCTTGCGGCCGAGGAGATCGAGCAGCAGATCACCATCCCGCTGGAGCGCGCCCTGCTTGCCACGCCCGGCATGCATGTGCTGCGCTCGCGCAGCCTGTTCGCGCTGTCCCTGATCACCGTGGTCTTCGAGGACGGCGTGGACGGCTACTGGGCGCGCCAGCGCCTGAAGGAGCGCATCGACGAGGTCACGCTGCCCTATGGTGCCCGCGCCGGGCTGGACCCCTACAGCTCGCCCACGGGCGAGGTCTACCGCTACACGCTGGAAAGCCCCGTGCGCAGCCTGCGCGAGCTGTCCGAGCTGCAGCAATGGGTGGTGATCCCGCGTCTGAAGAAGGCCCAGTCCGTGGTGGACGTGACCAACTTCGGCGGCCTGACCACGCAGTTCATGCTGGAGCTGGACCCCGCGCGGCTGCTGCAGTACGGGCTGGCGCTGTCCCAGGTGATCGAGGCCATCAATGCCAACAACGCCAGCGGCGGCGGCAGCGTCATCGACCGGGGCGATGTCTCCTATGTGGTGCGCGGCGTGGGCCTGCTGGGCTCGCTGGACGACATGGGCAACGTGGTCGTCAAGACCACGGACAGCGGCACGCCCGTGCTGGTCAGGGACCTGGGTCGGCTGACCTACGGCAACGTGGAGCGGCGCGGCATCCTGGGCAAGGACGGCAACTCCGACACCCTGCAGGGCATCGTGCTGCTGCTCAAGGGCTCCAACCCCTCGCAGGCGCTGGAGGGCATCCACGCCGCCGTGGAGGAGCTCAACGGCAAGCTGCTGCCGCCTGACGTGAAGGTCGTGCCCTACCTGGACCGCACCACGCTGATCGAGCGCACCACCCACACCGTGGGCAAGACCCTGGCCGAGGGCCTGATCGTCGTCACCCTGGTGCTGCTGGTCTTCCTGGGCAGCCCGCGCGCGGCGCTGATCGTGGCGCTGACCATTCCCATGGCGCTGCTGCTGGCCTTCATCTTCATGCACCACGCGAAGATTCCGGCCAACCTGCTGTCGCTGGGCGCCATCGACTTCGGCATCCTGGTGGACGGGGCCGTGGTCGTGGTCGAGAACATCCTGCGCCGCCGCGAGGCCGACCAGAACCGGCCGCTCACGCCCAGGGACGCCATCACGGCCACGCTGCAGGTGGCGCGGCCCATCTTCTTCGGCATGTGCGTGATCGCGGCCGCCTACCTGCCGCTGTTCGCCTTCGAGCGCATCGAGTACAAGCTGTTCTCGCCCATGGCCAGTGCCGTGGGCGCGGCCCTGGTGGGGGCGCTGGCCGTGGCCCTGCTGCTCACGCCGGCCCTGGCCTGGCTGGCCTTCCGCAGGCCGCGCAAGATCTTCCACAACCCCGTGCTGCACCGGCTGGGCGTGGGCTATGACCGCTTCCTGGGCGTGGCCGTGGGCCGCGTGCGCTGGCTGGCGGGGGCCGTGGCGGCCTCGCTGCTGGCGCTGGGCGTGCTGGCCGGCACCATGGGCCGCGACTTCCTGCCGTACCTGGACGAAGGCTCCATCTGGCTGCAGGTGCAGATGCCGCCCGGCATCACGCTGGACAAGGCGCGCGACATGGCCGACGCGCTGCGCAGCGCCGCGCTGGAGTTCCCCGAGGTCTCCTACATCGTCACCCAGACCGGGCGCAACGATGACGGCACGGACTACTGGACGCCTTCGCACATCGAGGCCAGCGTGGGCCTGCATCCCTATGGCGAATGGAAGTCTGGCCTGACCAAGCAGCAGCTGATCGCCAAGATGGCCGCGCGCTTCGACCAGCTGCCCGGTTATTCCGTGGGCTTCATGCAGCCCATGATCGACGGCGTGCAGGACAAGCTGTCCGGCGCGCACAGCGACCTCACGGTGAAGGTCTTCGGCCAGGACCTGGCCGAGGACCGGCGCGTGGCCGATGCGCTGGTGGCCGTGCTGGAGAAAGTGCCCGGCGCGGCCGACGTGGCCGTGGACGTGGAGCCGCCGCTGCCCAACCTGCGCATTGCGCTGGACCGCGCGGCGGCCGCGCGCTACGGCATCAATGCCTCCGACGTGGCGCAGCTCATCTCCACCGGCGTGGGCGGGGCCTCCATCGGCCAGCTCTACGTGGGCGAGCGCAGCTACGACATGGCCGTGCGCTTCACGCCCGACACGCGCAGCAGCCCCGAGGCCATCGGCGCGCTGCGCCTGTCGGCGGCCAATGGCGCCCAGGTGCCGCTGGCCGACGTGGCGCGCATCACCACCACCGTGGGCCAGAGCGTCATCGTGCGCGAGGGCGGCGAGCGCCACATCCTCGTCAAGCTCAATGTGCGCGGCCGCGACCTGGCGGGCTTCCTCAAGGATGCGCACACCGCCATCGACCAGCACCTGGACTACGACCGCCAGAAGCTGCACATCGAGTGGGGCGGCCAGTTCGAGAACCTGCAGCGTGCCGAGGCGCGGCTGCTGATGATCCTGCCGCTGACGCTGGGCATCATGCTGGTGCTGCTGTTCGGCGAGTTCGGCAACCTGCGCCAGCCGCTGCTGGTGCTGGGCGTGGTGCCGCTGGCCATGATCGGCGGCTTTGCGGGCCTGCACCTGCGCGGCATGACGCTCAACGTCTCCAGCGCCGTGGGCTTCATCGCGCTGTTCGGCGTGGCCGTGCTCTCGGGCGTGCTCATGGTCTCGCAGATCAACCGGCTGCGCCGCGAGGACGGCCTGGGCCTGCGCGAAGCCGTGCTCGAAGGCGCCTCCAGCCGCATGCGCCCCGTGCTGATGACGGCCACCGTCGCCGCCTTCGGCCTCACGCCGGCCATGCTGGCCACGGGCCTGGGCAGCGACGTGCAGCGACCCCTGGCCACCGTCGTCGTCTGCGGCCTGTTCAGCGCCACCTTGCTGACCCTGCTGCTGCTGCCCAACCTCTACTACGTGATCGAGGCCCGTGCCGCCCGCGCGGCCGAGCGCCGCCAGCGCCGCGCCGCTGAACGCGGTGAGAGCGGCGATCCGGATGCCGCCGAGGACGAGGGCGGCCGGCACACCGCAACGAGCCAACCCCATTGATGCGAGTCGCCATGCAAACGACCCCTTTCTTCCCCAGGCAGGCCCTGGCCCTGCTGCTGTGCCTTGGCGCCGCAGCCCAGGCGCAGACGGCGCCGTCCGCCGTGGCCGCTGCAGCAACGGCAACGGCAGCACCTGCCGGCCTGCGCTTTTCCGACTACCTCAACGCCGTGGAGCAGCACAGCCCCCTGCTGCGCTCGGAGGAGCAGGGCGTGGAATCCGCGCGTGCCGGCATCGGCATCGCCGGCATACGCCCCGACCCCAGCCTCACGCTGGGCGCCTCGCGCGAGCAGGTGCGCACCGGCCAGCCCCGGCCCACCACGCGCAACTACGAGATCAGCATGGAGCTGGAGACGGGCGGCAAGCGCGCCGCGCGCATCCAGTCCGCACGCAGCCAGGTGCGCGTGTCCGAGGCCGGCCTTGAAGGCGTGCGCAGCCAGCTGTTCTCCGATGCTGCCCAGGACTACACCCAGGCCTGCCGCGACTCGCTGGCGCTGGAGCGCAAGCAGCAGACGCTGAAGGCGCTGGGCGACGTGGTGCAGGCCAACGAGCTGCGGCGCAAGGCCGGCGACATCGGCGGCGTGGAGTGGCTGCAGTCGCGCGTGGAGCGCGACCGCTTCCAGGCCGAGGTGGTGCAGGCGCGTGCCGAGGCGCAGACCGCGCGGCTGGCGCTGTCCGTCCCGCTGGGGCGCCGCCTGTCCGAAGTCTTTGCCAGCGACACGCTGCAATGCGGCTTCATGGAGTTGGCCGAAGACTCGGGGCTGGAGGATGCCGATGCCCTGGTCGCCCAGGCGCTGCAGTCGCGCGCCGAGGTGCGCATCGCCCAGGCGGCGCTGGAGCATGCGCGCGACAACGCGGGCCTGGCCCGGGCCAACCGCTGGGTCAATCCCACGCTGGCCGTGGGCATGGCCGCCGTGCCGTCCACGGCGGCCGGCACCGATGCCCAGGGCAATCCCTTCGATGGCGGCGGGCGCTCGCGCACGCTGTCGGTCTCGGTCAGCGTGCCGCTGCCACTGTCGCGCCTGGACCGGGGCGATCTGGTGCAGGCCGAGGCGGCCGTGACCCAGGCCATGCTGGCCCTGCAGCAGGCCCAGAACCGGGCCGAGGCCGATGTGCGCGGCGCGCGCTTTCGCCTGACCGCCGCGCGCGAGAACGTGCAGCGCTACCGCGACGGCGTGCTGCGCGATGCGCAGCGCGTGCTCGAAGGCATACGCCTGTCCTACCGGCATGGCGAGGCTTCGCTGCTGGAGCTGCTGTCCGCCCAGCGCTCGGCCGACGAGGCCTACCTGGGATCGCTGGAGGCAGAGACCGAGCTGGCCAAGGCCACCGTGGAACTCCAACTTAGCGTGGGACGCCGGCCAGTGTTGTGAACCCCCTGAGCCGCTGCGCGGCTTCCCCCTCTCTCGCTACGCGGGAGGGGGACGACACCTTCGGTGCGGGGCGTCCCTTCCTCGGTGTCCCTTGTTTTGGGTCGCGCCAGTATCGTACGGTTCGGGTATAGCTTGCATTCAGGTGCAGCGCCTTCTTGAATGAGAATTGGCAGCTGACAGTCCATTCCTTTTCCCTGCACGCCATGACCACCGCTCTGCGCCGCTTTCCTCATTGGCCCCGGGCCCTGATCCTGGCGGCCATGGGTGTCGCCATGGCCGCGATCTTCGCGCTGGACACGCTGACCGACTACGCCGTGGCGGCCGCCGTGTTCCATACCGCCATCATCCTGGTGGCGGTGCGCTGGTTCAGCCCGCGCGTGGTCATCGGCCTCACGGCGCTGTGCATCGTGCTGACCCTGGCCAGCTTTGCGCTCACGCCTGCCGGTGCCTATCGCACCGGACTGATCAACATGGTGATCAGCATTCTGGCCATTGCCATCACGGCCTATCTGGGCCTGAAGATGGTGGCGGCCCAGAACGCGGCCCATGAGGCGCGCACCCAGCTGATGCGCATCACCCAGACCACCAGCCTGGGGCAGTTGACGGCCTCCATCGCCCATGAGGTCAACCAGCCGCTGGCGGCCATCGTCACCAGCGGCAATGCCTGCCAGCGCTGGCTGGCCCAGGACCCGCCCAATCTGGCCAAGGCCGGCCAGGCGCTGGAGCGCATCCTGGGCGATGCGCAGCGCGCCAGCGATGTCATTGCCCGCATCCGCAGCATGGCGCGCGGCGAGGCGCCCAGCCGCCAGTCCTTCGACCTCAACGACGCCGTGCGCGAGATGGCGCGCCTGTCGGACGCCGAGCTGGACCGGCGCGGCGTGGCCCTGGACCTGCAACTGGCGCCCGCGCTGCAGCCGGCCTGGGCCGACCGCGTGCACATCCAGCAGGTGCTGGCCAACCTGCTGATCAACGCCATGGATGCCATGCAGGGCACGCCGGCCGCGCAGCGGCGCATCACCGTCACCACCCAGGCCCTGGGCCAGCAACTGGTGCTGACCGTGGCCGATGCGGGCGAAGGCCTGTCGCCGCTGGCCCGCACCCACCTGTTCGATGCCTTCTGGACCACCAAGCCCGACGGCATGGGCCTGGGCCTGAACATCTGCCGCCACATGGCCGAGGCCAACGGCGGCCGCATCTGGGCCACGGACCGCGAGGACATGCGCGGCGGCACGGTCTTTCACATCACCATTGCCTGCGCCCCGGCCACGGGCGGCAGGTCTTCCACGGGATTGCGCCATGGCTGAACCCTCCACGGCCGAAGCCGAGGCACTTGTCTACATCGTCGATGACGACGCCTCGGTGCGTGCCGCCATCGAGGACCTGCTGGCCTCGGTGGGCCTGTGCGTGCTCGCCTTCGGCGCCACGCGCGAGTTTCTGGACCACTGGCAGCGGCAGCCGCCCGCGGGGCCTGCATGCCTGGTGCTGGACATCCGCATGCCGGGCCAAAGCGGCATGGACTTCCGGCGCCAGATGCTGGAGATGGGCCTGAAGCTGCCCACCATCTTCATCACCGGCCATGGCGACATTCCCATGAGCGTGGAGGCCATGAAGACCGGCGCCATCGAGTTCCTGACCAAGCCCTTCCGCGACCAGAACCTGCTGGACGCCATCCAGCAGGGCATTGCCCTGGACCGCCAGCGCCGTGCGCTGGACGCCGGCGAACAGGGGCTGCGCGCCTGCTGGCAATCGCTGTCGCCCGGCGAGCAGGACGTGGTTGTGGGCGTGGTGCGCGGCCTGCTGAACAAGCAGATCGCCGCCGACCTGGGCGTGAGCGAAATCACGGTGAAGGTGCGGCGCGGCCAGGCCATGCGCAAGATGCAGGTGCGCACGCTGGCCGACCTGGTGCGTGCGCTGGAGCGGCTGGATATCCGCTGAGGTGTCCTGGCAGGCCGGGCGCAGGCCAGGGCCAGGCCTGCCGCAACGCTTCAGTGGGCGTGGCCGTGCGCCGGTGCCTGCGCAGGCCCGCTTGCGGCACTGGCGGCACTGGTGGCATCCAGCGCCAGGAAGTGGTGGACCACGGGCCGCCCGGGGCCGATATGAAAGCGCAGCGCCTGGGCCTGCAGATCGGCATCGGCCCTGGACACGCGCTGGTGCTGGCGCAGATGCTCGGCCCAGGACTCCACCAGGAACCACTCGATCACCCGGCCCGGCTCGCCCGTGTGCTCGGCAATGCCCCAGGCATAGGCGCCGTCGCGCCGGCGTTCGCGTGCGACATGCTGCATGGCCTCGATGAAGGCTGGCAGGTCGTCGCGGCGCACCTGGTATTCCACCTGGATCATCACCGGGCCGCGGTCATGGGCCACGGGTTCGGCCAGCAGCGGCTCGGGCCAGTGGTTGGAGGCCTGCAGGTCCGCCTCGCCCGTGGGCAGCTTGATGCGGTGGAACACCAGCGAGATGGCCACCAGGCCCGCCGCGCCGATCAGCAGCGCCGTGGGAATGCCCACACCCTGCGCGAACAGCCCCCAGGCCAGGCTGCCGCCCGCCATGGCGCCGTTGAACACCATCAGGTAGATGGCCAGCCCGCGGCCGCGTACCCAGTTGGGCAGCACCGCCTGGGCCACGCCGTTGAGCGTGGTCAGCGCAATGATCCAGCCCAGGCCCAGCACCAGCATCAGCAGCACGGCGGCCCATTGCGGCGGCGCGGTGGACAGCGCGGCCATCACGGCGGCGCTGAGCACGGAGGACAGCAGCACCAGGCCATCGGCATCCAGCCTTTTGCGCAGGCGCGGCAGCAGCAGCGCGCCCAGGATGGCGCCTGCGCCCACGGCGCCCAGCATCACGCCGTAAAAGCCTGCCGAGCCGCCCAGCATGCGCCTCGCCACCAGCGGCAGCAGGGCCCAGACCGAGCTGGCGAACAGGAAGAACACGGCGGCGCGCAGCAGCACCACATGCAGCTCGCGGCTGGAGCGGGCATAGCGCAGGCCTGCGCGGAAGGCGCCGAAGAACTGCTCGTTCAGGGCCGAGGCCTCGGCCTTGGGGCGCTTCCACCAGACCAGCGCGGCGATCACGAACACGTAGCTGGCCACGTCCGCTCCATAGGCCGCCGCCGCGCCGAAGCTGGCCAGCAGCAGGCCGCCGGCCGCAGGGCCCAGGGCGCGTGCGATGTTGATGCCCAGCGAGTTCAGCGCCACGGCGTTCTTGAGGTCGCTGCGCGGCACCAGCTCGGGCACGATGGACTGCCAGGTCGGCCCCATCAGCGCCGCGCCTATGCCGCCCACGAAGGTCAGCGCCACCAGGTACTCCACGGTCAGCGTGTTGGTGCGTGCCAGCAGAAGCAGGCTGGCGCTGACGGCGGCCAGCAGGATCTGGATGCCGATCAGGAAGCGCCGCCGGTCCAGGATGTCGGACAGCACGCCGGCCGGAATCGCCAGCAGGAAGATGGGCAACGTGGCCGCCGTCTGGATCAGCGCCACGGCGGCCGGACTGGCCGACAGCTCGGTCACCATCCAGGAGCTGGCCACATCGCGCATGAAGCTGCCGATATTGCCCAGCACCGTGGCGGCCCACAGCACGGCGAACACGGGCTGGCGCAGCGGCGCGAAGCTGCCGGAGGAACTGCCGGAGGAACTGCCGGCAACAGCCGGGGCAGACGGCTTGGAATCGATGGGCATGGCCTTGCTCCTCAGGCCATCCAGCAGGAGCAGCCCAGCGCGCCGAAGAAGCTCTTGGGGTCGGACGCCGGTACGTTCGAGGCCCATGCGTCGGCATGGCTGTGGCCGTGCATGCCGCAGCGGGTGCCGCAGCCGCAGGCCGCCGCCAGGCTGCGGTAGCGCGCGGGATTGAGCGAGTTCCTGCCCGCGCCCTCGGGCTCGCCCCAGGCGCCGTAGCCGCCAAAGCGCCGCACGGGCGACCAGTCGGGCATGGCCGGCGGCAGCGGGTTGTCGTCATGCTGCTGGAAGGGGCCTGCGCCATAGACCACGCGGCCGCCCACCACGGTGAGGTCGGAGGTGAGAAAGGAGATCTCGTCCTCGGGCACGGCGAAATAGTCCTTGCTGGGCACGATCATGTCGGCCAACTGGCCTACCTGGATGCGGCCGCGCAGGCCTTCCTCGTTGGAGAACCAGGCCACGTTCTCGGTCCACATGCGCAGCGCGGTCTCGCGGTCCAGCAGGTTGCGCTGGGGGTACATCTGCAGGCCGCCCACGGTCTTGCCCGTCACCATCCACGACAGCGACACCCAGGGGTTGTAGGAGGCCACGCGCGTGGCGTCCGTGCCGGCCGAGGTCTTCACGCCGCGCTCCAGGATCTTCTTGACGGGCGGCGTGGCCTCGGTGGCGCGTGCGCCGTAGCGTTCGGTGAAATACTCGCCCTGGTAGGCCATGCGGTGCTGCACGGCCACGCCGCCGCCCAGCGCCGCAATGCGGTCGATGGACTTGTCCGAAATGGTCTCGGCATGGTCGAAGAACCAGTTCAGGCCGTCGATGGGCGTGTCGCGGTGCACCTTCTCGAACACATCGAGCGCGCGCGAGATGGTCTCGTCATAGGTGGCGTGCAGGCGCCACGGCCATTGGTTCTGCACCAGCACGCGCACCACCTCCTCCAGGTCGCCCTCCATGCTGGGGGGCATGTCGGGGCGCGGCTGGCGGAAGTCCTCGAAGTCGGCGGCCGAGTACACCAGCATCTCGCCCGCGCCGTTGTGGCGGAAATAGTCGTTGCCCTGCTTGTATTTCACGCTCTGCGTCCAGTTGAGGAAGTCGGCCTTCTCCTCCTTGGGCTTTTGCGTGAACAGGTTGTAGGCCAGGCGCACGGTGATCTGGTTGGCGTCGCTGAGCTTCTGGATCACGTCGTAGTCGTCGGGGTAGTTCTGGAAGCCCCCGCCCGCGTCGATCACGCCGGTCACGCCCAGGCGGTTGAGTTCGCGCATGAAGTGGCGCGTGGAGTTGACCTGGTAGTCCAGCGGCAGCTTGGGGCCCTTGGCCAGCGTGGCATAGAGGATGGTGGCGTTGGGCTTGGCCAGCAGCAGGCCGGTGGGGTTGCCCTTGGCATCGCGCGTGATCTCGCCGCCGGCGGGCTGGGGCGTGTCGCGGGTGTAGCCCACGGCGCGCAGGGCGGCCGCGTTGAGCAGGGCGCGGTCATACAGGTGCAGCAGGAAGACCGGCGTGTCGGGCGCGATGGCGTTGATCTCCTCGATGGTGGGCAGGCGCTTTTCCACGAACTGGTGCTCGGTGAAGCCGCCGACCACGCGCACCCACTGCGGCGCAGGCGTGATGGCCACCTGGCGCTTGAGCATGTCCAGCGCGTCGGCCAGCGAGCGCACGCCGTCCCAGCGCAGCTCCAGGTTGAAGTTCAGGCCGCCACGGATCACGTGCGTGTGGTTGTCGAACAGGCCGGGCAGCACGCTGCGGCGCTGCAGGTCGATACGGCGCGTGCCGCTGCCGGCCAGGGCCAGCACCTCGGCGTCCGTGCCCACGGCGATGAAACGGCCGTCCTTCACGGCCACGGCGGTGGCGGTGGGCTGGGCCTTGTTCAGGGTGGTGAAGCGGCCGTTGTGGAAGACGACTTCGGGCGTGGCATCGGACATGGAGGCTCCTTGGCGAGCGTCGGTGGTGCAACCCAGCAGTCCACCCATGGCGAGGGTGGCGGCGGAGCCCAGGACTTTTCTGCGCGTGGTCATGGTGCAGTTTTCTTGAAGGTTTGGGGAGAGGTCAGCCGTGCTGCCTATCGGCATCGGTGCTCTTGCGGCCGGGCAGCTGGCGCAGCACATGCCCGGTGGCCTGCGTCTTGCTTCAGGCGCTGCGCAGGTCCATGCCCTGCAGCAGGTGGCGGCCCACGGGCACGATCTGCTCGCCGGCCAGGATGCCCGGCAGGCACACCGGCGGCGGCGCTGGCGCTCAGGCCTTGGCGGGGTTGGGGCCCATGGTCTCGCCGTGCTGCACGCGCTCGGCAGCCTTGTGCACCATGGTGTAGGCATAGTCCACGCCCATGCCGTAGGCGCCGGAATGCTCGCGCACGATGTCCATCACCGCGTCGTAGGTCTCGCGGCGGGCCCAGTCGCGCTGCCATTCCAGCAGTACCTGCTGCCAGGTCACGGGCACCACGCCGGCCTGCACCATGCGGTCCATGGCGTAGTTGTGGGCGTCCAGCGACGTGCCGCCCGAGGCGTCGGCCACCATGTAGATCTCGTAGTCCGTGTCATGCAGGGCCGACAGGGCGAAGGTGGTGTTGCACACCTCGGTCCACAGGCCGGAGACCACGATCTTCCTGCGGCCCTGGGCGGCGTTACTGGCCAGTGCGTCCCGCACGTTCTGGTCGTCCCAGGAATTCATGGAGCTGCGCTCCAGCAGTTGGTGCTCGGGGAACACGGCCAGCAGTTCGGGATAGGTGTGGCCGGAGAAGCTGCCCGTCTCCACCGTGGTGATGGTGGCGGGAATGCCGAAGGCCTTGGCCGCCTTGGCCAGGCCCACCACGTTGTTCTTGAGCACCTGGCGGTCGATGGACTGCACGCCGAAGGCCATCTGGGGCTGCTGGTCGATGAAGATGATCTGGCTGTTGGCGGGCGTCAGGACTTCGAGGTACTTGCGGTCGGTCATGGTGATCTCCTGGAGGGGTTGGACGGGGTACGGGACGTGTTTTCTTGGGAAGAGGCGGGCAGGGCGCTTCAGCGCGCCGTGTCGACGAGCACCAGCTCGGTGTCGGCCAGGGCCGTCACACGGAAGCTGTCCACATCGCTGATGGCGGCGCCGTCGCGCTCCTGCAGCGTCACGCCGTCGATCTGCACCGAGCCGCTGGCCGGCACCAGGTAGCCCAGGCGGTCGCGGCCGATGCGGTACTCCGTGCTCTCGCCGGCCTTCAGCGTGGCGCCCAGCACCCGGGCGGCGGTGCGGATGGGCAGGGCGTCCTCGTCACCGGGCAGGCCGCTGGCCAGGGCCACGAAGCTGCCCGAGCGCTCGCCCTTGGGGAAGGGCTTGGCACCCCAGGACGGGGGCTGCTGGCCGCGCTCGTCGGGCATGATCCAGATCTGGAAGATCCGCGTCGTGTCCTTTTCCTGGTTGTATTCCGAGTGGCGGATGCCGGTGCCCGCGCTCATCACCTGCACATCGCCCGCTTCGGTGCGGCCCTTGTTGCCCAGGCTGTCCTGGTGGGTGATGGCGCCTTCACGGACATAGGTGATGATTTCCATGTTGGCGTGGGCATGGGGCGGGAAGCCCGTGCCGGCGGCGATGGTGTCGTCGTTCCACACCCGCAGCGCGCCCCAGCCCATGCGGGCCGGATCGTGGTAGCCGGCGAAGGAAAAGTGGTGCTTGGCATCGAGCCAGCCGTGGTTGGCACCGCCAAGGGCCTGGAAGGGACGGCGTTCGATCATGGTGTTCTCCTGCTGCGTTGTGTGTTGCGATGGATGAACTTTATGTTTTGCCGATCAAGAAGAGAATAGAAAATATGCAAAGACATCTATTCCAAAACTTTCATGCCAAGACTTCCTGACCTCGAAGCCTGGGCCGTCTTCGCCAAGGTGGCCGAAACGGGCTCCTTCGCCAAGGCCGCCGCCGACCTGGGCGTCTCCCAGCCCACCATCTCCAAGGCCATCACGCGGCTGGAGACGCGGCTCAAGACCAGCTTGTTGCACCGCACCTCGCGGCGCATGTCGCTGACGGCCGGCGGCCAGGCCTCGCTGGAGCGCGCCGCGCGCATCCTGGCCGAGGGCGAGGCCGTGGAGGCCGAGATCAGCGAGCAGTCCAAAAGCCTGCGCGGCCCCATCCGCATTGCGGCGCCCATGTCGTTCGGCATCTCGCACCTGGCACCGGCCGTGCCCGCCTTCATGGCCGAGCACCCGGAAGTCACGCTGGACCTGCACTTCAGCGACGAGCTGATCGACGTGGTGGCCCAGGGCTTCGACATCGCGCTGCGCATCTCCTCCCTGCCCGACTCCAGCCTGCTGGCGCGGCGCCTGTGCACGGTGCGCCTGCTGCTGGTGGGATCACCCGAATACTTCGAGCGCCACGGCCGCCCCTCCCATCCGCGAGATCTGGCGCAGCACCGGGCGCTGCGCTATGTGCACAGCCGCCTGGGCGAGGCCTGGCGCTTCGTGCATGCGCGCCGCGGCGAGTTCGCCCAGGTCGTTCCCACGGCCATGCGAGTGAACAATGCCGAGGGCCTGGCCCCGGCCCTGCGCGCCGGGCTGGGCCTGGCCCTGCAGCCCGAATTCCTGGCCTGGGAAGATTTGCAATCGGGTGCGCTGCAGACCTGCATGGACGATTGGCAGGTGCCCTCCATCGCCCTGCACATCGTCACGCCGCCGGGGCGTGCCCGGCCGGCGCGCGTGCAGGCGCTGATCGATTTCCTGGCCGCGCACTTCGCGCTGGCACCCTGGGCGCGCGAGCCGCAGGCGTAGATCGCAAAAAGGGGAGGGCTTCGGCCTCAGCTGGTCCAGGAGGCCGGCAGCAACTGCAGCAGCAGCACCGTCATCACCACATAGCGCAGGAACTTGCCGATGGCCATGTAGAACACGCAGGGCCAGAACGGCAGGCGCAGCCAGCCGGCCACGGCGCACAGCGGATCGCCCACCACGGGCAGCCAGCTCAGCAAGCAGGCCTTGGCGCCCAGGCGGCGCAGCCACACGCGGGCGCGGCGCTCGTGGCGGGACAGGGCGCGGGGCGGCTTGGCCCGCAGATCCTCGGGCAGTCCGGCGCGCCGCCGCTCGCGTGCCGCACGCCAGGCCTTGTGCGCACCCAGGCCCATCCACCAGCTGATGGCGCCGCCCAGCGTATTGCCGGCCGTGGCCACGAAGACCGTTTGCCAGAACAGATCGGGGTTGAGTTGCAGCAGGCCCACCACCGCAGGCTCGGAGCCCAGCGGCAGCAGCGTGGCCGAGATCAGGGCCACGATGAACACGGTGCTGAGGCCGAACTGCGGCAAAGCCAGCCAGCCCAGCAGTTGATGCATCCAGACTTCCATAGGTGCTGCCAAGTGTAGGTCTGCGCTGGCTGACGCCTTGTCGGCCTGAAGCTATCGTGAGGCCTGTTCCAGAACCACAAGCACAGGGGGCGTCATGCAGACAGGGCGGATTGCAGGATGGGCGGGATGGGCAGCATTGGGAATGGCAGCGGCCGGCCTGGCCGGCTGCGCCGCGTTGCAGCCATCGCCAGGCAAGGACACCACCGTGGTGGCACAGGCCGCTGCCCAGGCGCCGCCCGCCCAGGCCGCACCGCCCTCCGCCTGGGGCAAGGCGCTGCAGGCCAAGGGCTGCACCCTGCCGGACCCGGCCGTGGGCGACAGGCTGGAGCAGCTGCAGCGCGAGCTGGAGCCGCTGGGCCTGGAGCCGCGTCTGCAAGGCTGCGTGAGCCTGACCGGGTCCGAGCCCGGCCCGGCCCTGGTGCTGGACGCCTGGGTGACCGACGGGCGCAAGGCCATGGCCGTGGTGCGCGGCCCGCTGGCCGACGGCGAGGCGCTGGACCTGGGACTGGAGGCTGGGCCGCAGACAGCTGGGCTGCAGGCAGCCGGGCCGCAGAAAGCCGGGCTGCAGAAGGTCGGCCTGCGCCCCATGCCCGACGACCAGGTCTCTCCCGACGTGCAATTCAACCGCCGCTGGTGGCAGGGCCGGCTTGGTGCCTACGGGCTGCAGGCCGTTCCGGGCCAGGTGCGCACCTTCGTTCCCACACCATGAAACCGCTGCGCTGTCTTGTTTTCGCCGCTTGGCCGTCTTGACGGCCCGGTTTTAGCCCTGCTGAAAATTTGGGCAGGTACAATCTTGGTCCTTTGTTGCCGCCCGTTTTGTGCTCGGCGCGCGCGTTTTCTCCGGCTTTCCCGATGTCCTCCCTTCCCCTGTCCATAGGCCCCCATGCCCTGGCCAACCGCCTGTTCGTCGCCCCCATGGCCGGGGTGACGGATCGGCCGTTCCGCCAGCTGTGCAAGGCCCTGGGCGCGGGCTACGCGGTCAGCGAGATGGTGACATCGCGCAAGGACCTGTGGAACAGCCTCAAGACCTCGCGCCGCGCCAACCATGAAGGCGAGCCCGGCCCCATCGCGGTGCAGATCGCGGGCACGGACGCCGAGATGATGGCCGAGGCCGCACGCTACAACCTGGACCGCGGCGCCCAGATCATCGACATCAACATGGGCTGCCCGGCCAAGAAGGTCTGCAACAAATGGGCCGGCTCGGCCCTGATGCAGAACGAGGCCCTGGCCGTGGAGATTGCCCAGGCCGTGGTCGAGGCCTGCGCCCCGCACGGCGTGCCCGTCACGCTGAAGATGCGCACCGGCTGGTGCGACGCGCACAGGAACGCCGTGGTGCTGGCCCGCCGCTTCGAGGAGGTGGGCATACAGATGCTCACCGTGCACGGCCGCACGCGCGAGCAGGGTTACAAGGGCTTTGCCGAGTACGACACCATCGCTGCCGTCAAGGCGGCGGTGCGCGTGCCCGTGGTGGCCAATGGCGACATCACCAGCCCCGAGAAGGCGCGCGACGTGCTCGCCTACACGGGCGCCGACGCCGTGATGATCGGCCGCGCGGCCCAGGGCCGGCCCTGGATCTTCCGCGAGATCGCGCACTTCATGGCCACGGGCGAGCACATGGCCCCGCCGCTGGTGGCCGAGCTGCGCCGGCTGCTGCTGGACCACCTGCAGGACCACTACAGCCTGTACGGCGAGGGCACCGGCGTGCGCAGCGCGCGCAAGCACATCGCCTGGTACCTGCGCAGCCTGCCGGGCGGCGAGGCATTCAGACAACACATCAACACCATCGAGGACTGCGCGGTGCAATGGCAGGCCGTGGCCGACTATCTGGACGCCCTGGGCGCACGGATGGACCGGATACCGGCCGCCATCGATGCCGGCGCCACAAGCGCCGAATTCGGAGAGCCCGCAGGAATGACAGTATGAGCAACCAGAACATCGAACAATGCGTGCGTGAAAGCCTGGAGGGGTATTTCCGCGATCTCGACGGCGAAAAGCCCAATGGCATGTACGACATGCTGATCCACCTGGTCGAAAAGCCGCTGCTGGAAGTGGTGATGAGCCAGGCCGACAACAACCAGTCCCGCGCCGCCGACTGGCTGGGCCTGAACCGCAACACGCTGCGCAAGAAGCTGCTTGAGCACGACATGCTCTGAGCGGCACGAATTCCCCTTTTTTTCAAACTCCCTGCACCGACGCCCATGAACGCCCTGCTCTCCGTCTCTGACAAGACCGGTATTGTCGAATTCGCCCAAGGCCTGCACGCCCTGGGCATCAAGCTGCTGTCCACCGGCGGCACCGCCAAGCTGCTGGCCGAGGCTGGCCTGCCCGTGACCGAGGTCGCCGAAGTCACCCAGTTCCCCGAGATGCTGGACGGCCGCGTCAAGACCCTGCACCCCAAGGTCCACGGCGGCCTGCTGGCGCGCCGCGAGCTGCCGGCCCACATGGCGGCCCTCAAGGAGCACGGCATCGACACCATCGACCTGCTGGTGGTGAACCTCTACCCCTTCGAGGCCACCGTGGCCAAGGCCGGCTGCACGCTGGCCGACGCCATCGAGAACATCGACATCGGCGGCCCGGCCATGGTGCGCTCTGCCGCCAAGAACTGGGCCGACGTGGGCGTGATCACCGACGCCGGCCAGTACGAAGCCGTGCTGGGCGAACTCAAGGCCAGCGGAAAGCTGTCCGACAAGCTGCGCTTTGCGCTGTCCGTGGCCGCCTTCAACCGCATCGCCCAGTACGACGGCGCCATCAGCGACTACCTGTCCAGCGTGAAGTTCGAGGACGAGAAGCTGTCCGAAACCTACGTGCCCGAGCGCAGCGCCTTCCCCGGCCAGAGCAACGGCCACTTCACCAAGGTGCAGGACCTGCGCTACGGCGAAAACAGCCACCAGCAGGCCGCCCTGTACCGCGACCTGTACCCGGCTCCCGGCTCCCTGGTCACGGGCGAGCAGCTGCAGGGCAAGGAGCTGTCGTACAACAACATCGCCGACGCCGATGCCGCCTGGGAATGCGTCAAGAGCTTCGAGCAGCCTGCCTGCGTGATCGTCAAGCACGCCAACCCCTGCGGCGTGGCCGTGGGCAAGGACGCGCACGAAGCCTATGCCAAGGCCTTCCAGACCGATCCCACCAGCGCCTTCGGCGGCATCATCGCCTTCAACCGCACGGTGGACAAGGCGGCGGCCGAGGCCGTGGTCAAGCAGTTCGTCGAGGTGCTGATGGCCCCCGACTTCACGGCCGAGGCGCTGGAAATCTTCAAGCCCAAGGTCAATGTGCGCCTGATGAGGATCGCCCTGCCGGCCGGTGGAGAGCGCGCCTGGGACCAGGGCCGCAACGCCATGGACGCCAAGCGCGTCGGCTCGGGCCTGCTGCTGCAGACCGCCGACAACCATGAGCTGGCCCTGGCCGACCTCAAGGTCGTCACCGTCAAGCAGCCTACCCCCGAAGAACTGCAGGACCTGCTGTTCGCCTGGAAGGTCGCCAAGTACGTCAAGAGCAATGCCATCGTGTTCTGCAAGAACGGCATGACCATGGGCGTGGGCGCAGGCCAGATGAGCCGCCTGGACTCGGCACGCATCGCCTCCATCAAGGCCGAGGCCGCCAGGCTGAGCCTGCAGGGCACGGTCGTGGCCAGCGATGCCTTCTTCCCCTTCCGCGACGGCCTGGACGTGGTCGTTGACGCGGGTGCCACCTGCGTGGCCCAGCCCGGTGGCTCCATGCGCGACCAGGAAGTCATTGACGCCGCCAACGAGCGCGGCGTCGCCATGGTCTTCACCGGCGTGCGCCACTTCCGCCACTGATGGCCGGCCAACTGCCTCCTGGCGCAGACGACGAGGGCGACGACGCCCCCCACCGGCCCCGCTGGCTGGGCTGGGCGCTCGTGGTCTTCATGCTGCTGGTGGCTCTGGGTGTCTTCAACATCGGCTGGCGCATCATGCGCGGGCCGGCTGTTGCGCCCGTTGCGGGCCTGCCGGCAGCTGCCGTGACGGCAGCTGCAGATCCAAATGCAGGCCCCCGGCTGCTTGCCGGCAAGGCCCTGGTCGAGGGCAATGACTGCCTGCGCTGCCACGGCATGGTGCGCCACTACGTGGGCCCGTCCTTCCAGCAGATCGCCGAGCGCTACCGGGCCCGCGAAGATGCCGCCGACTACCTGGCGCGCAAGATCCGCGAGGGCGGGGCCGGCGAATGGGGCCGCGCCATCATGCCGCGCCATCCGCACCTCGATACGGCGCAATCCCTGCAGATGGCGGCCTGGCTGCTGTCGCTCCCCTCTCCCGAGCCCGGGAAATCCTGACCATGTCCCGCCTGTTCACCGCCCCCGACGGCCGGCCGCGCTGCCACTGGTGCGCCGCCACGGACAACTATCTGGCCTACCACGACCGTGAATGGGGCTTCCCCGTGGCCGACGACCGGCGCCTGTTCGAGAAACTCAGCCTCGAGGGCTTCCAGTCCGGCCTGAGCTGGCTGACCATCCTCAACAAGCGCGAGAACTTCCGCGCGGCCTTTGCGGGCTTCGACTTCCAACAGGTCGCGCGTTTCACCGAAGACGATGTGCTGCGGCTGCTGGGCGATGCGGGCATCGTGCGGCATCGCGGCAAGATCGAGGCCGTGATCAACAATGCACAGCGGGCGCTGGAGATGGTGGAGGCGGAAGGCTCGCTGTCGGCCTTCTTCTGGCGCCATGCGCCGGAGCCCGTGCAGGGCGCGGGCCCCGTGTCCGAAACCGCAGAATCGCGCGCCCTGTCCAAGGAGCTGAAAAAGCGCGGCTGGAAGTTCGTGGGTCCGACCACCGTGTACTCGTTCATGCAGGCCATGGGCCTGGTCAACGACCATGCACAGGGCTGCGCCGTGCGCGACGAGGTCGAGCAGGCGCGCCAGGCTTTTCGTCGGCCCTGACGTGAAAAGAGCCCGCGAGGGCGGGCTCGATCGGCAGGTACGGGCCAGCGTCAGAGCGTCTTGAACACTTCGCGCGCGGCTTCGATGGTCTTGTCGATGTCCGCATCCGTGTGCGCGGCGCTCACGAAGCCGGCCTCGTACAGCGCGGGCGCGAAGTAGTGGCCGCGCTCCAGCATGCCGTGGAAGAAGCGGTTGAAGCGTGCGCCATCGGTCTTCATGACCTCGGTCCAGGTGCTGGGCAGCTCGGGCAGCAGGTAGAAGCCGAACAGGCCGCCCTGGTGGTCCACGCTGAAAGGCACGCCGGCGGCGTCGGCCTCGGCCTTGAAGCCGGCCATCAGGCGGCCGGTCTTCGCGTGCAGGGCGTCGTGGAAGCCCGGCTCGCTGATCAGCTCCAGCGTCTTGAGGCCGCAGGCCGTGGCGATGGGGTTGCCCGAGAGGGTTCCGGCCTGGTAGACCGGGCCCAGGGGCGAGAGCTTTTCCATGATCTCGCGGCGCGCGCCAAAGGCCGCCATGGGCATGCCGCCGCCGATGACCTTGCCCAGCACGGTGATGTCGGGCGCAAAGCCTTCGATCTGCTGGGCGTACAGGCTCTGGGCGCTGCCCAGGGCCACGCGAAAGCCGGTCATCACCTCGTCATAGACCATGAGCGCGCCATGCTCGCGCGTGAGTTCGCGGATGCGGCGCGTGAAGGGCACGCTGGCGCGCACGAAGTTCATGTTGCCCGCAATGGGCTCCATGATCACGCAGGCGATCTGGTCGCCGAACTGGGCGAAGGCCTCTTCGAGCTGGCCCACGTCGTTGTATTCCAGCACCACCGTGTCCTTGACCACGTCCTGCGGCACGCCGGCCGAGGACGAGGCGCCAAAGGTCGCCAGGCCCGAGCCGGCCTTGACCAGCAGCGCGTCGGCATGGCCGTGGTAGCAGCCGTTGAACTTGATGATCTTGTTGCGGCCCGTGAAGCCGCGCGCCAGGCGCAGCGCGCTCATGCCGGCCTCGGTGCCCGAGCTGACCATGCGCACCATGTCCATGGAAGGCATGAGCGAGAGGATCTTCTCGGCCAGCACGACCTCGCGCTCCGTGGGCGCGCCGAAGGAGAAGCCTTCCAGCGCGGCGGCCTGCACGGCGGCCATCACCTCGGGGTGGCCGTGGCCCAGGATCATCGGACCCCAGGAGCCGATGTAGTCGGTGAACTGCTGGGCGTTCTCGTCCCAGAAATGCGCGCCCTGGGCGCGGCGCACGAAGCGCGGCGTGCCGCCCACGGCGTTGAAGGCGCGCACGGGTGAATTCACGCCGCCGGGGATCACGGCCTTGGCGCGTTCGAACAGGGGAATATTCAGGTCAGTGGTCATAGTGCAGAGAGCCTTGGCGAAACTGGCGAGATCCAAGCGCGGGACACCGAGCAAGGGCCGCCCCGCCGCGAGGGTGTCGTCCCCTCCCGCGCAGCGAGAGAGGGGAAGCGGCGCAGCCGCTCAGGGGTGGCTCATTTCAATGCTTGGTGTCATGGGGGGGCATCACGAAGCCTTCGATGGCTTGGGTGTCGGAGTCGAGTTCGGTGAGCGGCTCGGCGGCATCGGCGTCTTCGTCCTCGGGCTCGGGCTGGGCCCAGAACATGCGGTCCGGGATGAAGTGGCCCATGCCGGGGCGAAAGCCGCTGTCCAGGCTGCGGTCCAGGTACTCCAGCGCCTCCTGCGTGGCCAGCCCCAGGTCGTTGCCGCTGGCCACCAGGGCCGCCAGCGCGGCCGACAGGGTGTCGCCAGAGCCGGTGAAGGTGGCGTCGAACATCTCGTACTTGCTGTTGCCCAGCACGGACTGCGCCGTGGCCAGTACGTTGTCCACGAACTGGTCGGGCAGCGGGATGCCGGTGACCAGCACGTAGGGCACTTCCAGGGCCTCGGCCGCCATGGCGATGTCGCGCGCCGTGGGGCTGCGGCTGTTGCTCCAGTCGGGCAGCAGCGAGCGGCACAGCGTACTGTGGCTTCCAACCAACACCGAGGTTTGCGGCAGCACAAGCTCCTTGAGGGCGTCCATGTACTGGTCGAGCGGGTCTTCCTCCCACCACGACAGGTCCGGCATGTAGCAGACAATGGGGATGTCGGGATAGTCGGAGGCAATCTCGGCGATCGCTGCCAGGTTGCCCGGGCTGCCCACGAAGCCGACCTTGATGGCGGACACGGGAATGTCCTCCAGCACGGCGCGCGCCTGCTCGGCCACGGCCTCGTCGTCAAAGGGGAAATGCTCGAAGATCTTGGCCGAATCGCGCGCGTAGGCACCCGTGACCACGGGCAGCGGATGACCGCCGACCGAGGCGATGGTGGCAATATCGGCCGACAGGCCACCCGCTCCGCTGGGGTCGCTGGCGTTGAAGACCAGCACGCAGACGGGAGCGGTTTCGTCCACCAATTCGGTGTCGGGACTGGGGGAGTTGGAGGGGTTCAATGCCATGGCTCTGCCCAGTTTGCGCCCCGCCAGCGAAGGCCGTGGCGGGTGGTTATGACTAGATACAATCGTTGCATTCTATGTGAAGGCCCTTTAAGCTGTGACCGACCCTAAAACTTGGATGTGCTTGATCTGCGGGTGGATCTATGACGAGGCGCAAGGCTGCCCCGAGCATGGCATCGCACCCCAGACGCGTTGGGATGACGTGCCCATGAACTGGACCTGTCCCGAATGCGGTGCACGTAAAGAAGACTTTGAGATGGTCGAAATCTGAGCGCGGGACCACCCGCGCCGACTCATACATTTCCGGGAGGTTTCTCAGTGACGACATCGGGCGCACCCTTGCGCGTACTCGTGGTGGATGACAGCAATACCATCCGCCGCAGCGCAGAAATCTTCCTCAAGCAAGGCGGGCACGAAGTGCTCCTGGCCGACGACGGCTTCGACGCGCTGTCCAAGGTCAACGACTACCAGCCCCAGCTGATCTTCTGCGACATCCTCATGCCCAAGCTGGACGGCTACCAGACCTGCGCCATCATCAAGCGCAATGCGCGCTTCGCTGATACGCCCGTGGTCATGCTCTCGTCCAAGGACGGCGTATTCGACAAGGCGCGCGGGCGCATGGTGGGCTGCCAGGACTACCTCACGAAACCCTTCACCAAAGACCAGCTGCTGCAGGCCGTGGAGCAGTTCGGCAAGCAAACCATAGGAGCACTTTGATGCCCATCCGCAAAGTCCTGGTCGTGGACGATTCCAAGACCGAACTGATGTTTCTGTCCGACATGCTGCAAAAGCAGGGACTGCAGGTACGCACGGCCGAGAACGGCGAGGAAGCCCTGCGCAGCCTGGCCGAAGACCGGCCCGACCTGATCCTGATGGACGTGGTCATGCCCGGCCAGAACGGCTTTCAGCTCACGCGTGCCATCACGCGCGACCCGCTGTACGCGGACCTGCCCATCATCATGTGCACCAGCAAGAATCAGGAAACCGACCGGGTCTGGGGCATGCGCCAGGGCGCACGTGACTACATCACCAAGCCGGTGGATGCAGGCGAGCTGCAGGCCAAGATCGCGGCGCTGAACTGACGCGGTGCGCTGCCCATGGCGAACCGTGAAGCACTGCGCGATCTGCAATCCCGTCTGGCCGGCCGCCTCCAGGCCGCACGCAGCGAAGGCGTCAAGGTGGCCGCCTGGCTGGCCGTACAGGCCGGTGGGCGCAACTACCTGATGCCGCTGGGTCAGTCCGGCGAAATCTTTCCCTGGGCCGGCGTGCAGCCCGTGCCCTATACAAAGCCCTGGTTCCTGGGCATTGCCAACCTGCGCGGCACCCTGGCCGGGGTGATCGACCTGGCCAGCCTGCTGGGCCACGGCGTGGCACGCAGCGAACCGGCGCTGGCCGAGTCCAGCCTGCTGGCCTTCAATGCCGCGCTGGAAGTGAACGCCTCCCTGCTCGTGGACCGCCTGCAGGGCCTGCGCAGCGCCGACGCCTTTGTGCGCACCGAGCCTGCGCCCGAGCAATCTCCCGCCTTTTTCGGCCCCGTGCATATCGATGAAGCGGGCCACCGCTGGCAGGAGCTGCAACTGCAGCGCCTGTCCCAAACCTCCGAGTTTCTGAGCATTCGCGCCTGAGTTTCTGAAGGTCGTCCCATGTCATTCTTGCAACGTCTTGCAAATCGCTTCCAACGCAAGCCGGCCGACGCCGGCTCGGGCGCGGACAACAGCATGCTCGGAGACACCGTCTCCCAGGATATGTACGCACTCGATGCGTCCATGACCGTGCAGGGCGCGCCCGACGCCATGCCGGGCGACGCCAGCGCAGCCCTGGACCAGGACATGGTGGTCCTGCCGCTGCTGGGCCGCGCGCCTGCCGCGCGCCACCAGCGCACGCTGTCCACCTTGCTGGGCGTGTCGGTGCTGGCCCTGGTTCTGGCTGCGGCCTGGGCCCTGCGCCAGGCCGACGGCTCGGCGCAGCAGCTGGCCGCCACCGGCCAGGCGCTGATGCAATCGCAGCGTCTGGCCAAGTCGGTTTCGCAGGCGCTGACAGGCGCGGCATCCTCCTTTGCGGACGTGCAGGACAGCGCCGGCGTGCTGGCGCGCAACGTGCGTGCCGTTGTCTCGGGCGACGACTCCCTGGGCGTGCGGCCGCTGGGCGGCGCCTATGCCGATGAACTGGGCCAGATCACGCCGCTGATGGAGCGTGCCGAGCAAAGCGCCAAGGTGGTGATGGACCAAAAGCAGATCCTGACCCAGGTCGGCGACGCGCTGCGCACCATCAACCGCCAGTCCTCGGATCTGCTGGAGATCGCCGAAACCATCTCCTCGCTCAAGCTGCAGCAGGGCGCCAGCCCGGCGGAAATCTCCGCCGCCGGCCAGCTCGTGATGCTGACCCAGCGTATCGGCAAGTCGGCCAACGAATTCCAGACTGCCGAAGGCGTGAGCCCCGAGGCGGTGTTCCTGCTGGGCAAGGACTTGAACTCGTTCAAGGAAATCTCCGAAAGCCTGCTGGGCGGCAGCAGCGAACTGCGCCTGCCTCCCACGCGCGACGCCCAGACCCGCGAGCAGATCGAGGCGCTGATCAAGCTCTACGAAGAGACCCGTAGCCAGGCCAGCGCCATTTTGGGCAACCTGCAGGGCCTGGTGTCCGCCCGCGAGGCCCAGACCGCCATCAATGCCGACAGCGAACCGCTGCGCCGCCATCTGGAAGATCTGCAGAACAAGCTGCAAAGCGGCGCCGGCATCGGCTCGCTGCCCATGGGCCTGCTGGCCCTGGCCACCGTGCTGGTGCTGCTGTGCGGCGTGGGCCTGTCCCGCGTGCAGCTGCTCGACAGCCGTCTGCGTCAGGAAGCTGCCGAACGCCGCCAGGAAGAGTCGCGCGTGCAGGAGCATGAAGCCAAGCGCATCAACGACGCCAACCAGGCCGCCATTTTGCGTTTGATGAACGAGCTGCAGTCGGTGGCCGAGGGCGATCTGACTCAGGAAGCCACCGTGACCGAGGACATCACCGGCGCCATCGCCGACTCGGTGAACTACACGGTGGAAGAGCTGCGTGCCCTGGTGGGCAGCGTGCAGAACACGGCAACGCGCGTGGCGCAGACCACGGCCGAGGTGGATGCCAACTCCACCGAGCTGCTGGCCGCATCGACCGAACAGCTGCGCGAGATCCGCGAAACCGGCCGCTCCGTGCTGGACATGGCCGGCCGCATCAACGAGGTCTCCACCCAGGCGCAGGAATCTGCCCAGGTGGCGCGCCAGTCGCTGGAAGCTGCGGACCTGGGCCTGAAGGCCGTGCAGAACGCCATCGGCGGCATGAACTCCATCCGCGACCAGATCCAGGAAACCTCCAAGCGCATCAAGCGGCTGGGCGAATCCTCGCAGGAGATCGGTGAAATCACCGAGCTGATTTCCGACATTACCGAGCAGACCAACGTGCTGGCGCTGAACGCCGCCATCCAGGCCGCATCGGCCGGTGAAGCCGGTCGCGGCTTCTCGGTGGTGGCCGAAGAAGTGCAGCGCCTGGCCGAACGCTCGGCCGACGCAACGCGCCAGATCGCGGCGCTGGTGAAGGCGATTCAGACCGATACCCAGGATGCCGTGGCCGCCATGGAGCGCTCCACCCAGGGTGTGGTCGAGGGGGCCCGCCTGTCCGACTCCGCCGGCACCGCGCTGACCGAGATCGACTCCGTGTCGCGCCATCTGGCCGAGCTGATCGAGCTGATCTCCTCGTCCACCTCGCGCGAAGCCGTTCTGGCCAACGACGTGGCCGAGAACATCCAGCACATTTTCGCGGTGACCGAGCAGACGGGCGAAGGCACGCGCACCACGGCACAGCAGGTGCGCGAACTCTCGCACATGGCCGAGGAACTGCGCCAGTCGGTGGCGCGTTTCAAGATTGCCTGACCCGGTCCAACATAGCTATGCACAGGCCCTAGGGGCTTGGGGAACTGTCCATGTCAGTGGTTGACGAATCGCAAACGGGCGCGGCGCAGGCCGCGCACACCGAACAGGACCTGGGCCCGCTGGCCTGGGTGCTCGATGAGCTGCGCAAGTCGCTGGAAGGGGCGAGCAAGGCGGTGGCCCGTTTCGTGCGCGATGCCGATGCGGCACGCGCCTCGGACCTGGAGGAGCTTGACACCTCGGCCCTGCGCATCGCCCGCCAGCAACTGCACCAGGCCTGCGGCGCCCTCGAAATGGTGGGCCTGGGCTCTCCGGCCCTGGTGCTGCGCGGCATGGAAAGCGCCGTGCAGCGCTTTGTGCAGCGCCCCGAGCTGTGCACCGACCAGGCTGCGGCCACGCTGGAGCGCGCCAGCTTCGCGCTCATCGAATACCTGGAGACCGTGCTGGCCGGCAAGACCGTCTCGGCCGTGGCCCTGTTTCCCCAATATCGCGACACCCAGGCGCTGGCCGGCAACGACAAGGTGCACCCGGCCGACCTGTGGCCTGCCGAGCGCCGCGCGCGCGAGCCCGAATGGGCGCGCCAGCCCGAGCCGCTGGCCTACGGCCCCGATGCCCGGGCCCTGCTCGACGGCGTGGTGCTGCGCATGGTCAAGAGCGACGACCGCGAGGCCGCCGCCCAGATGCGCGACCTGTGCCTGCGCTTTGCCGTGGGCCAGACCGAGGATGTCACCGCGCGCAGCTTCTGGAAGGTGGCGGCCGGCTTCTTCGACGCGCAGTCGCGCGGGATGATCGTGGTCGACCTGTACGTCAAGCGCATGGCCTCGCGCGTGCTCATGCAGTACGCGGCCATGGCCAAGGGCGACCGCACGCCGCCTGCACGGCTGCTGCAGGACCTGCTGTTCTTCTGCGCCCAGGCCCGCCCTGCCGAGCAGGCTGGCGCGGCCCTGCAGGCGGTGCGCCAGGCCTATGGCATGCAGGCCCAGCCCCAGGTGGACTACCAGCAGACACGCTTTGGCCGATACGACCCGGCGGTGCTGGTGCAGGCGCGCAAGCGCATCACCACGGCAGCCGATACCTGGTCCGCCCTTGCCGGCGGCGACCGTGCCCGCACCAAGACCGTGGTGGACCAGTTCGCCCAGGTGGCCGAATCCCTGGTCAAGCTGCACCCGGCCAGCCATGGCCTGGCGCGCATGCTGATCAAGGTGGCCGAAACCGTGGCCCGCATCGGCGAGCCGCCACCGGCCGAACTGGCCATGGAAGTGGCCACCTCCGTGCTCTACCTGCAGGCGGCCTTTGCCACCATGGACATGGGCGACGAGGAACTGGCCGAGCAGTCCGCCAACCTGGTCCAGCGCCTGGAGGAATCCCTGCAGGGCGCGCCCGCGCGTCCGCTGGAGCCCTGGATGGAGGAGCTGTACCGCCAGGCCAGCGACCACCAGACCATGGGCTCGGTCGTGGGCGAGCTGCGTGCCACGCTGGCCGAGGCCGAGCGGCACCTGGACCAGTATTTCCGCAATCCTGCCGATGCCACGGTGCTGGCACCCGTGTCGGGCCAGATGGCGCAGATGCGCGGCGTGCTGTCCGTGCTGGGCCTGGACCAGGCCACGCAGGCCATGCAGCGAATGCGCGAGACCGTGGAACGGCTGGTACTGGGTGAGATCGACGACGCGGAACGTCCCAAGGTGTTCGAGAAACTGGGCAACAGCCTGGGCGCCATGGGCTTTCTGATCGACATGCTGAGCTACCAGCGCAGCATGGCGCGCAAGCTCTTCGTCTATGACGAGGCCGAAGGCGGCCTGCGCATCCTCATGGGCCGACGTGGCCACCGGGCCGACGATGCGGGCAAGGCGCCCGAGCAACTGCCCGCCCTGGACACCGCCGCCGTGCCGCCGCAGCGCGAAGCCGTTGCCGTGGCCCAGCCGCTGCCCGTGCCGCAGGACGCCATCGCCGAGCCGGAATCTGCCGCGCCCTCCACGCCACCCCCGGCTCCCGTGGACATCGCGACCGAGCCGCTGGCGCAGCCCGCCGCCGCCGAGCAGGACGCGCTGGCCGATGCCGCGGAACTGGCGCAGTTCGCCAAGGCCCTCGAAGCACCGGCCGAGCCGGTCTTCCAGCTGGACCAGCCCCTGGCCGGGCCAGGGCCCGCAGCCGAATCTGCGCCTGAAACCGTCTCTGAATCCGTTTCTGCATCCGTGTCCGAGCCCGTGCCCCCGCCGGCCGGCCTGTCGGTCTCGGAAGAAGACTCGGACGACGAACTGCTGGGCATCTTCCTGGAAGAGGCCCGCGAGGTGGTGGACAACGGCCTGCAGGCCCTGCGCGCCCTGGCCGACGAGCCGGGCAACCTCAGCGAGCAGACCACGCTGCGCCGCGCCTTCCATACGCTCAAGGGCAGTTCGCGCATGGTGGGCCTGGATGAATTCGGCGAAGCCGGCTGGGCCATGGAGCAGATGCTCAACGCCTGGCTGGCCGAGCAAAAGGCCATGCCCCAGCCCATGCAGGAGCTGGCCAGCGATGCGCTGCGCGCCTTTGGCGCCTGGGCCTCGGCCATAGAGCGGCACCAGGCCGACGCCTGGCAGGCCACGCCTTTCCGCGCTGCGGCCGATGCCATGCGCCTGGAAGGCCTGCGTGCCGACGTGGCCCTGGTGCCGCGCACACCGCGTGCCGATCCCCTCGCACAGCCCGAACCCGAACCCGCGCCCGAATCCACTACCGCCGCAATCGAGGAATTCGCGCCCGTGGCCCAGGAGCCGCAGGCAGAGCACCTGGATGCGCCCGAGCAGGCCGCGCCCGCCCAGCCCGTCCAGCCCTCTGGCGAGCTGGACTTTGCGCTGGACTTCGACCTGCTGGAGCCGGACCCCCAGCCTTCGGCCGCCGCGCCGCAGGAACCCCTGGAGACACTGACACCGCACGCCGCCGAGGCACCTGCCGAACTGGCTACCGACGCCGTCGAGGAACTGGACTTCGCGGCCTTCGAGGCCGCCATGCGCGACAGCGAGCAGGAAGCCCTGGCCGTCGTCGCGGGCGACCCGCCCGCGCTGCCCGAGGCCGCCGCCATCGAAGCCGAAGCCATCGAGGCTGACGCTGAAACTGAAGCACCGCACGCCGCCGTGCCGCTGGCGCCTTTCGAGGGGCTGGACCTGGATCTGGGCCTGACACCGGCAGCGGCACCCGCCGAAGCGATCGAGATGATCACGGTGCCAGAAGCGGTTGAAGCGGTTGAAGCGGTTGAAGCGGTTGAAGCGGTTGAAGCAGTCGAGGCACCCGAGGCGACCGAGGCGGGAACCCCGCAGGCGCCGCAGACCGCAGCCGTGGTCGATGCCGCCGAAGCAGCCGAAGCGTCCGGCGACGAGGATCTGTCCGGCATCGACGCCGATGGCTTCAAGGTCGTGGATGGCCTGCGCATCAGCGCGCCGCTGTACAACGTCTACCTCAACGAGGCCGACGAATGGTCGCGCCGCCTGGACCTGACGCTGCAGCAATGGGCGACCGAGCCCGGCGAGCCCGTGCCCGACGATGCCGTCGCCTTTGCGCATTCGCTGGCAGGAAGCTCGGCCACCGTGGGCTTCAAGGCCTTGTCGGACCTGGCGCGCCTGCTGGAACATACGCTGACCCATCTGCAGCCGCAGCGCTGTGGCACGCCCGACCAGATTGCCGCCTGCGTGGCGGCCTCCGACGAAGTGCAGCGCCTGCTGCACCAGTTCGCCGCCGGCTTCCTCAAGACGCCCCAGCCGGGCGTGGAAGAAGCCCTGCAGGCCCTGCTGGCGCTGGACATCGAAGCCGCAGACGCGCCGGACAGCCGCCTGGACGCGCTGCTGCCGCTGGAGCAGCGGGACCAACTGGAGCCTCATGACGCCAGCGATGGCACGGACGCCGTGCTCGACGCCGGTGCCCAGGCGCAGACATCGTCGGTGGCGCCCCTGGCCTACTCCATGCGTCCCCTGGTCAACGATGCGCGCCACGAAGCCGAGCTGCAGCGCCGCATCGACGAGGCCATCGCCCATGCCGTGGCCGTGGGCAGCGACCTGGACGATGACATCGATGCGCTGGACGAGGTCGATCCCGACCTGTTCCCCATCTTCGAGGAAGAGGCCATCGAGCTGCTGCCCCGCCTGGGCGCCGCGCTGCGCCGCTGGCATGGCCGGCCCTCGCTGGACGAGGCGCGCCACGAAACCCTGCGCGCCCTGCACACGCTCAAGGGCAGTGCCCGGCTGGCGGGCGCCATGCGCCTGGGCGAGATGGCCCACCGCCTTGAGTCTGCCGTGGAGCGGGTCGATGGCGAATCTCCGACCGCCGAGCAGATCGAGCCCTTGCTGGGCAGCTTCGACGCGCTGCAGGCCGGCTTCGACGTGCTGCGCGTGGCCGGTGAGCAGGCGCAGGAAGCGCCGCTGGACCTGGGCGATGAAATCTCCCACGCCGAGCCCGCAGCGGCTGCGGCCTCCGACGCATCGGCGGCGGCTGGATCACCGGCGGCCGCGGCCCCTGTGCCAGCGCCTGTCACTGCGCCGCTGCGCGCCGGTGCCCAGCAGACGGTGCGCGTGCGCGCCCAGCTGCTGGACCGACTGATCAGCCAGGCCGGCGAGGTGCTGATTGCGCGCTCGCGCGTCGATGCGCGCCTGGCCCAGGCCCGCGGCTCGCTGGACGAGCTGGCCGGCAACCTGGAGCGCCTGCGCATGCAGCTGCGCGACATCGAGGTCCAGGCCGAAAGCCAGATGCAGTCGCGCCTGGCCCTGTCCAAGGACTCGGCCGTGGGCTTCGACCCGCTGGAGTTCGACCGCTTCACGCGCGTGCAGGAACTCACCCGCATGATGGCCGAGTCGGTCAACGACGTGGCTACCGTGCAGCGCAACCTGCAGCGCGACATGGCCGGCGCCGAGGACGACCTGGTCGCCCAGGGCCGCCAGGCCCGCGAGTTGCAGCGCGACCTGCTGCGCACGCGCATGGTGGAGTTCGACTCCCTGGCCGAGCGCCTGTACGCCGTGGTCCGCCAGACCTCCAAGGAGATGGGCAAGCAGGTACGGCTGAACATCCTGGGTGGCACCATTGAAATGGACCGGGGCATGCTGGACCGCATGATGCCGGCCTTCGAGCACCTGCTGCGCAACTGCGTGGCCCACGGCATCGAGTCGCCAGAGCAGCGTGCCGCCGCCGGCAAGCCCGCCATGGGCACCATTGAAATCATCCTGAGCCAGGAGCGCAACGACGTGGCGCTGTCGGTGGAGGACGACGGCGCCGGCCTGAACCTGCAGCGCATCCGCGACAAGGCCGTGGCCCAGGGCCTGTGGCCCGAGGACCAGACGCTGACGGAGCAGGACGCCGGCCGCCTGATCTTCGAGCCCGGCTTCACCACGGCCACCGAGGTGACAGGCGTGGCCGGGCGCGGCATCGGCATGGACGTGGTGCGCTCCGAAGTCAACGCGCTGGGCGGCCGCATCGAAACCCACAGCGAGGCGGGCCGGGGCAGTGCCTTCCGCCTCGTGCTGCCGCTGACGACTGCCGTCACCCAGGTGGTCATGCTGCGCGCGGGCCAGTTGCTGGTCGGCGTGCCCGCCAGCCTGGTGGAAATCGTGCGCCGCGCGCCGCTGGAGCTGCTGCAGCAGGCCTATGCCAGCCACAGCTTCGAAGATGGCAGCGAGACCCTGCCTTTCTACTGGGCCGGCGCGCTGTGGCAGTCCTCGCTGCGCAGCGAGGAAACCGTGGGCCGCACCCGGCCCGTGGTCATCCTGCGCAGCGCGGCGCAGCGCATTGCGCTGCACGTGGATGAAGTGCTGGGCAACCAGGAAGTGGTGATCAAGAACCTCGGCCCCCAGCTGGCGCGTCTGCCCGGCCTGACCGGCATGTCGGTGCTGGCCTCGGGCGCCGTGGTGCAGATCTACAACCCCGTGGCGCTGGCCAACGTCTATGGCGACGAGGTGCGCGTCCGGACCGAAGAGGCCGAACGCGCGGCCGGCCAGGGCGACGGCGAGGCCGTGCTGGCCAGCGCGGGACCGGCCTCGGTGCCGCTGGTGCTGGTGGTGGACGACTCCATCACCGTGCGCCGCGTCACCCAGCGCCTGCTGCAGCGCGAAGGCTACCGCGTGGCCCTGGCGGCCGACGGCCTGCAGGCCATGGAGCGCCTGGCCGAGGAGCGCCCGACCCTGGTGCTGTCCGACATCGAGATGCCGCGCATGGATGGCTTCGACCTGCTGCGCAACATCCGCGCCGACGAGGCCATGCGCGACCTGCCCGTGGTCATGATCACCTCGCGCATCGCCCAGAAGCACCGCGAGATGGCGCGCCAGCTGGGCGCCAACCACTACCTGGGCAAGCCCTACTCGGACGAGGAACTGCTGGGCCTGATCCAGCACTACTCCCTGCAGGGCGGCAGCATCAGCGGCGGCCCGCTGGCGCCGCAGTCGCTGCAGGTGGACAGCGAGCCCCTGGGCGAAGGGGCTTGAAGGCTGGCGGCCTGAACAAAAAAAGAGCAGCATCCGCTGCTCTTTTTTTATTCCATGACCCGTCCTGACCTGGGTTGACACCTTTTCCTCTCAGAAAAGGCAAGTCAATGGAATCAAGGGTCAAACGCACGCAGCGGGACTACACGCTGGCTTTTAAGCTGTCGGTGGTCGATCAGGTGGAAAAAGGCGATCTCACGTACAAACAGGCCCAGGAGCGCTACGGCATCCAGGGCCGTTCGACCGTGTTGGTGTGGCTGCGCAAGCATGGTCGCCAAAACTGGAGTTCGGCATCATCCGGGC
>NZ_LZZV01000037.1:0-765 GCF_014170385.1 Delftia sp. UME58
TGCCCGTATGCAGGCATCTAAGGGGCGCAATGCCTATGACGAAGAGACTGCGGTGACTTTCGAGGTGCGCGAGAACGCGATAGCTGAACTGCTGGTACAGCAGCTTTCTCAAGGACCTTTGTCATGCAATAAAGGTCGGCAATTGCCCAGAATCACTAGGTGCTTGGTCCAGTACCGGTCAGTTGGCTGCATTGCCAAATGCTTACGTTGCAGATTTGGAGCAAAATTCGTCGAATGCTGTGCGCTGGCGCGCATCTTGGATCACGCGGTCAATTTGGAGTTCTCCGGCGGCGACTCGATAGAGTAATTCCACCGTCCTAGTATTGGGTTCCAAGCCGGCCAGTCGTTGGTTAGCAATGACGTTATTGATCGTGCGCAGGCGCTCGTTCCGGCCAAATGTATTGGGCATAGAGGATCTCCGCAAGGGTGCGCGCCATTTCAGGGTTAGAGGCGTGTCCTAATCCAAACTCGCTACGCGGAGGTAAACGGCCTCACGGGCGGCTACGCACGCTGCTGGGCTTGCCACAAATCATAGTTGGCCTGCATGGCGGCCCATGCCTCGGCGGTGCCTGCTCCGACCTGCTCCAGTCGAACCGCGAGATCTGGGCTGATATTGGCTTTGCCATTGAGCACTCGGGACAATATAGTCAGCGGCAAAGCTAATCGATTAGCTGCTTCAGTCACCGACAACCCTAGGTGTGCAAAAACGTCTTCTCGAAGGATTTCGCCCGGATGCGGCGGGTTGTGCATCATATTGGTTCCTGG
>NZ_LZZV01000038.1:0-76082 GCF_014170385.1 Delftia sp. UME58
GACGGAGGGGAAGCCTGGGGGCCTTGATCTGGCGCGGCGGAGGAGGCAGGGGTATTCAAACGGGAATCCACCATGGTCAGAAGTTGAAGCCCAGGCGCAGGTGCAGGCGCAGCTGTTTTTCCTGGGCGCCCCAGGCGATGTCGGCCTGCACGGGTCCCACGGGGCTGCGCCAGCGCAGGCCGGTGCCCACGCCCACGCGCATGTACATGGAGTCGGGCGCATCGCCCACGGTGCCGGCGTCCAGGAAGACGGCGTGCTCCCAGTCCTGCGTGTTGCCCTTGATGACGATGGGCCGCTGCCACTCGATGCTGCCCACGGCCATGTAGCGCCCGCCGATGACCTTGCCGCTGTCGGTGCGCGCACCGATGCTCTGGTAGCCGTAGCCGCGCACGGTGTTGTCGCCGCCCGTGATGAACAGCTGGGTGACGGGCAGGTCGGCATCCTTGCGTGCCAGCAAGGCACCGCCCGAGGCGCGCAGCGCAAGGCGGCTGCGGCGCTTGGTCTCGGGATCGACCTCGCCGATGGGAATCAGGCTGAGCCAGCGGCCCGAGACGCGGCCGAACGGCGTGCGCTGGGGCGTGAGCGTGGTGCCCGCGCCGACTTCCCAGGCAAAGCCGAAGCCCGAGGAGGGCGCCAGCGTGCTGTCGAAGTAGCGGCCCGTCCAGCCGTAGTTGGCCGTGACCGACGAGCTGGACGGGGGCGCGCCCTCGCCCTGGGTCTTGGCGTAGTCGTACTGCAGGTAGTAGTTGCGGTCGATGTGGTCTTCGGACTTGGTGCGGCCGGCGCGCAGCTGCAGGCTGTTGACATCGAAGTCGCCCGAGGGCGCGCGCTCGGCCTTGGCCGTGGTGAACCAGCGCCACAGGGTTTCATCGGGCAGGGCGGTCCACTGCGTGGAGATCAGCGGGTTCTTGCGGTCGAAGCGCATGCGCGTGACGGCACGCCAGCCCAGCCAGGGCAGGCGGTTGTGGATGTGGTCCACGCTCAGGCGCGGGCCGGTGTCGGTGCTCATGCCCACGCCGAAGACCCATTTCTGCATCTGGGCCTCGCGCACCTGGGCGATGACGGGCGTGGTGACCTGGGCGCCCTTGCGCTTGAGGGCCTCCTCATCCTCGGCGGCGCTTTCTCCCTGCTGGGGCACGTTGGCCAGCGTGAGGAAGACGGAGTCGTAGTAGCCGCTGCTGGCCAGGCGCAGCTGGGCATCGACCAGGGCGGTCTGGTCGTATTCCTCGCCCTCGGGCAGGCGTGCGATGCGGGCCGTGCCCACGGGGTCGTAGCGCTGGGCGCCTTCGATGCGCAGCGGGCCGAAGGTATAGGCCGGGCCGGGCGCATAGGCCACGCTGACATCGGCCTCATGCGTGTCGGCGTCGATGTCGGCCAGGCTGGAGTCGATGCGCGCCAGCGGGTAGCGGCGCGACTGCAGCGTGCGCAGGCCCTGGCTCTTGGCCTGGCTCCAGTTGGACTGGCTGAAGCGCTGGCCGGGCTGCAGCGGCCAGTCCTCTTCGATGGTGGCGCGCTGGGAGGCGCCATCGGGATCATCGGCATTGACGCCCGCAAAGCGCACCTGGCTGCGCGCAATGGTGGCGGGCTCGCCCGGGTCCACCTTGACGGTGACCTGCAGCGGGGCCTCTTCGGATTCGGGCGTTTCCTTGATCTCCACCGTGACCGTGGGGCTGAAGTAGCCCAGCGTGCCGATCAGGTCGCGCACGTTGGCGTCGGTGGCGCCCAGCAGCCGCGTGAGTTCGCGCCGCTGCAGATCGCTCTGGTAGCGGTAGCGGCGCAGTTCGAGGTGCTTTTCCAGCAGCTCGCGCACTTCCTTGGGCGCATCGACGACGAGCGAGAAGGCCGGGTCGCCGGTCGCTGCAATCAGCGAAGGGTCCGTGTCCTTGTCATCATTCTTGGACGGCAGGAGGCTGCAGCCACCGAGCATCAGGGCTGCACTCAACAGAAACAAAAACGCCGGCCCTCGGGCCGGCGCTGTCGCGGGGGGGAGCTTGGGCATCGGCCTATTTTGACAGCAGGCGCATGGCGTCTTCCAGACCTTTGAGTGTCAAAGGGTACATGCGGTTGCCAGTGAGCTGCTGGATGATGCTGATGCTCTGGCGGTACTGCCAGACGCCGGGCGGCTCGGGGTTGATCCAGGCAAAGCGCGGGAAGGCATGCGTCAGGCGCTGCAGCCATTCGGCGCCGGGCTCCTCGTTCATGTACTCCACGCTGCCGCCGGGCTGCAGGATCTCGTAGGGGCTCATGGTGGCGTCGCCCACGAAGATCAGCTTGTAGTCCTTGTTGTACTTGCGGATGATGTCCCAGGTCGGGAACTTCTCGGCGAAGCGGCGGCGGTTGTTCTTCCACATGAAGTCGTAGACGCAGTTGTGGAAGTAGTAGAACTCCAGGTGCTTGAACTCGCTCTTGACGGCGGAGAACAACTCTTCCACGCGCTGCACATGCTCGTCCATGGTGCCGCCCACATCCATGAGCAGCAGCACCTTCACGTTGTTGTGGCGCTCCGGGATCATCTTGATGTCCAGGTAGCCCGCGTTGGCGGCCGTGCTGCGGATGGTGTCGGGCAGGTCCAGCTCCAGCTCGCCGCCTTCGCGGGCGAACTTGCGCAGCCGGCGCAGCGCGACCTTGATGTTGCGCGTGCCCAGCTCCTGCGTGTCGTCGTAGTCGCGGTAGGCGCGCTGCTCCCAGACCTTGACGGCGCTCTTGTTGCGGCCCGGCCCGCCGATGCGCACGCCGGCCGGGTTGTAGCCGCCGTGGCCGAAGGGGCTGGTGCCGCCCGTGCCTATCCATTTGTTGCCGCCTTCGTGCCGCTCCTTCTGCTCTTCGAGCCGCTTCTTGAGCGTCTCCATCAGCTCGTCCCAGCCCATGGCCTCGATGGCGGCCTTTTCCTCGGGCGAGAGCTCGCGCTCCAGCAGCTTCTTCAGCCAGTCCTGGGGGATTTCGCGCGTGAGGTCGGCCACCATCTCCACGCCCTTGAAGTAGGCGGCAAAGGCGCGGTCGTACTTGTCGTAGTGCTTCTCGTCCTTGACCAGCACGGTGCGGCCCAGGTGGTAGAAGTCGTCCAGGCTCCAGGCGTCGTCGCTCCTGGGGCCGACCACGCCGGCCTGCAGCGCCTCCAGCAGGGTCAGGAACTCCTTGACCGAGACGGGCAGCTTGGCCGCGCGCATGGTGTAGAAGAAGTCGATCAGCATGGCATCTCCCGAGGGCCCGGCGTACGCGCCCTCATGTGCGCGCCACGGCCGTGTTGCCGTCCGAATGGCGCTGCAACTGGTCCAGCAACTGGGCGCGCGACTCGGGCCATTCGCCGCTGCGCAGGCTGTACATCACGGTGTCGCGGATGGAGCCGTCGCGGCGCAGCGCGTGGCCGCGGATCACGCCGTCCTTCTTGGCCCCCAGGCGCTCGATGGCGCGCTGGCTGGCGAAGTTGAAGCAGTCCGTGCGCCAGCCCACCACATGGCAGGACAGCGTGTCGAACGCATGGCCCATGAGCATGAGCTTGGCCGAGGTGTTGACATGGGTGCGCTGCACGCTGCGCGCGTACCAGGTGTAGCCGATCTCCACCCGGCGCACCTCGGGCAGGATGTCGTGGTAGCTGCTGGTGCCCAGCACCTTGCCGCTGTCGTCGTCCAGCACGGCAAAGGCGAAACGCTTGCCCAGGCTGCGCTGCTCCAGGGCGGCTTCGATATAGGCACGCACGTCAGCGGGCTCGGGCGCCGAGGTCACGCGAATGCGCCACAGCTGGCCGTCCTGCACGGCCTCGCGCAGCCCGGCTTCATGGGCGAGGGCCAGGGGCTCCAGCCGCACGCCGTTGAAGCGCATGACCACGGGTCGCACAAAGCCCTGGTGCGCCACCGCGCCGGCCACGGGAATGGTCGTCACCTGGCCGGTGAGGGCCGGCACGCCCGTGTCGTTGGTGTGTTCGGGATGGGGCATGGGCGCAGGCCTCAGCGGTTGCGCTGGTTCATGAAGACCAGCTTCTCGAACAGGCTCACATCCTGCTCGTTCTTGAGCAGGGCGCCCACCAGCGGCGGCACGGCGACCTTGCCCTCGGCGGTCTGCAGCGACTCCACGGGAATGTCCTCGGCCACCAGCAGCTTGAGCCAGTCGATCAGCTCGCTGGTGGAGGGCTTCTTCTTGAGGCCGGGCAGGTTGCGCACGTCGTAGAACACCTTCATCGCGGCGGCCAGCAGCTCGCCCTGCAGCTTGGGGAAGTGCACGGCCACGATCTGGCGCATGGTGTCGGCGTCGGGGAACTTGATGTAGTGGAAGAAGCAGCGGCGCAGGAAGGCGTCGGGCAGCTCCTTTTCGTTGTTGGAGGTGATGAACACCAGCGGCCGGTGCTTGGCGCGGATCATCTCGCGCGTCTCGTAGCAGTAGAACTCCATGCGGTCGATCTCGCGCAGCAGGTCGTTCGGGAATTCGATGTCGGCCTTGTCGATCTCGTCGATCAGCAGGGCCACGGGCCGGTCGGCCGTGAAGGCCTGCCACAGCACGCCCTTGATGATGTAGTTGTGGATGTCCTTGACGCGCTCGCCGCCGTCGATGTCGGACAGCTGCGAGTCGCGCAGGCGGCTGACGGCGTCGTATTCGTACAGGCCCTGCTGTGCCTTGGTGGTGGACTTGATGTGCCACTGCAGCAGCGGCATGTCCAGCGCGGCGGCCACTTCCTCGGCCAGCATGGTCTTGCCCGTGCCGGGCTCCCCCTTGACCAGCAGCGGGCGCTGCAAGGTGGCTGCGGCATTCACCGCGAGCATCAAATCCTGGGTGGCGACGTAGTTCTCGGAACCTTGAAATTTCATGGGCGGTATCAGCGTAAGTATTGATGGGGACGCTTGACGGTGACTGCCATAATCGTTCGCGCTACCCGCTCAGCAGTAGGCATCCGTCAGAACTCTTGAAGGATTGTGCGCGCAAAATGATAAAAACTTTGACCACGGTATTGGCGCTGACTGTCGCATCTGTGACCCCTGTGGCACAGGCCCAGCAAAGCAAAGGTGACGCAAAGGCAGGGGAGGGGAAGATCGCCATGTGCATTGGCTGCCATGGCATCCAGGGCTACCAGGCCAGCTTCCCCGAGGTGTACAAGGTCCCCAAGATTTCAGGACAGGGCGCACCCTACATCGTGGCCGCGCTGCAGGCCTACCAGAAGGGCGAGCGCAAGCATCCCACCATGCGCGGCATCGCCGATCCGCTGACCGAGCAGGACATGGCCGACGTGGCCGCCTACTATGCCGAGCATGGCGTGGCCAAGGCCGCCGACGCCAAGGTCCGCGAGCCCAGCACCCAGGTCGCCGCGCTGCTGCAAAAGGGGGCCTGCGTCTCCTGCCACGGCCAGGGTTTTTCCAAGCCCATCGACCCCAGCTACCCGAAGGTGGCGGGCCAGTATGCGGACTATCTGTACTCCGCCCTGAAGTCCTACAAGACCGAAGGCAACCCCCACATCGGCCGCAGCAACGGCGTGATGGCCGGCATTGCCAAGCAGTTCACCAACAGCGAACTCAAGGCGCTGGCCAACTACATCGGCAGCCTGGATGGCGAGCTGCAGACCCTGCCCCAGCCGCATTTCCGCCTGGGCCAGAAATCGCAGTGAATCGCGCGTTGCCCTATACCCCATAGCAAAAGCCCGCAATCGCGGGCTTTGTCTTGAGGGTGATGCACAGAGGTGCTATGCGCCGCCCGTGGCCTTGGCGCCGTCGCTGGTGGCGCGGCGCTGCACGGCGGCAATGTAGGCCTCGCCATCCGGGGGGCGGCCCGAACGCTGGCTTTCCCAGAGCATCTGCCCCAGGCATTCCATGGTGGCGTGGTGGGCGTCGTGCAGCGAGTCCAGGCGGCGGCTGAGCAGCTCCACGGCCTGGCGTATGCCGCGCGGCTGATCGATGCTGCACTGCTCGCTGATGGACAGGTGCATGGACAGGTGCAAAAACGGATTGGTCACGCCGGGCGTGGCGTCGTAGTCGCGCAGCAGGGCGGCGTCCACGTCGGCGAGGTCATCGAAATACTCGGGATGCTCGGCAATCCAGAGGCTGGCCAGCGTCTCTATGGCCTCCATCGGCGCGCCGTTCAGCATCTTGGTGCGCACGCCGCAGAAAAAGCGCCGCACATCGGCTTGGGTGGGGTTGAACATGGTGGCGCGCAGCGTAGCACGCAGCCCTTTTGGGCGGGCACGCAAGGACTTTGCCGAGGGCCCGCCCCAAGAACGGGATCAGATCACTTCAAAGACCTTGCCGGTCTGCGCCCCCTCGATGCTGCGCTGGTAGGCCAGGGCCACGCGCGCTGCGGGCACGGTCTCGAAGCCGGGGAAGAGCGACCCATAGGCCTGGGCCGATTCGGTCAGCAGCGTGGGGCTCACGGCATTGATGCGCAGGCCGCGCTGCAATTCGACCGCAGCGCCGGTGACGAAGCCGTGGAGGGCCGCATTCACCGTCGATGCATTGGCGCCGTGGCGGATGGGCTCGGTGGCGGCGACGCCGCTGGTCAGCGTGATGGAGCCGCCGTCGCGCAGCCAGCGCTGTCCCAGCAGGGCCAGCCGCACCTGGCCCAGCAGCTTGTCCTGCAGGCCGGAGTTGAACTGCTCGGCCGTCATCTCGGACAGCGGGCCGAAGTGCAGCTTGCCGGCCGTGCTGACGATGGCGTCCACCTGGCCGGCGGCTTCGAACATTTTCTGCAGCGTCTCGGGCTGCGTGAAGTCGGCGCGCAGGTCGCCGCTGTTGCGGCCCACGGTGACGATCTCATGGCGCGGGGCCAGCAGGGCGTGGACGGCGCGGCCGATGGTGCCGGTGGCACCGATGAGCAGGATCTTCATGCGGTTTCTTTCAGAAGAAGTGAACAGGCCTGCAGTGTTTTGCAAATTGCCTATGCCATAAAGTAGCCAAATCTTTTTGTACTACTAAGCATTGGTTAGCAATCCATGGACAAGCTGCGCAATATGGAGGTCTTCATGGCCGTGGTCGAGGACGGCAGCTTTGCCCAGGCCGCGCGGCGCCTGGACATCTCGGCCGTGATGGTGGGCAAGCATGTGCAGCAACTGGAAGCCCACCTGGGCGCGCGCCTGCTGCAGCGCACCACGCGGCGCCACAGCCTGACCGAGGTGGGTCGCAGCTTCTACGAGGACAGCCGCCAGGTCTTCGAGCAGTTGCGCTGGGCCGAGTCTGCCGTGGAGCGCAGCCGCAGTGCCCCGCAGGGCCTGCTGCGCATCAGCGCGCCGACCACGCTGGGCAACCATGTGATCGCGCCGCTGGTGGCCGACTACCAGCTGGCCAATCCGCTGGTGCGCGTGGACCTGCAACTGAGCGACGGCATGGCCGACCTGGTGGGCGAGAACATCGACGTGGCCGTGCGCATCGGCCCCGTGGGAGGCGAAGGCCTGGTGGCGCGGCCGCTGCAGCCCTATCGCATGGTGATCGCGGCGGCGCCCTCGTACCTGCGGCGGCGCGGGCATCCGCGTGGCGTGGACGATCTGGCGCGCCATGACTGCCTGAGCTACGCGGTCTGGCAGCGCCGCTCGGAATGGATTCTGCGCGGCGACGGCTCGGGTTCGGTGCAGTGGCCCGAAGACGCCCGCCTGCGCTGCAACAGCGGCGACGGGCTGCGCCATGCGGCGCTGCGCGGCCTGGGCCTGATCCTGCAGCCCGAGGTGCTGCTGGCCGCCGACATGGCCGCGGGCCGGCTGGTGCCCGTGCTGCAGGACTGCGTGCCACTGCCGCGCCCGGTGCACCTGGTCTATCTGCCGGACCGCCGCCAGCTGCCCAAGCTGGCGCAGTTCGTGGACCACATGGTGCGGGCGCTGGGCGCGGCCTGAGGCCCGGTTTTCAGGGGCCGGGCGGCGGCGGGGCTTCCTGCGGCGCCTGGTCCTTCTCCTGCTGCGCCTGGGCCTCCTGCCGCTCCTTGGCCATCTGCTCGACCAGTTGCTGGCGGCCCTGCTTGGCCACGGCAATGAGCTGGGCCTGGTCCTTGTGGTGAGGGTACATGCGCTCGATCAGCTCCAGGTTGTGCTCCCGAAAGCGCGTGGTGGTGCGCTGGGCCTCGGCAGGGCTGTGGCCCGCAAGTTCCAGCACGGTGCGGGCCGAGACCAGGCTGGACTCGAAGACTTCGCGCTCGACATGGTGCACGCCCAGGTCGCGCAACTGGTACCAGTGCGCCATGTCGCGCGCGCGGGCCACGATCTCCAGATGCGGAAAGCGCTTGCGCACGCGGGCGGCGATCTTCAGCGACTGCTCGGAAGAGTCCACGGCAATGACCAGCACCCGCGCCTTGTCCGCGCCGGCAATGCGCAGCAGGTCCATGCGCGTGGCATCGCCGAAGAACACGCGGTAGCCGAAGGTGTGGGCCACCTCCAGCATCTCCACGCTGTGGTCGAGGATGGTGGCCGGCACGCCCTGGGTCAGCAGCACGCGTGCCACGATCTGGCCGTAGCGGCCAAAGCCCGCAATGATGATTTGCGCGTCCTGCGGCTCCGAGATCTCATGGGGCCTGGCAGTCTGGCCCGCGCCGTCGACCTGGCAATCCTTCATGTCGGCAAAGCGCTTGAGCAGCAGCTTGTCCAGCAGCACCAGCACCAGCGGGCCGACCAGCATGGACAGCGCCACGGCGGCCACCAGCATGGACGAGATGCTGTGATGGAACACCTTGTACTGCGCCGCCGTCTGGAACACCACGAAGGCGAACTCCCCGCCCTGGGCCAGCAGCAGGGTGAACACCGGGCGCTCGCGCCAGGGCAGCTTCAGCACGCGGGCCAGGGTGTAGAGCACGGCACCCTTGAGCGCCAGAAAGCCCAGCACCATGGCCGCCATGGCCCAGGGCGCGCGCAGCAGCACGCCGAAGTCGATGCTCATGCCCACGGCCATGAAGAACAGGCCCAGCAGCAGGCCCTTGAAGGGCTCGATGTTGGTCTCCAGCTCGCTGCGGTACTCGCTGTCGGCCAGCAGCACGCCGGCCAGGAAGGCGCCCAGCGCCATGGACAGGCCCACCTGCACCATCAGCATGGCAATGCCCACCACCAGCAGCAGCGAGGTGGCCGTGAAGATCTCGGGCGTGCGGCTGCGCGCGATCCAGCGCAGCAGGGGGCGCAGCAGCAGGCGGCCGCCCACCACCACGGCGGCGATGGTGCCCACGGTCTTGAGCACCTGCAGCCACAGGTGGCTGTCGGTGTGCGTGGCATTGGCGGCCTTGACCGCGCCCAGGATGGGGATCAGCGCCAGGATGGGAATGGCGGCCACGTCCTGGAACAGCAGGATGGAGAAGCCGGCCTGGCCGCTGGGCGTGCGCATGAGGTTGCGCTCGGCCATGACCTGCAGGCAGATGGCCGTGGACGACAGGGCCAGGCCCATGCCCGCGATCAGGCTCACGCGCCAGGAAAAGCCGAAGGCCCAGGCCGCCAGGAACAGCACGCCCGTGCAGGCCAGCATCTGCGCCAGCCCCCATCCCAGGATGGGCCGGCGCAGCTCCCACAGGCGGCTGGGCTGCAGCTCCAGCCCGATCACGAAGAGCATCAGCACCACGCCGAACTCGGCAAAGTGAAGAATGTCATCCACATTGCTGACAAGCGACAGTCCCCAGGGGCCCATGGCAATACCGGCACCCAGGTAGCCAATGATGGCGCCCAGGCCCAGGGCACGCGCAATGGGCACGGCCAGCACGGCGGCGGTGAGATAGAGAAAGCCGTAGGTCAGCCAGATGGGGGCGCTGTGTTCCATGGGAGCTTGGGATCTTGGAGTTGGTGTTTACCCTGGGGTAATTGATTGTGTCACTCTCACAGCCGGGTCAGCTTCCTGACAGGGTTGAAAAATGCCCCCACGCTCCCCTTGCTGCGCAAGGTCCGCTGCCCCCCGAGGAGGCCGTTTTCATCTTGGGGCGGCCCGGCGATGAAAAATGGCCCCCACGCTCCCCTTGCTGCGCAAGGTCCGCTGGCCCCCGAGGGGGCCGTTTTCATCTTGGGGCGGCCCGGCGATGAAAAATGGCCCCCACGCTCCCCTTGCTGCGCAAGGTCCGCTGCCCCCCCGAGGGGCCGTTTCATCTTGGGGCGGCCCGGCGATGAAAAATGCCACCGAATGCTTCATCGCCCCATCCGGCTTTGCAGCGGCAGCGCGCCACATCGGCTGCGCAGTTTTAAGATGCCGGCCTGCTCCGTATTTTTAAGGTGTTTGGCATGGATTGGCATACTTGGATCGCCTACTTTGTGGCCTGCTGGATCATTGCGGTCTCCCCGGGCTCGGGCGCCGTGCTGTCCATGAGCCATGGCCTGTCGTATGGCGTGCGCAAGAGCAGCGCCACCATCTTCGGGCTGCAGCTGGGGCTGCTGACCATCTTGCTGATCGCCGGTGCGGGCGTGGGCTCGCTGCTGCTGGCCTCCGAGTGGGCGTTCAACGCCGTCAAGATCGTCGGCGCCTGCTATCTGATCTACCTGGGCATCAGCCAATGGCGCTCGGGTGCGGCTCCGCTGGCCACGCAGGAATCCATGCCCGAGCTCAGCGTGCGCCGCCGCGTGCTCACGGGCTTCCTGACCAATGCCACCAACCCCAAGGGCATCATCTTCATGGTGGCCGTGCTGCCCCAGTTCATGACCACCAGCCGCCCGCTGTGGCTGCAGTTGCTGATCCTGGCCGCCACCATGCTGGCCGTGGACACCATGGTCATGCACGGCTATGCGGCCAGCGCCAGCGCGTTGCGCGGCTTCATGCGCAGCGCGCGTGCCGTGCGCAGCCAGAACCGGGTCTTCGGCGCGCTGCTGATGGCCGTGGGCACGGGGCTGTTCTTCGTGCAGCGCGCCTCGCGCTGAGGCCCGCCCTGGGCTAACCCTAGGCTGTCGCGCGCCCGACACGGAGCGCGCGGCACCGGCCCCTACCATTTGGGGCATGAAAACCTTCCATTCCTATTCCGAAGTGCGTGCCTGCGTGGGGCAGGAAGTCGCCGTCAGCGACTGGATCACCATCACCCAGCAGCAGGTGCAGCTGTTCGCCGATGCCACGGGCGACCAGCAGTGGATCCATGTGGACCCCGAGCGTGCGTCCAAAGGCCCCTTCGGCGCGCCGATTGCGCATGGCTTTCTGACGCTGTCGCTGATTCCCCAGTTCTTTCAAAGCTGCTTTCACATCGAAGGCGCACAAATGGGCGTGAACTACGGCCTCAACCGCGTGCGCTTCACCTCCCCCGTGCCCGTGGGCAGCCGCCTGCGCGCTCGCCTGACGCTGCAGGCCGCCGAGCCCATCGAGCCCGGTGGCCTGCAGATGACCTGGCTGGTGACCGTGGAGCGCGAAGGCGCCGACAAGCCGGCCTGCGTGGCCGAGTCCGTGGCCCGCAACTATGGGGCTGCGCCCTGAATGAAAAAAGCCCGCAGGCGGCACCTGCGGGCTGGCTGCGTGGTGGCAGCGGTTGCTGGGGGATCGTCCGGCCGAGCGTATGGCTTCAGGCGCCGAAGTTCAGTTGGCCGGCGCGCTCTGCGGCGGCGGCTTCGCGGCGCACGTCATCGCGATTCACGCTGGTGGCAGCGGTGTTCTGGATGGGCAGGTAGCCTTCGGCGACGGAGGGCATGGTGCCATTGGCCTGGGCGGCCTTGAGGTCGGCAATGACCTGGGCGCGTGTCAGCGTGCCCTGGGTCTTCACTTCGGGCGGGTAGCTGCTGTTGTCGGCGTAGTCGAAGCCGGCGGCCTGGGCGGCGATGGCGGAGATGGAGAGGGCGGCCAGGACGGCAAAACGGCGGGTGTTCTTCATGATTCAAGTCCTTTGTTTTGTTTCTGGGACAGGGCGTTCTTTGCGGAAATCGCTTGGTAACGTAGAGCCCATGACTCAAATGTAGGGCGGCTTGGAATCAGGAAAAACCCTTGGATTGGCAATGCGCTTTTTCAGCCGTTGAAACAATCGGCCGGGAACTTTCTGCCCGGTCCGGCTGATCGCTCAGGCCGCGCCGGATGCTCCCTCGGACAGTGCGGCGCCGGCAAACTGCTGCTGGCGCCAGGCTTCAAACACCGTCACGGCCACGGCATTGGACAGGTTCAGGCTGCGCTGCTGCGGCAGCATGGGCAGGCGCAGGCGCTGCCGCGGCGGGAACTGCTCGCGCACTTCGGGGGGCAGGCCCTTGCTTTCGGAGCCGAACACCAGCCAGTCGCCGGGCTGGAAGCCGATGGCGTGGGCGGGGCTGCTGCTGTGCGTGGTCATGGCGAACATGCGCTGGCGGTCCGGCTGGCAGTCCTGCAGGAAGGCCTGCCAGTCGGCATGGCGGCGCACGGGCGCGTACTCGTGGTAGTCCAGCCCGGCGCGGCGCATCAGGCGGTCTTCCATGGAAAAGCCCAGCGGCTCGATCAGGTGCAGGCTGCAGCCGGTGTTGGCGGCCAGACGGATCACATTGCCGGTGTTGGGCGGAATCTCCGGCGCGACGAGAACGATATGGAACATGGCCCGTATTGTCTCGCGCCGGCATATGCCCCCGGGCCCCGAACCCCCTCGGTCAGGGCGTGCGCGCCAGCACCAGGGCGCTGACCTCGGCCGCGCCTGCACGCCGCAGGCAGGTGGCCAATGCATGCAGGCTGGCGCCCGTGGTCATCACATCGTCGATCAGCAGGACCTTGCGGCCGCGCACATGGGGCAGTTGCGCTGGCGGCACCGCAAAGACCGTGCGCAGCTGGCGCAGGCGCAGGGTGCGCGGCAGGTCATGCTGGGCCTGTGCCGTGTGGGCGCGCTGCACGGCCTGGTGCCGCAGCTTGCCTCGGGTGGACGGGGTGGACAGCGCACGGGCCAGCACCAGGGCCTGGTGAAAGCCGCGTTCGCGCAGGCGCTGGGCAGACAGGGGCATGGGCAGCAGCAGATCGCATTGCGCCAGATGTTCGCGGGCACCGGGCTGCTCCAGCAGCAGGGCGGCCAGGCTGCGTGCCAGGCCGGTGTCTCCCCGGAATTTGAAGTCGCCGATCACCGTGTGCCAGGGATAGGCGTAGTCCAGCGCGGCAAGGCAGTGCGTCAGTGGCGGGGGCTTGACCAGGCAGGCGCCGCAGACCTGCTGGCCGCCGCTGGCGTCGTGGCCCGCTGGCAGCGGCATGGCACAAAGCCCGCAGCGCGCCAGCGGCCTGGCCCAGCGCAAGCGGCAGTCCTGGCACAGGCGCTGGGCAGGCCAGCGGCGGCAGATGGCGCACTGGCTGGGCAGGCCGGCGTGCCAGTGCGAAAGCCATGACGCAGGCAGGTTGGGCATGGAGTCAATATACTCGCGCCGCGTCCGCCACCCCTTTGCTCCGGGGCCGGGCGCCTGTCTTTCGAGGAGCCCGGATTCCCCGCCCAGCCATGTCCCACGAATTGCCCCCCACCATCGATCCGGCCGCCGCATTGCGCTGGCAGCAGGCCGCGCCTGTGGCCTCGCCGTGGCTGCATGAGGAGGTGGCGCGCCGCATGCAGGAGCGGCTGGACTGGATCGTCAAGCCGCCCCGGCGCTGGTGCCACTGGCAGCCCGTGCGCGGCGGCCTGCAGGCCCATGCGCTGCTGCGCCAGCGCTATGCGCAGTCCGAATGCCTGGTCTACGAAGCCTCGCCCGCGCACGAGGCCGCGGCCCGCGAGCAGCTGGGCGCGCGCTGGTGGCAGCCCGCGCGCTGGACCGGGGGCGCAACGCAGTTTGGCGAGCCCGAGCCTGCCGGCGTGGACATGCTGTGGGCCAACATGGCCCTGCACCAGCAGGCCGACCCGCAGGCGCTGATCACGCGCTGGCACCAGGCGCTGTCCGTGGACGGCTATGTGATGTTCTCCTGCCTGGGGCCCGATACGCTACGCGAGCTGCACGCCATCTACGCCCAGCTGGGCTGGCCGCCCGCCGGCCAGGCCTTCACCGACATGCATGACTGGGGCGACATGCTGGTGCACGCAGGCTTCAGCGAGCCGGTGATGGACATGGAGCACATCACGCTGACCTTTGCCACGCCCGAGCGGCTGCTGCAGGAGCTGCGCGAGCTGGGCCGCAACTTCCATCCGCAGCGCTTTGCCGCGCTGCGCGGCCGCCGCTGGCAGCAGCGCCTGCACGATGCCCTGCGCGAGCGCCTGGCCGGCCCCGACGGGCAGCTGGCGCTGACCTTCGAGATCGTCTACGGCCATGCCTACAAGCCGCAGCCGCGCGTGCGCCTGGAGTCCAGCAGCGCCGTATCGCTGGAGGACATGCGCAGCATGCTGCGCCAGCCGCGCAACACGGGTTTGCGATAGCCCCAATGTCGCTTTCCGGTCATTGATCGAAAACAAAAACGTCTACACTTTTCCCGAGCTGACAGAGACAACAGCTTTTCCCTGGGCTCGCTTTCCCGGGCCGGGAAAAGACCAGCGGTCCGCAGGCCGAAAGGGGAGACGATTTGGTGTTTCGTTTTGCCACGGGAACGAGAACGGGCCGACCCATCCAGGAGCGGCCTGCCCACGAGTTTGATCATCACCGGCTGCAGCAGTGCCTGCTCCTCTGGGAGCGGGCACTGGTCTTTCTGTCCCTGCTATCCCCCCTTCTGCGTCGCATGCCGGGCCGCATGCTTCCCCTTTTCCAATCCGCCCCCGGTCTGCATGGCACACATGCACGGAATGGCCGGCGTGCGCGCATTCTTCCGTCCACCTTGCTGCTGTCCCCCGAATTCATGCGCCTGCAGGCGCAGGCGGGGATGGCTGCACGCCCGAATCCCGGTCCCGCGTCCGAGCTGCCGCTGATGCCGGCTGGCACGCTATTGGTGATTGCGCGCAGGCACATCTGCGGCGCTTTCATGCATGCTCGGACAGTTGAGGCCGGGAGTTGCCCTTTGGGCAGGCGTTGAACGGTCTGGCTGCGCGGCCCCCACGCCGGCGCAGCGGAGCGAGTGGATAACCCGAGGCTTAGATGTAAGTGAAAACTATGAAAAGCATTTCCACCAGGCTGGTTCTCTGGGGCTTGATGAGTGTGGCAGGGGGAGGCTCCCTTGCGCATGCGACGACAGATCTGCCAGGCGGCCCGGCCGTCAATCAGCTCAACCTTCATCCGGCGGTCACGCGCATCGCGCATGAGCAGCATTACCTGCACTGGATGATGCTGATCATCTGCACGGTGATCTTCATCGGCGTGTTCGCCGTGATGTTCTATTCGATCTGGAAGCACCGCAAATCGCGCGGCGCCAAGGCGGCGAACTTCCACGAATCGGCCACGGTCGAGGTGGTCTGGACCGTCGTGCCCTTCATCATCGTCGTGCTCATGGCGCTGCCGGCCACCAAGGTGCTGGTGGCGCAGAAGGACACCACCAACGCCGATGTCACCATCAAGGCCACGGGCTACCAGTGGAAATGGGGCTACGACTACATCAACGGCGAAGGCGAGGGCCTGAGCTTCATCTCCACGCTGGACAGCAGCCACCGCGCGCTGTCCGACAGCGGCGATGTCTCCAAGGCGCCCAACGACTACCTGCTCAAGGTGGACAACCCGCTGGTCGTGCCCGTGGACCGCAAGGTGCGCATCATCACCACGGCCAACGACGTGATCCACTCCTTCATGGTGCCGTCCTTCGGCATCAAGCAGGATGCGATCCCGGGCTTTGTGCGCGACACCTGGTTCCGTGCCGAGAAGACCGGAGACTACTACGGCCAGTGCGCCGAGTTGTGTGGCAAGGAGCATGCCTACATGCCCATCCACGTGAAGGTGCTGTCGAGCGACGGCTACAAGGCCTGGGTGGATGAGCAAAAGAAGATCGCCGCAGCCAAGAAGGACGACCCCAGCAAGGTCTGGAGCCTGCCCGACCTGATGGCACGCGGCGAGAAGGTCTATGCCGCCAACTGCGCGGCCTGCCACCAGGCCAACGGCAAGGGCGCCGGTCCCATCAAGCCGCTGGACGGCAGCCCCATCGTCCTGGGCCCCACGGCCGAGATGATGCATGTGGTGCTGGAAGGCCGTGCCAACGGCGCCATGCCCGCCTGGAAACAGCTGAGCGATACCGAGCTGGCCGCCGTGGTCACCTTTGCCAAGAACCACTGGTCCAACAAGACCGGCCAGCTGGTGCAGCCGGCCGAGTTCGTGGCCGCCCGCACCGGCAAGTTCCCTGCGCAGTGAGCACGCAAGACAGATGAGCGATTGGAGATAACAGCATGAGCGCCGTACTTCCCCCCATCCACAGCCCTGCGGGCGAGGGCCACGAACATGCGCATGAGCACGAGCATGGACACGGGCATGACGACCATCACCACCACGCCACGCCCACGGGCTGGCGGCGCTGGATGTTCGCCACCAACCACAAGGACATCGGCACGCTGTATCTGCTGTTCTCGTTCACCATGCTGATGGTGGGCGGGGTGCTGGCGCTGCTGATCCGCGCCGAGCTGTTCCAGCCCGGGCTGCAGATCGTCAACCCCGAGCTGTTCAACCAGCTGACCACCATGCACGGCCTGATCATGGTGTTCGGCGCCATCATGCCGGCCTTCGTGGGCTTTGCGAACTGGATGCTGCCGCTGCAGATCGGTGCCTCCGACATGGCCTTCGCGCGCATGAACAACTTCAGCTTCTGGCTGCTGATTCCGGCCGGCCTGATGCTGGTGGGCTCGTTCTTCATGCCAGGCGGCGCCCCCGCCGCAGGCTGGACGCTGTATGCGCCGCTGACGCTGCAGATGGGCCCGTCCATGGACACCTCCATCCTGGCCATGCACATCATGGGCGCCAGCTCCATCATGGGCGCCATCAACATCATCGTCACCGTGCTCAACATGCGCGCGCCCGGCATGACGCTGATGAAGATGCCCATGTTCGCCTGGACCTGGCTGATCACCGCCTACCTGCTGATCGCCGTCATGCCCGTGCTGGCCGGCGCCATCACCATGACGCTGACGGACCGCCATTTCGGCACCAGCTTCTTCAATCCCGCAGGCGGCGGCGACCCGGTGATGTACCAGCACATCTTCTGGTTCTTCGGCCACCCCGAGGTCTACATCATGATCTTGCCGGCCTTCGGCATCATCAGCCAGATCGTGCCGGCCTTCAGCCGCAAGAAGCTGTTCGGCTATGCATCCATGGTGTATGCGACCTCGTCCATCGCCATCCTGTCCTTCATCGTGTGGGCGCACCACATGTTCACCACCGGCATGCCCGTGACCGGCCAGCTGTTCTTCATGTACGCCACCATGCTGATCTCCGTGCCCACGGCCGTGAAGATCTTCAACTGGGTGGCCACCATGTGGCGCGGCTCCATGACCTTCGAGACGCCCATGCTGTTCTCGGTGGGCTTCATCTTCGTGTTCACCATGGGCGGCTTCACGGGCCTGATCCTGTCGATGGCGCCCATCGACATCCAGCTGCAGGACACCTATTACGTGGTGGCCCACTTCCACTACGTGCTGGTGGCCGGATCGCTGTTCTCCATGTTCGCGGCCTACTACTACTGGGCGCCCAAGTGGACCGGCGTGATGTATTCGGAGACGCGCGGCCAGATCCACTTCTGGGGCTCGCTGATCTTCTTCAACGTCACCTTCTTCCCCATGCACTTCCTGGGCCTGGCCGGCATGCCGCGCCGCTATGCCGACTACCCCATGCAGTTCGCCGACTTCAACATGGTGGCCTCGCTGGGCGCGCTGGGCTTCGGCCTGATGCAGGTGTACTTCTTCCTCTTCGTCGTCGTGCCCGCCATGCGCGGCAAGGGCGAGAAGGCGCCGCAAAAGCCCTGGGAGGCTGCAGAAGGCCTGGAGTGGGAAGTGCCCTCGCCGGCGCCGTTCCATACCTTCGAGACGCCGCCCAAGCTGGATGCGACGGCGACCCGCGTCATAGGCTGATACAGCAAGGGAAAGACACATGGACGCACAGCAACGAAAAGCCAACCTGCGGCTGGCGCTGATCCTGGTATCGGTGGCGCTGGTCTTTCTGGCCGGCTTCGTGGTCAAGATCACCGTGCTCCATTGAGGGCCGGCAACAGGAGGGACGTCCGTGAGCGTGCGCAGTGAAAACGCGAAGATGGTGGGCAAGCTGGCCGTGGTGGCGCTGGGCATGTTTGCCTTCGGCTACGTGCTGATACCCATCTACAAGCACATCTGCGAGCTCACGGGCATCAACATCCTGTCGCTGTCCGAGCGCCAGGTGCCGGGCAACGGCACGGCCGGGCGCGATGTGAAGCTGCCCGCCAACTCGCAGGTGGACAAGAGCCGCACCATTACCGTGGAGTTCGACGCCAATGCGCGCGGGCCCTGGGACTTCAAGCCGGCGCAGCGCTCCATCCAGGTCCATCCGGGCGAGCTGGCCACGGTCATGTACGAGTTCCAGAATGTGCAGGACCGCCGCATGGCGGCGCAGGCGATACCGAGCTATGCGCCACGCCAGGCGGCCGCGCATTTCAACAAGCTGGAGTGCTTTTGCTTTTCGCAGTACACGCTGGAGCCTGGAGAGAAGCGTGAATGGCCGGTGGCCTTCGTGATCGATCCGCGCATCTCCAAGGATGTGACCACGATCACGCTGTCCTATACCTTCTTCGAGGTGGGCGGCAAAACGCCGGCCGCACCCACGGGCGAGGCGCCGGTGGCGGCAGGGCCGAAGCAGGAGCCCGCCTCATGAATGCGCCGCAGCCACGGGAGCCGCGCCGCCCGCCCAGCGTGTGGCGCACGGTGCGCGCCGTGGCCTGGTCGCTCTTCGGCGTGCGCAAGGGAAGCGAGTACCAGCAGGACGGGGAGCGCATCACGCCGCTGCATGTGATTGCAGTGGGGCTGGCGGCCATCTTCGTGCTGGTGCTGGGGTTGATCGCGCTGGTCAAGCTCGTGGTCTGAGCGGCGCGGCCATCGGGGACAGAGAGTGATACACGGGAAACAGAGAACCAAGAATTTCAGGAGCTGAGCAATGAGTGCAACCACCCACGGCAAAACGCCTTACTACTACGTGCCGGCAGAGTCCAGCCACCCCGTCATGGCGGCGACGGGGCTGTTCTTCGTGATCCTGGGCGCAGGCAACTGGATCAACGGGCATGAATGGGGCATGTACAGCCTGGGCCTTGGCCTGGTCTGGTGGCTGGCCGTGCTCTTTTTCTGGTTCCGGGAAGCCGCGCATGAAAGCGAGTCGGGCAAGTACGGGCGCAAGATCGACCTGTCCTTCCGCTGGAGCATGAGCTGGTTCATCTTCTCCGAGGTGATGTTCTTCGGCGCCTTCTTCACCGCCCTGTGGTGGGCGCGCTCGCATTCGGTGCCCGCGCTGGGCAGCCTGGACAACGCCCTGCTGTGGCCCGACTTCAAGGCCGTCTGGCCCAGCATGGCGGCCGGTGCCACGGCCTCGCCGGCCAACAGCGTCGAGCCCTTCCAGACCGTGGGCCCGTTCTGGCTGCCCACCATCAACACGGCGCTGCTGCTGACCTCGGGCGTGACGCTGACCATTGCCCACCATGCGCTGCAGGCCGGCCACCGCGCCCGCACCATCGCCTTCATGTGGATGACGGTGGTCCTGGGCTTCGTCTTCCTGTGCGTGCAGGGCTACGAGTACTACCACCTGTACACCGAGCTGAACCTCAAGCTGTCCTCGGGCGTGTTCGGCTCGACCTTCTTCCTTCTCACGGGATTCCACGGCTTCCACGTCTTCGTGGGCATGCTGATGCTGTTCTTCATCACCATGCGCCTGCATGCGGGGCACTTCACGTCCGAGCGGCATTTCGGCTTCGAGGGCGCGGCCTGGTACTGGCACTTCGTGGACGTGGTCTGGCTGTTCCTCTACGTCCTTGTGTACTGGATGTGAGGGCCAGTCCGCCCCATGCAAAAAGAAGCGCCTGGGCGCTTCTTTTTGTTTGCGGGGCAGGGGGCTTGTCTATTGCCCGGCGGTCCAGCCGGTGGGATGGATGTAGCCCAGCTTGGCGGCCAGCAGCACGCACAGGAACAACGCGATGGACAGGCCCACGCGCAGCGCCAGTGCGCGGAACATGGCGCGGCTGCGGCGCCTGTCGTCGCCCGGACCCTCCTGGTCTTCGGGATTGCGGCGCATCATGAAGAACAAGGCGCTGCCCAGACTGGCGACAATGGCCAGCAGGGCGAGAACGATCACGAATTTCATGGGTGGATTATCCGGTGCGTGTTTCCAGAATGCCAGACCGCTGGCGGTTTGTACTGATCACCTTGGCCGCGCTGGTCGGCGTGGCCATCACGCTGTCCCTGGGCCGCTGGCAACTGCAGCGCGCGGCCTACAAGCAGCAATTGTTCGATGCCGTGCAGCGCCAGCAGGACCTGCCGCCGTTGGACAACGCGCAGCTGGCACCCATGCAGCCCGGTGCTGCCATGAACCCCGAGGCGGCACCCTGGCTGCACCGGCCCGTGCGACTGCAGGGCCACTGGATTGCCGGGCAGTCGCTGTACCTGGACAACCGCCAGATGCAGGGCCAGCCGGGCTTCTTCGTGCTCACGCCGCTGCGGCTGGCCGCGCCGCATGAGGATGTGGTGATTGCCGTGCAGCGCGGCTGGGTGCCGCGCAATTTCCTGGACCGCGCGGCCTTGCCCGAGGTACAGACGCCCGAAGGCCTGGTCACCGTCCAGGGGCGCATGGAGGCCGCGCCGTCCCGGCTCTACGAATTCGGCCGGGCAGGGGCAGACCCTGATGGGCAAAAGTCGCGCATCCGACAGAATGTGGACATTGCCGAATGGGCCGTGGCCTCCGGGCTGCCGCTGCGCGAATGGAGCCTGCTGCAGACCGGCGAAGCCAGCGAAGGCCTGCGGCGCGACTGGCCCGTTGTGACGGCCGGTGTCGAGAAACACCATGGCTATGCGTTCCAATGGTTTGGACTCGCGGCCCTGATCACGCTTTTGTATGTCTGGTTCCAAATCGTCCGACGCTTTGTCCGCCCGCGCCATGCCCGCTCCTGAGACTCCCCTGGAGATGACCGTCCATGGCCTGCCGCCCTTGCAGCCGGGCTTGGCTGGCGCGCAACGCACGCGCAGCGGCCGCTGGAAGATGCTGGCCGTGTTCGCGGTCTGTGCCGCGCCCGTGGTGGCCTCCTACCTCACCTACTACGTGCTGCGGCCCGGCCAGCAGCGCAGCTTTGGCGAGCTGATCGCGGCCCAGCCGGCCCTGCCTTCGGCCACGGCCACCACGCTGGACGGTGCGCCCCTGCCGCTGCAGTCGCTCAAGGGCCAGTGGCTGCTGCTCAGCGTGGCGGGCGGTGCCTGCGGCAGCGCCTGCGAAAGCCATCTCTATCTGCAGCGCCAGCTGCGCGAAACACTGGGCCGTGAAAAGGACCGGTTGGACAGGGTCTGGCTCATCTCCGACGACGCAGCCGTGCCCGCGCACCTGCGCCCCGCGCTGGCCCAGGCCACGGTGCTGCGCGTGCCCGAGGCCGTGCTGCGCGGCTGGCTGCAGCCGGCGGCCGGCCAGGCGCTGCAGGACCACCTGTATGTGGTGGACCCGCAGGGCCACTGGATGATGCGCATGCCCGCCGGCCTGGGCATGGCCGATGCCGGCAAGGCCAAGCGCGACCTGGACCGGTTGCTGCGTGCCTCGGCTTCCTGGGACACGGCAGGGCGTCCGGGCGACGGCGGGTAGGGCTGGCCAGTAGACAGGCAGGCAGGCAGGCAGGCAGGCAGGCCCCGCAGCCCCGGGGTCTTGCGGTTATGGGTTATGGTTTGCGGCTGTGCGAAAGCTCCTTCAGCGGACGCTTTCGCCTTTCCCCTTTCCAGCCCGGGCCGGCGCGCAGCCTTTGCGGCCACGCAGCCTGCGGCAACTACCTTGTTGAGGAAGCATGAACAAACGGACAGCGCTGCGCGTTCTGGGCTTGACCGCCATGGCATGGGGCGCCCTGGCGCTGAGCGGGTGCTCGCGCGAGGCAAAGACCAGTTTCCAGGGCGTCGATGTCACGGGCGCCGAATACGCCAAGGACATTCCCCTGCGCGATGTGGACGGCAGGCAGCGCAGCCTCAAGGACTTTGCGGGCAAGGTCGTCGTGGTCTTCTTCGGCTACACGCAATGCCCCGATGTCTGCCCCACCACCCTGCAGGAGCTGGTCGAGGTCAAGCAGCAGCTGGGCGCTGATGGCGACAAGCTGCAGGGCGTCTTCGTCACCCTGGACCCCGAGCGCGACACGCCCGAGGTGCTCAAGGCCTACCTGGGCAATTTCGACCCCGGCTTCGTCGGCCTGCACGGCACGCCGGACGAGACCGCCGCCGTCGCCAAGGACTTCAAGCTGTTCTACAAGAAAGTGCCCGGCAAGACCGAAGGCAGCTACACGCTGGACCATTCGGCCGGCAGCTATGTCTATGACACGGCCGGCCGCCTGCGCGTGTATGAGCGATACGGCGGCGGCCCGCAGGTGCTGGGTGCCGACGTCAAGGCCTTGCTGCAGGAAAAACGCTCCTGATCCTGCGCGCGCCGCAGCCAATGTGACCCCCGTCACATTGGCTGCGTTTAGGTGCGCTGCAGCGCACCATCCCTGATGTGCATCGCCTCAGGACTGCTTAGAGTGGGCCCCGCCTGGGGATGTCATGCCGACGCCCCGCCCATCTCCGAGAGACCTGATCCATGCGGCGAAACGTGTACGTCACCCAGCGTGAGTACCCTCTGAGCGAAGGAGAGACGCTTCTTTCCGTCACCGACCTGAAGGGGCGCATCGTCTATGCCAACGATGCCTTCATCCGCGTCAGCGGCTTCGAGGCCGCCGAGCTCTACGGCAAGGCCCACAGCATCGTGCGCCATCCCGACATGCCGGCCGCCGCCTTTGCCGACATGTGGTCCACCATCCAGCGCGGGCTGCCCTGGAGCGCCCTGGTCAAGAACCGGCGCAAGAACGGCGATCATTATTGGGTGCGTGCCAACGCCAGTCCCATACGCCATGCGGGCGCCGTGGTCGGCTACCTGTCCGTGCGCACCCGGCCCGAGCCGCGCGAGGTGCAGCAGCATGCGGCGCTCTATGAACAGATCAATGCCGGCGTGCGCTCGCTTGGCCTGCACCGGGGCTTTCCCGTGGGGCGCGGCGCCGTGGGCGCGCTGCAGCGGTGGTGGCGCTTTCGGCCACTGGCCTGGCGCGTGCAGGCCGTGGTGGCCGGCCTGTGGCTGCTGGGGTCGGCCGGGTTGTGGTCACCCGTGCTGCAGCCATCGGCCGTGCCGCTGGCCGAGGTCTGGCCGGCCTGGCTGATCTGGAGCCTGGCCTGCGTGGCGTCCGGGCAGTGGCTGCGCAGCCGTCTGCTCATGCCCCTGGCGGCACTGCGTGGCCAGGCCCAGGCCGTGGCCAGCGGGCAGCAGACCGATGCACTGTTCCTGCAGCGCACGGACGAGATCGGTGCCATCGGCAGCGCCGTGCGGCAGACCGGGCTCAACCTGGTCTCCCTGGTCGGCGACATCCAGGGCAAGAGCGACCAGGTGCGCCGCTGCGCGCTGGCCGTGCAGCAGGGCAGCACCGAACTGAGCGATCGCACCGAGGCCGCGGCCGCAAGCCTGGAGCAATCGGCCCAGGCCATGCAGGCCCTGGCCGGCGCCATCGAGCGCAGCAGCGCCCAGGCCGGCGAGGCCGCCGCCCGCGCGCGGCACGGCGTGGACATGGCAGGGCAGAGCAGCCGCATGGTCGTGCAACTGGACCAGGGCATGCGCGGCGTGGCCCAGACCAGCGACCAGGTGGGGCAGATCAGCTCGCTCATCGACGGCATTGCCTTCCAGACCAACCTGCTGGCGCTCAACGCCGCCGTGGAAGCCGCACGCGCCGGGGAACACGGCAAGGGCTTTGCCGTGGTGGCCGACGAGGTGCGCGGCCTGTCCCAGCGCAGCGCCCACGCCGCGCGCCAGATCAAGGCATTGATCGAGGCATCGCAGCAGCAGGTGGCGCAAAGCTGCGCCATGGCGCGCGAAGTGGGCGAGGCCATGCAGGCTGTGCAGGCCGATATGCGCGAGCAACTGGTGCTGGCCGAAGGCATGCAGGCCGCCAGCCAGGCCCAGGCCGGCGGCGTGCAGCAGGTGCAGGCCGCCGTGCAGCAGCTCGAACAGATGACCCAGCACAATGCCGCTCTGGCGCGCGACACCATCGGGCACGCACAGCTGCTGGCCGCACAGGCGCAGGCGCTGGAGGCTGCGGCATCGGTATTTCACGGCAGCGGGGCGTCCGCATGATGGCGCCGGGCTGGAGCATGGATGCCGGCGACTCCGCAGCTCCGGGCGAGGCGCTGGACGAAGACCTCAAGCGCGTGGCAATGGAGGCCGCGCCCGACGGCATCCTGCTCGTGGACCGCGGCGGCCGCATCCTGCTGGCCAATCCCGCCATACAGGCCATGAGCGGTTATGGCACCGCCGAATTGCTGGGCCACCCGCTGCAGATGCTGCTGCCGGCCGAGGCGCACGCGGCCCACGGGCCGCAACTGCAGTCCTACTTTGCCCAGCCCGCGCGCCGGCCCATGGGCCAGGGGCGCGATCTGTGGCTGCTGCGCAAGGACGGCAAGCGCCTGTCCGTGGACATCGCCCTGGGCCACTCGCCGCACGGCGGCGGTGTGGCCGTGGCCTTTGTGCGGGACCTGTCGCAGCTGCGCCAGATGGAGGCCTGCATGCACTACCATGCCACCCACGATACCCTGACCGGCCTGCTCAACCGCTGGCAGTTCGGGCTGCAGCTGGAGCAGGCGATCTCGCAGGCGCAGGCACAGGCGGGCTCGGGTGCCGGCCCCGCGTCCTTTGCGCTGCTGCTGCTCGACCTCGACAACTTCAAGGCCATCAACGACGGCTATGGCCATGACGTGGGCGACCAGGTACTCAAGGAGGTGGCGCGCCGCCTGCAGGCTGCGCTGGGCGGCTCGGCCACGCTGGCGCGCATGGGCGGTGACGAGTTCACCGCCCTGCTGCAGCCCTGCAACGAGCCCGATCTGCGCCAGCGCATAGACGCGCTGCTGCACGAGCTGTGCCGGCCCTGCACCATAGGCCACTACGCGCTGAACTTCGGCGCCAGCGTGGGCGCAGCCTTCTATCCGCAGGACGCGGGCGATGCGGCCACCCTCATGCGCTATGCCGACATGGCCATGTACGACGCCAAGCAGCGCGGCCGTGCCTCCTATGCGCGCTACGCCAGCGCCATGGGCGAGGCCATGGCCGAGAAAGTGCTGCTGCACGAACGCCTCAAGCGTGCCCTGGACCGGGGTCTGCTGAGCCTGCACTTCCAGCCCCAGGTACAGGTGCTGGGCGGCCAGGTCCAGGGCGTGGAAGCCCTGCTGCGCTGGAACGACGAGCAGATGGGCTGGGTCTCGCCCGAACGCTTCGTGCCCGTGGCCGAATCCACGGGCCTGATCCTGGCCCTGGGTGAGTGGGTGATCGATGCTGCCTGCCGCCAGGCCGGCGACTGGCTGCGCGCAGGCATGCCGCTGCGCGTGGCGGTCAACCTCTCGGCCCAGCAACTGCGCCAGGCCGACCTGCAGCAGCGCCTCATGGCCAGCCTGGCCCGGCATGGCGTGCCGCCGCACCTGCTGGAGCTGGAAGTCACCGAGTCCGCCGCCATGACCGACCCGCTGCAGGCGCGCGAGCTGCTGGGCAGCCTGCTGGCGGCCGGCGTCTGCGTGGTGCTGGACGACTTCGGCACCGGCTACTCCTCGCTGGCCCACCTGCGCGATCTGCCCGTCTCGCGCGTGAAGATCGACCGCACCTTCATCGGCCCCATGCTCGACAGCCCGGCCGACGCCAAGATCGTCAAGGCCGTGATCGCGCTGGCCCGCACCCTGGGCCTGCAGGTGGTCGCCGAAGGCGTGGAAACGGCCGAGCAACTGCGCCTGCTGCGCATCCTGGACTGCGACGCCTACCAGGGCTGGCTGTTCGCCCGCGCCATGCCGGCAGAGCAGATTCCAGCACTGATCCACAGGCCCGTGGCGACGCTGTTGGCGCAGCAGGCGGGGGTGGCCTAGGGTGTGAACAGACCCTGGTTCAGGCCTGCCTTTGGATGTGCCTGCGCGCAGCGCGCAACAGATGATTCACGGCGTGCAGCATGAGGTCATCCCTGTCGTCGCCGTTCACCCGCTGGAGGATTCCGACGACACGGTCCAGGTCCGAAGACATTCTGGGCAATACCACAGACTCCATGTCTGGCAGGGGCTCGCTGTCCATGTGGCCATAGGCCGTGTCGTAGTAGCTGCGCAGCAAATCGAGCGCAGCATGCACGTCCGGATACTGGCACCGCTGCGCGTGCACTTCCAGCACGGCCAGCGCCGCTTCCATATGGCACAGCGCATCGGACGCCAGGTCCTCGGCGTTGAACGCAGGCTGCGGGGGGCTGCCTGCACATGCCTGGCGGGCAGGCGCCGATATGCCATCATCCGACATGGTTTCGTTCCTCCTGAAAGGGCGCGAATCAGCAGATCCGTGTGTTTGAGCGATACGGATCTTGCAAGCGGGCTCGCCAGTGGCTGCTGTCGAGTGTGAATGAATAGTACATCAAAAGGCTAGTCTTTGATAGCCTTTTTCAATCCTTCATGGGAAATCCCGATTTCGCGAACCGTCTGGCGGACGCTCGAAGCCGCCTGCACCTGACCCAGGTCGAGCTGGCTGCAGCCAGCGACATTGCGGCGACGCAGATCAGCCGTTACGAGACCAGGAGAGCGAAGCCGCGCCCGGATGTTGCCAAGCGCCTGGCTGCCGCGCTCGCTGTGGACCTGGAGTGGTTGCTCAGCGGAACAGGGGTGCCGGAGAATGAAAAAACGCCCGGTGGGGGCGAGCCTGCGTCAAATCTGGTCTTGCGAGCCACCGCGGATACGGCAAGGCGATGGGGGGAAATCATTTCCCGAACGGGACTGGCTCCAGAGTCGCTGTTTCGCCGGATGGTGCTTGAATTCGAGGCGCAGACAGAGGCCAGGTACGGAGAGCTTCTTCACCGTATCGAGCGGTTGGAGCAGGCATTGGGCGGTGGGAAGAAAAAGGATGGAAAAGACTAGTCTTTTCTATTGTGGATCGTGATGGCCGAGGCGAAAGGCCTGCGCTGTCGTAACCGCTTGCAGCGCCCCGATCTGAAACAAGGGGGCAACAGGCCAGACAGGCTTTTGTAGAGGCTTTCGCGAGAAAGTCCGGTGTCGCGAGCGAACTGAGTCATGCCGCACCGCGCGCGCGTGCGATGTCGCCCAGAGCCGCAGCAATGTCCTGCGCCTGGCTGGACTTGTCTGCGCCGCCAAGCATCACGATCAGAACATGATCGCGTTGGAGGTAGTACATACGCTAGCCTGGCCCGAAAAAAGGAGCCTGGTATGGGTGTTCAGCCTCCCATCCTCTGGTACTCCAAATCCCTCACGCCTCCCCCACTGATCCTCAGCAACACCGCAGGCTGCAGCACGCAATGCCATCGGTCCGGCCGCTCCAGTGCGCCGAGCTGCACCAGGCGCACCAGGCTGCGCGCGATGGTCTCGCGCGTGGTGGCCAGCAGGGCGGCCAGTGCGCCCTGGCTGGGCAGGCGCACCAGCAGGCTCGACTGCAGCGACGCCAGCTGCATGAGCGTGGCGGCCAGCTGGCGCAGCACGCCGGGGATGCGCACGATGCGTGCCCATTCGGCCAGCAGGGCGTTGTTGTGGGTGTAGCTGGTGGCCAGTGCGCGCACGAAGTCGGCATCGACCAGGCCGCGGCGTGTGATGGTGGGGATGTCCACGCAGCAGATGCGGCCGGGGCCCAGCGCCTCGAAGTGCATGGCCGAGGGCTGCTGCAGCCAGCCCGGGCTGCCCAGCGCATGGCCGTTGCCGAACAGTGCCACGGGCCGTGCCACGCCGTCGGCGCCCTGGCGCATGGCCAGTACGAAGCCGATCTTGATCACCTGGAATTCATGGGCGACGCTGCCCTGCGCCTGAAGCCTGTGCCCCTTGGCCAGGCCGCGTTCCCGGATATGCGGCAGCCATTGACGGAATGCGGGCTCGGGCAATTGGCCCAGCAGGCAATGGGACGAACGCATGCATTCGCTGCAGCGAACCGCTGAAGGCGTGGAGGACGACGATGGCATGGCACGCAGGCTAGGATGCGCCGCAGCCTGGGCGGGCAGAAAGCCACCCAGGGCACCGGCAATGGACCCGGGCGGCGCGCCCCGGGAGAAGCCGTGCAGGCTAGCGGGCTATGCCGTTGAATGCAACGTGATGTAACGCGTTTCGTGCGGGATGGCGGCCATCTGCCGCTGTTCCTTGACCTGGGTCAGACGGCTGCGGTGCTGTCGGCGTTGTTGGCGCTGCTGTCACTGCTGCCGCTGCCGTCACTGCTGTCACTGCCGTGGGTGCGGGCCGCCTCGCGCATGCGTGCCAGTTCGCGTGCGGGCAGCGGGATGTCGCCGCCGGCGACCTTCATCAGCAGGCAGTGCAGCATTTCGGTGGACAGGCCGTGCAGCACCAGGCGGTGGCCGGCGCGCAGGGTGGACAGGGGCACCAGCGGGTGCTTGTTGTTGAGCATGACCAGGTGCTCGGGCGAGGCGAGGATCTTGGCCGCATAGATGGCCACGGTTTCGTCCAGCTGCAGCGAGTTGCTGGCGCGCCAGAAGTCGTTGTCGGTCAGCAGCAGCTGGTAGACGGGCGTGTAGACCTCGATGGCGCTTTGCAGGTCCAGCAGGTTCAGGCGGCCGCGCGGCATGTCCTCCAGGCGCAGGGGCGGGTTGCGCAGCATGGCGAAGTCGGGCTCGGCCACGGGCTGCAGTTCCTGGCCTGCGGCGCGCAGGGCGTTGTTCAGGCGGATGACGAAGTTGAACAGGTTCAGGTCGTGCCTGAGGAACAGGTCGTCCTTGATGTCGTCGATGCCGCCCGGCTCCAGCGGCGTGGTGGCCACGGGCGTGGGCGCGTTGGCCGCGACAAAGGCCAGGATCTGCGAGCCCAGGTGGAAATGGCGCAGGATGAGCCAGTTGGCCTCGGGCGAGACGAAGCGGTTCATGCTGAAGGCCAGCAGCCGGTGCAGCAGCCTGGAGTGCGCCCAGTTGCGCGGCAGCAGCACCTTGAGGACCTGGATGAGCACGATGCTGGTGCGTGCCAGCGGGCGCAGGAAGGGCAGCAGGTACTGGCGCGAGCCGCTGCTGCAGTCACGCAGCCAGGCGGCCTTGACGTCGTCGGGCAGCGGCGTGCTCTGGTCCAGGTACAGCGCGCGCCAGGGGCTGGGGTCGCGCTCGTCGTGGGGCGGTTCGATGAAGTCTGGGGGTTGCATCAGTGCTCCTCGGGCAGGACATGCTCGAACTGCATCAGGTACAGCCCCGCCGTGTGGCGCGCGGTACGCACGATGGCCTGCGCCGCCGTGCCGCCGTTACCGCCTGTGTCGTCCAGCGCCATCACCATCTGCACGGCCATGAGCCAGCGCTCCAGGTGGTGTTCGTCGTTGGCGCCGTGGTATTCCAGGAAGCGGAAGGCATCGGGCGGCAGCGGCAGGCTGGCGCGCAGCAGCGGCAGCAGTCTGGGCACGATGCGCTGGCCCGTGCCTTCGATGATGTAGATGGCGCCCAGCAGGCCGACCGGATTGGGCGTGGCGGCCAGGCCGTGCAGGTAGGCGTTGAGCGCCTCGCCGCCGGGGTTGCGGCGCAGGCGTGTGAGGTCGGTCTCGGTGCCGCCGGCCTTGAGGTAGTCCTCGTGCAGGATGCGGAAGTCGTTCTGCTCCTCGCCCGCATGCACGTCGATCAGTGCGGCCAGCGCCGCGTGTTCGCCGGTCAGCGAGGCCGCGCCCTCGCGCATCCACAGGCTGCCCTCGCGCACCTGGGGAACCCAGTGGCTCATCCAGCGCACGTAGTCGGCGGTCTGCAGCCTGCCTGTGCGTATGCGCTGCAGCAGCGGCGTGCGCCACACGCGCGAGCGATAGTCCTGCCAGAGGCTGGCCAGCTCGGTCAGCAGCGGCGCCAGCGCGGCCGGCGCCTGGTCCGGGTCATGGGGCGGGGCGATGGTGGAGGCATCGGGCAGCAGGTCCGGAGCAGCGGGAGCTTCGGCGGTGGCACTGCGTGCTGCGGCCGTGGCCCGGGTGGCGGTGGGAGCCTGGGCCGCATCCTCCACTTCCAGCAGCATGTAGCCGGCCGTGAAGCGGCCCGATTCGGGAATGAAGCACAGCACGGTGTCGCCGTGCTTCAGGCGCGCCGATTGCGTGCGCAGGAACTCGGACAGCATCACGAAGATGGAGGCCGCGCCCGTGTTGCCGCGCCAGGCCAGGTTGCTCCACCAGCGCTCGCGCGGGATGCCGAGCTGGGCCTTGCCCAGCAACTCATCGACCACGGGGATGAAGCGCTCGGACGAGTAGTGGCACAGGAAATGGTCGATGCCGCGCCCGGGCACCCAGCCCGTGTGGGCCAGGTGGGCGTATTCGTGGATGCAGACATCGAACAGGTGCGGCAGCAGGCGGATGTCCTGGCGCAGCGACAGCGCGCCTGCGGCCTCGGCATCGCCCCAGGCGGCAAAGTCCAGGTGGCTGGTGGCACGGTCGGGCGTCAGGCCCAGCTGCATGCAGACCGGGTAGTCGCCGGCAAAGCTGCGCAGGTGCGTCCAGCGCAGCTTCAGGCGCAGGCCGGGTGCATGGGGCAGGGCCTGCGGGCCGCCCAGCAGCACGGCGCCTGCGCCATCGGACAGCATCCAGCGCAGGAAGTGGGCGTCGAAATCCGTGTCGTATCCCTGGGCCGCGAAGCGCGAGCGCTTGAACAGGCGCGAGGGCATTTCGCTGGCCACGGCCAGGGCCAGCGAGTCGGGCGCGCGGTCCACGGCCTGGGCCGCTGCCTGCAGCGCGCCCACGCTGGCGGCGCAGACGCCGTGCACGGACAGGGTCTCCATGGGCGGCGCGGCCATCTCTCCCTGGATCATGTTGGCAAAGCCGGGCATGAGGGCATCGCCGCCCGAGGAGCCGCTGGCCAGGAAGCCGACATCGCCCAGCGCACGCCCGGCCTGTACCAGACAGTCATGGATGGCCTGGGCGGCCATGGCCGTGTTGCTGTGGACGGTGCGGCCTTCGGCGTCTATGGCGTAGTGGCGCTGGACAATGCCGTTCTCGGCCAGGATGCGGCGCTTGAGGCGCTCGGACAGGCGGTTGAGCGGCGCCACGTAGGCATCCATGCCTGCGTTGTCCACGGGTTCACCGGGCAGGAACATGCCTGCGGCATGCAGATAGACATTGGAATAGGCGACGGGCATGGGTTCAGGGTCGTATCAGTCGTATGTTCCGGAAGGCATTTGCGCACGCGTGCGCGCCGGCGGCCAGACCGTGCCGAGCACGAAGACGCGGGCCATGTAGGGTAGCAGTCCGCCTTCGTTGAGCGCAGGGGCCACGCGCTGGCGGTAGTGTTCGCTGTGCAGGCGCGTGAGCTCGGACCAGTGGGCCTGGGGCCGCTCGTGGTGGGCCGTGTGCAGGCCGATGTTGAACAGCAGCGGATTGACCCAGCCCTCGAAGTTGCGCGCGTAGTTCAGTGGCGTGGCGCTGTCCATCCGCTGGCCGCGCGTCAGCGGCCGGCCATCGGCATGGGCGTGCTGCAGATAGTTGGTGGCCAGCAGCCAGTGCAGGCCATGCAGCTGGGGAACGATCACCAGCAGCAAGGCCTTTTGCCAATCCAGCGACAGCAGCAGCGCCCAGCTGCCCAGCCACAGCAGATACTGGCCCATGCAGTAGCGGAAGGCGCCGGGCCAGTGCCGGCGCAGTTGTCCCAGCCAGCGCAGGAACAGCGGGTACAGCACCCAGCCGGCCTGCAGCGGGTGGAGCAGGTAGCCCAGCAGATGGTTGTGGTCGCCGCCGAAGCGGTAGGTGCGTGCCATGTCGCGCGGGCCATGGCGGAAGCGGTGGTGGTTGGCCACATGGGCGGGCCAGAACACAAAGGTCGGGTGGCCCTGCAGCAGGGTCAGCCAGTAGTCCGTGAAGCGATTGGTCCAGCGCCCGCGCCACATGCGCAAATGCGTGTGGTTGTGGTGGATGACGCCCACGCCCAGCGTGAGGAACAGTTCGATCCCGTAGAGCCACAGGTTCCAGCCATGCCGCCACTGCCACCACACGATCAGCGGCAGCGCCACCAGATAGGCCAGCGACTGCAGGTCGCGCCAGTGGCGCAGCCGGGGCAGCCGTGGCTGGATGTGGCGGGCGGTCGGTCGGCTCATTCAGTCCTGGGCCGGGCCGTGGGGGGCAGTGCCACGCGCGTGCGCATCAGCCGGTCCATGAAGGCCAGCGCAAAGCCGTAGTTGCCATTGGGCCGGGCATGGTGCAGATGGTGGCGCCGGCTGGCGGCCAGCGCATGCGTGTCGGACACCCCGGGGAAGAAGTCGTAGTTGGAGTGGCCTATGACGTTGAGCAGCAGGCTGAGTACCGGCACCGAGGCCAGCGACCAGAAACTGAAGTCATGCACCACCATGGGCAGCAGGATGACGTTGCCCAGCATCAGCGCCTCGACGGGATGAAAGCTGTAGGTGGACCACGGCGTGGTGACGATGGAGCGGTGGTGGTCACCATGAAAGCGCCCCAGCAGCCGCGTGTGCAGCAGGCGGTGGTTGATCCAGAAATGCACATCGTTCCAGATCAGCAGCACCACGATTTCGATGGCGATGCGCCAGGGGCCTGCATCGGGCTCCAGCCGCGCCCAGCCCAGTTGCAGAAGGCCCCAGGGCACGATCATGCCGATGCCGAAGATCAGCACCGAATGCAGCGACTGGCGCCATTCGCGGCGCAACTGGTCGGGCTTGAGCGGGCGCGTGTCCAGCACGCGGCCCGTGCCGCGCCGCTGCAGCCAGCGCGTGAGCGCCGTCATGCCCCAGCCGCCGGCCGTGTACAGCACGCCGAAGAAGAGCAGGCCCCAGGCCATGACCTGCCAGGCGTTGAGTTCGGTGAAGGCTTGGGCAGCGGTCATGGCAGTGTGATCGAGCACGTCATTGCGCGTGGATTCCCTGTTCGCGGATGATGCGGCCCAGTGCCGTCACGTCCTGGCGTATGCGCAGGGCCAGGCCCTCGGGCGAGCTGCCGACAGCCTGCCAGCCCTGGGCGGCCAGGCGTGCACGCATCTCGGGCGAGCGCACGATCTCGCCCACCGCCTCGGCCAGCTTTTGTACATGGGCCGCAGGCATGGCCTTGGGCGCGGCCACGGCGTTCCAGATCTCCAGATCGAAATCCCCCACGCCCAGCTCCTTGAGGCTGGGCAGTCCCGGCGCCAGCGGGCTGCGCGCGGCCGAGGTCACGGCCACGCCGCGCAGCTTGCCGGCCTGCACCTGGGCCATGGCCAGTGCGGGCGGCAGCATGGACAGCTGCAGGTCGCCCCCCTGGATGGCGTTGAACACCTGCGGATAGCCGGGGTAGGGGATGTGTTCGGGCCTGAGCGCGGAGCGGCTCTTGAGCAGCTCCATGCCCAGGTGGCCCACCGTGCCCACGCCTGGGGAACCGTAGCTCCAGCGGCTGCCAGCCTGGGCAGCGGCCTCCAGGAAGGCGCGGCCCTCGGGCGCGCCGGCCGGAGCCACCAGCACCAGGGGCGCCACGCCGATCAGGCTGACGGGCTGCAGATCCTTCACAGGGTCGTAGCGCACAGCGGGGTTGAGCAGGCGGGCAATCGTCAGGTTGCCGTTGATCATCACGCTGAAGGTATGGCCGTCGCGCGCACGGGCCACCTGCTCGCCCGCGATGTTGCCGCCTGCGCCCACCCTGTTCTCGACGATGACGGGCTGGCCCAGGCGCTTTTCCAGCGGCTCGGCCAGGGCGCGCGCCGTGAGGTCGGGGGAGGAGCCGGCGGGAAAGCCGACGATCAGGTGCAGCGGCTTGCTGGGCCAGTCGTCGCCCGCCACGGCAGCGCAAGGCAGCAGGGCCGAGGCCAGGGCTGTGGCCAAGGCATTGGCGAAGAGGCGGCGTAATGGCGAGATGGCGCTGGCGGGCATGGGGGCGTGTGGGCCGCAAAGGCTGCGGGCAATAAAAAACCCGGAGATTATCCGGGTTTGTCTTGAAGCGGCTTGTCAGCCCAGGCCGTCAGGCCATCAGGCGAATTCGGCCAGGGCCTTCTTCATCTTCTTCATGGCAGCCACCTCGATCTGGCGGATGCGCTCGGCGCTCACGCCGTAGACGGCGGCCAGCTCATGCAGCGTCATGCCGCCCGAGCCGTCGTCGTTGACCTTGAGCCAGCGCTCCTCGACGATGCGGCGGCTGCGGTCATCCAGCGACTCCAGCGCCATGGCAATGCCGTCGGTGGCCAGATGGTCACGCTGGCGCGACTCGATCATGGCCGTGGGTTCGTGTGCGCCATCGGCCAGGTAGGCGATGGGGCCGAAGGCCTGTTCGCCATCGTCGCCGGGCGAGGGATCCAGCAGCACGTCGCCACCGGCCAGGCGCGTTTCCATCTCCATGACTTCTTCGCGCTTGACGTTGAGCTTCTCGGCCACGGCGTCGATCTCGCCCGAGGTCAGCGTATCGCGCAGCATGGCGCCGTCCTCGGCCATGGCGGCGTCGGACTTCAGGCCCTGCTTCATGGAGCGCAGGTTGAAGAACAGCTTGCGCTGGGCCTTGGTCGTGGCGACCTTGACCATGCGCCAGTTCTTGAGGATGTACTCGTGGATCTCGGCCTTGATCCAGTGCATGGCGTAGCTCACCAGGCGCACGTTCTGATCGGGGTCGAAGCGCTTGACAGCCTTCATCAGGCCCACGTTGCCTTCCTGGATCAGGTCGCCGTGCGGCAGGCCGTAACCCAGGTACTGGCGCGAGATGGAAACCACCAGGCGCAGATGGGACATCACCAGACGCCCTGCGGCGTCCAGATCGCTGTGTTCTTTGAGCTTGCGGGCATAGTCCTGCTCTTCCTCGAGGGTGAGCATGGGCAGGCGGTTGACCGCGGAAATGTAGGCATCCAGATTGCCCAGAGGCGGCACCAGGGCCCAGGGGTTAGCGGGTGCCAAGGTGGTCGCAATGGAGCCGGAGGCGTTTGTCATTGCAGAGTTCCTTTCTTCCATTCCTTCATATTAGCACTCGTTATGACCGAGTGCTAAAGCCAAAGTTCCGTGGGTTTTTCAGACGGTTGCACTCATTTTTGGAGTGCCAAAAGTCGTTTGTGCCTAGTCTGAGCGATTTTTGGAAACCCTGCTTGCCAGCGGTGGGCGCATATTGCCGGGAGAGCATTACAGTTTTTCCAGCAGGCTTTCAATCTGCCGGCCCAGTTGCAGCAGGCCGGCTGCAGCTTCGCCGCTGGATACCACCGTGCCGGGCTTGCCGCAACCGTAATCCACCAGGCCCTGCGGGCCGCGCCCGGCAACTGTTCTCCAGCATCTGGGATGCTTGAGCGGCCGAGCTGCCTCGCGGGTCTCGCGGCCTGACGGCGCTGCATCGCCTGTGGCTTGCCGCCCGGCCTTCAGCAGGCCTGTGACAGCTGCTCCAGGATCGCCGGGTTCTCCAGGGTGGAGGTGTCCTGCACGATGGGCTCGCCGCGTGCAATGCTGCGCAGCAATCGCCGCATGATCTTGCCGCTGCGGGTCTTGGGCAGGTTGTCCCCGAACCGGATGTCCCTGGGCTTGGCGATCGGCCCGATCTCCTTGGCCACCCACTCCCGCAGCAGCCTGGCGATGTCGGCCGCCTCGGCGCCGCTGGGCCGCGAACGCTTGAGGACGACGAAGGCGCATATGGCCTCTCCCGTCGTGTCGTCGGGCCGGCCCACGACGGCGGCCTCCGCCACCAGGTCGGTCATGGCCACCAGGGCGGACTCGATCTCCATCGTGCCCATGCGGTGGCCGCTGACGTTCAGCACATCGTCGATGCGGCCGGTGATGGTGAAGTAGCCGGTGCGCGCATCGCGGACCGCGCCGTCTCCCGCCAGGTAGTAGCGGCCCTTGAACTCTTCGGGAAAGTAGCTGGCGACAAACCGCTCGGGATGGCCCCAGATGTTCCTGATCATGGAGGGCCAGGGGCGCTTGATCACCAGGATGCCGCTGTCGCCCCAGGGCAGCTCGTTGCCGGCCTCGTCCACCACGGCGGCGGCAATGCCCGGGAAGGGCAGCGTGCAGGAGCCCGGCACCAGTTCCGTGGCGCCGGGCAGCGGCGTGATCATGTGCCCGCCCGTCTCCGTCTGCCAGAACGTATCGACGATGGGGCAGCGGCCCCCGCCCACCTGCTCGTGGTACCAGTGCCAGGCGGCGGGATTGATCGGCTCGCCCACGGACCCCAGGATGCGCAGGCTGCCCAGGTCGTAGCGCGCGGGATGCACCTGCGCATCGGCGTCGGCGGCCTTGATCAGCGAGCGAATGGCCGTGGGCGCCGTGTAGAAGACCGTCACCCCGTGGGCCTCGATCATTTTCCAGAAGCGTCCCGCGTCCGGGTAGGTGGGCACGCCCTCGAACACCACCTGGGTGGCGCCCAGCGCCAGCGGGCCGTAGGCGATATAGGTATGGCCGGTCACCCATCCGATGTCCGCCGTACACCAGAAGACATCGGAGGGCTGGAGGTCGAAGGTCCAGGCGCAGGTCACGGCGGCATGCAGCAGATAGCCTCCCGTGGCGTGCTGGACGCCCTTGGGGGTTCCGGTGGAGCCCGAGGTGTAGAGCAGGAACAGCGGATGCTCGGCCTGCACCCATTCCGGTTCGCAGACATCGCTCCGGGCTGCGGTGATTTCGTCGAGCCACAGGTCCCGGGGCTGGTGCATGGCGATGGCGCCGCCCGTGCGCCGTGCCACCAGCACGTGGCGGACCTGCTCGCAGCCGGGCTGGGCCAGGGCCTCGTCCACGATGCTCTTGAGGGGCAATTGCCGTCCTCCCCGCACTTGCTGGTCTGCCGTGATGACGGCGCAGGCCCCCGTGTCCGCGATGCGGTCGCGCAGCGCCGTGGCGGAGAAGCCGCCGAACACCACGCAGTGAATGGCGCCTATGCGTGCGCAGGCCTGCATGGCGGCCACGCCGTCGATCGACATGGCCATGTAGATGACGACGCGGTCGCCCTTGCCGACACCCAGGCTGCGCAGGGCGTTGGCCAGGCGATTGACCCGCACAAGAAGCTGCGCATAGGTCACCTGCGTCACCGCGCCGTCATCGGCTTCGAAGATGAGGGCCGTGCGCTCGCCAAGCCCCCGCTGGATGTTGCGCTCCAGGCAGTTCCAGCTGGCGTTGAGCGTGCCGTCATTGAACCATTCGTAGAACGGGGCGCGGCTTTCATCGAGCACGCGTGTGAACGGGCGCTTCCACGCGACGAACTCGCGTGCGAGCCGGCCCCAGAACGCCTGCGGGTCGGCGTCCGCCTCCGCGACGAGCCGGTCGTAGGCGGCGCGCCCGCTCACGCGCGCATTGCGGGCCAGCTCTGCAGATGGGGGATAGGAAGGTGCAAGGGACGGTGCAAGGTCTTGGCTCATGGTGGTTGTCTCCTGGGTCTAGAAATCAAGGGGGTCACGAAACCGGCGCAGAGCCTCAGTCGCAAAGGCTCCGGCGCAAAGGCTCCGGCGCAAAGGCTCAGGCGCAAGGCCCCGGGGCGTCAGTCCCCGCAGTGCCGGCCTATCCAGCCGGCAATGGCTGCCGCGCTGCGGAAGTCGTCGCAGGAGCGGGCCGGAATGTCCGGATGGCGCTGGTTCCACAGGCGTGCCAGCGCCTGGCCGGGGCCGATTTCCAGCACGCACCGCACCTGGCGCGCGGCAATGCTGTCCATGCAGTCGTCCCAGTGCACCGTGCCCGCTATCTGCTCGGACAGGGCCGTGCGGGCGCCTGCGGCGTCACGCACGCGCCGGGCCGTGTTGCTGAACAGCGCCACGGCGGGCGCGTGCACGGCCGCCTGGTCCAGGTCCTGTGCGAAGGCCTGGGCGGCCTGGCGCATCCACGGGGTGTGGGAAGCCACCTGCACGCGCAGACGGGTGGCATGCGCGCCCTGGCGGGCCGCCAGCGCCAGCGCCTGCTCCAGCGCCGCATGGGGGCCGCCCAGGATGAGGTTCTCGGGGCCGTTGCGTATGGCCACGGCCAGCCCGGTCTTCTCCAGCAGGGCGGCCATGCGTGCGGGCGGCAGGCCGCTGACGGCCAGCAGCCCGCCGCCGGGCATTTGCTGGGCGCAGCGGTCCATGGCAGCCGCGCGGCGCGCGGCCAGGGCAACGATGTCGCAGGCATCCAGCGCGCTCGCGGCACCGAATGCGGGCAGTTCCCCCACGCTGTAGCCCGCCACGGCCGAAGGCGCGGGCAGTTGCGGGGACAGCTGCATCCACGCGGCCATGGCCAGGCCCGCCAGCAGGGGCTGGGCCACGGCGTTGGACTCGGCCCACGGCGCATCCGCCAACCTGTCGCGCCAGTGCGAAACCTGCAGCTGTTCGCAGACTGCCTGTGTCCATGCATCGTCCGCCAGCCAGGGAAGCATGGCGGGATGCTGCGTACCCTGGCCCGAAAACAGCAGTGCAAAGCTCATGGCCGCTCGCAGATACGCAGCACCCAGCAGGCCGCCGCCAGGGTATCGGCCGCGCCGCCCGGCGAAAGGCGGCGCGCCACGAAATCGTCGCAAATGGCCTGCGCCCTGGACAGGCCGTCGGGATGCGCGCAGCCGCCTGCCTGGAGAAAGCGCCGCGCGGCATCCTGGCCATGGCGCAGCCCCTGCATGCCCGCGCGGTGGGCGAGGTTGCAGTCGTCCAGCACCGCCATGATGTGGAACAGGGCCTCCAGCCGCGCCAAGGGAGCGGGCAGCCCGCTGGCATGCGCTCTGGCCAGCGCCGGCACGGCGGTGTCGAACAGGACGGGAAAACCCAGGGCAGCCTCCTGCGAGGCGCCCCGCAGGCCGTGGCGGCGCGCGGCGATGCCGCCGGGCAGGGCGGAGGTCCGCAGGCTGCGCTGCTGCAGCGCATCCCCCCAGTGGCGGCACAGGGCCTCGCGCAGCCACGCGGGGCCGGGAATGCAGGCCTGCTCGGCCAGCACCGCGCCGCCGGCCGCGCACAGCAGGCCCAGCATGAAGACGGCGCCACGGTGGGTGTTGATGCCGCCGGTGGCGGCCAGCATGCGCTGCTCCGCCTCGATGCCCAGGCGCTCCAGCACGGGAAACGATGCGCCCTGGCTGCCCGCCTGGGCCATTTTGGGGAAGTAGCTGCGCAGCGCGAACAGGCTGCGCATGAAGCTGTGGGCATCCATGTCGTCATGGCTGCCGCGGTCCACCAGGGTCACCAGGCCGGGCTTGGGTGTCAGCGACAGTTCGTCGTAGAGGGCCAGCGTGGCCGCGCGGCCGATATGCCCGGTCGATGGCAAGGCCCGGGCCGGGTGGAGAAGGGCAGGTTTCATGCAGGAACTCCAGGCGCCGCAGCCGACGCACACCATTCATGGTCTTCACGCAGTGCCACCCCGTGCAGGCCCTTGACCAGGGCCGATCGCACCCTGCCTGCACGCCAGGCGGCCCATTCGCGCCAGGCCACGGCCCAGCCGCCGGGAAACACCAGCTCGGCATCCACGCGCGGGCCTTCCTGCGGCATGGCCTGCAGCAGGGCGGCCAGCCGATCGCCCTGTTCGGCACCATCGACCGGCACCCAGAGGTCGATGTCCGAGCCGGGCCGCAGATAGGGCAGGCCCGTGAGGCACTGCCACCCGTGGCTGCCGAAGACAAAGCCCGTCGCCCCGGCCGTGTGCAATCGCTGCTGCAAGGAGTCCAGCGCCTGCCGCAGGGCGTCGGACACCGCCAGGGGCGAGGCCATCAGCTCGTCCAGCGAGGGAAATTCGCGGGTGCCGATGGCCGCGCCGCGCGCCACATCGAAGCCCATGCGCCGCCGCTGCCAGCGCCCGGGCGCAGGCAGGCCCAGCGCCATCCGGCCGGCGCCGGCGTGGTCGGCCGACTGCCGCGCGACCACCAGCGGCAGTGCATGGTCGCGCCAGTGCGTGAGGATCTCGCGCGCCTGCGCATCCCAGGGGCGTTCCAGCAGGTCCGCCCAGGCCTGCGGGCCCAGGTCCACCAGCTGGTGGCGGTGCAGGGTGTCCAGCATGCTGCGGCCTGCCTTCATCCAGCGGCCAGAACCCGCTGCACCACCTCGGCGGCCAGCTTGCGGCCGCCGCGCTCGGCGCCGTCCAGTGCGCGCATGTCCTCGCGCGGGCTGTGGGCCAGGGCGTCGCGCAGCGCCGCCTGCAGATCGCCTTGCCACAGGCCGCGCACGCCGCCCATGGCCACGTAGTTGCTCACGCCGGGCGCGAACACCGGGTTGGACTCGGACAGGGCATTGAGCAGGGACTCGGGCAGCTTGGTGATGCGCGACATGGCGGGGATGCGCATCACGCGGATCTCGGCCTCGGGCAGGGCGTAGCAGGCATCGGCGATCAGGCCCGAGGTGATGAAGCCGCCCGACAGCGCCTGGTCATAGACCAGGCCGATGACGCGGTGGCCCCGGCGCCGTGCCAGGTCGATGCAGGTGCCCAGGTGGGCCATGGCGCGGTTGATGCCCAGCAGCTCGTCATGGCGGCGCAGTTGCTGGCCCTGCGTGTCGATCAGCAGCACGATGGGGCGGCCAGGGTGCGCGCCGACCGTCTCCAGCACCACCCGGGCCTGGGCCAGGGCCAGCCGCACGCCGATGGGCGCGTGGCCCGTGGTGCCGACGATGGCGAGGGTCTGGCCATCGAACACGGCGTGGCCTTCGAGGAAATCGCCGTTGGCCTGAATCTGGTGGCCCGGGCCGAACAGGTGCTCGGCAAGTGTGTTCCATTGCATGGCGGCTACTCCTGTGAAATGCCCGTGGCGGGCGTGGTGCGCAAGGCACGCACGGCGGCGGCGTCCAGGTCGGGCACGCGCCAGGCGTCGGGCACGCCCAGGGCCTGCCACAGGCGCATGGCCTCGTCCTGCGGGCCGATGGCGCTGCCCGCCTTGAGGGCGTCCAGGGTGTCCAGCCGCGCGCGCAGCAGCGCATGCTCCTGCAGCAGCCCTTCAAGACTCACCGGACGGGAGTGGTCCAGCGCGGCGATGGCGGCGGCGCGGAAGGCCTCGACATCGTCGGCCACCAGCGCATCGCAGTCGCCGCACAGCCAGCGGTGCTTGCCGCCCGTGGTGCGCCAGACCAGGGCGCGGTCGCGCGCATCGAATTCATCGACGCCGTGCGAGGCCTCGATCACCTCCGGTCCCGACATGGCCAGGCGGCCGATGTCGCTCATCACCACCTGGTCGGCGCAGCGCGCCACGATGCCCATGCCGCCGAAGCAGCCGTTGGCCCCGCCGATGAGGACCACCACAGGGATGCCCGAGGCGCGCACGTCCAGCAGGGCGCGCATGACCTCCGACACCGCGATCAGCCCGGCATTGGCCTCATGCAGCCGAACGCCGCCCGACTCTGCCAGCAGCAGCACGGCCGCGGGCCGCTCCAGCAGGGCGCGGCGCAGCAGGCCCACGAGCTTGGCGCCATGCACCTCGCCCACGCCGCCGCCCATGAATTCGCCCTCCTGCGCGGCCACGAACACCGTGCGCCCGCCCAGCAGGCCCCGGCCGATGGCCACGCCGTCGTCAAAGGCGCTGGGCACGCCCAGTTGTGCCAGATGCGGGCTGGTCAGACGCTCGGAGGGCGGCAGCCATTCATGGAAGCTGCCGGCATCCAGCAGCTTCGCCAGGCGCTCGCGCGCCGTGCATTCCGCGTAGCTGATCATGGCCGGCCTTCCTGCAGTTCGGCCAGGGCCTGGTCCAGCCGCAGGCTGACCACGGCCGGCGTGGCCCCCATGTCGTTGATGGACACGCGCACGCCGCCCACGGGGTGGCGCTCGCGGAAATCCTCCACCACGGCCTGCCAGATGGCGCCGAAGCCGTGTGCCGAGGTCTGCACCTGCACCTGGCAGCCATCGCTGCCCGTGCTCTCCAGCATCACCTCCAGATTGCCCGAGCCGACCACGCCGACCAGGACGGGGGCGAAGGCGCCGGCCGGCCGGCCACCTGCGAAGCAATAGCTCAGGGACTCCAGCCCTGCGGGTATCTCGCTCATATCGTCTCTCCTACCAGTTCCTGAATCGGCGGGGAGGCTGGTACAGCCCGCCCGAGGCCTGGGCCAGATCGCGCATGCTGCGCGCGGCCAGCAGATTGCGCGTGGCCTGGCGCGGGTCGATGCCCAGGTCCTGCGGACGGCGGATCACCCCGCGGTCGCGCAGGTTCTCCACCATGCGACGGTCGCGCGCCAGGCCCACGGCCGTGTAGCCGGCCACGCCGCGGATGGCCTGCTCGCGCTCTTCGTCGCTGCGGCACAGCAGCAGGTTGGCGATGCCTTCCTCCGTCAGGATGTGGGTCACGTCCTCGCCGTAGATCATGATGGGCGGCAGGTCCATGCCGGCCTGCTCCTGCAGCGTCCAGGCATCGAGCCGCTCCACGAAGGCGGGCTGCATGTGCTCGCGGAAGGTCTCCACCATCTGCACCACCAGCTTTTGCCCGCGCGGCGTGCCTGCCGCGCCGCTGCGGCCCGCGCGCGCCTCGCGCCCGGCCTTGAGCCAGGCGGCGCTGGCATGGCGCCGGCCGCGAGCGTCCGCGCCCATGTTGGGGGCGCCGCCGAAGCCGGCAATGCGCCCCAGCGTCGCGGTGGAGCTGTTGCCGTCCAGGTCGATCTGCAGCGTCGAGCCGATGAACAGGTCGCAGGCATAGTGGCCCGCCGCCTGGCAGAAGGCGCGGTTGCTGCGCAGGCTGCCGTCGGCGCCGGTGAAGAACACGTCCGAGCGCGCCCGGATGTAGTCCTCCATGCCCAGCTCGGAGCCGAACGAATGGATGGACTCCACCCAGCCGGCCTCGATGGCCGGTATCAGCGCCGGATGCGGGTTCAGCGCCCAGTGCCGCGCAATGCGGCCCTTCAGCCCCAGCGCTTCGCCGTAGGTCGGCAGCAGCAGCTCGATGGCCGCCGTGTCGAAGCCGATGCCATGGTTCAGGCGCTGGACCTCGTACTCGGCGTAGATGCCCTTGATGGCCATCATGGCCATCAGCACCTGGATTTCGCTGATCTGGGCCGGGTCGCGCGTGAACAGCGGCTCGATGACGTTGGGCCGGGGCGCCTGCACGACGAAATGCACCCAGTCCGAGGGAATGTCCACGCGCGGCAGCGCCGTGGTGGTGCCATCCACCATCTCGTTGACCTGGGCGATGACGATGCCGCCCGAAAAGGCCGTGGCCTCGACGATGGCCGGCGTGTCCTCGGTGTTGGGGCCTGTGTACAGGTTGCCCTGGGCATCGGCCGCGTGGGCCGCCACCAGGGCCACCTTGGGCGTCAGGTCCACGAAGTAGCGCGCGAACAGCTCCAGGTAGGTGTGGATGGCCCCGATCTCCAGCTGCCGGGCCGAGACCAGCTTGGCCAGCCGCGCCCCTTGCGGGCCGGAGAAGCTGAAGTCCAGCCGCCGCGCGATGCCGTTCTCAAACACATCCAGGTGCTCCGGCAGCGCCAGCACCGACTGCACCATGTGCAGGTCGTGCACCTGCTGCGGATCGAGCTGGACCAGGGCGCGGGCCAGGAAGTCGGCCTGCTTCTGGTTGTTGCCTTCGAGGCAGACGCGGTCGCCGGGCGCCAGCACGGCGTGCAGCAGCTCGGTGATGGCGCCGGCATCGACGCGCTTGCCGGCCAGGCGCGGCCCGAGGGCGGCCTGGGCGCGCGCCAGCCTGGCGGCGCGCTCCCCGGCTTTGAGGTTCCAGGAGGGGTCAGTCATGGGATATCAGGGGTTGGCGTGACATGGAGGTGGCAGGGGGCGGGCGTCCCGGTCGAAGTGCCTGGCTAGAGGACCACGAACAGCAGCCACACGAGCAGCGGCGCCACCAGGGTGACAAGGCCGCCGTAGACCATCAGCTGGCGGAAGAAGCGGTCGCGGTCCACGCCCTTGGCATTGGCCAGGACGAGGGCGCCGTTGGTCGAGAAGGGGCTGACATCCACGATGGTCGAGGACACGGCCATGGCCGCGATGAAGCCGACGGCGCTCACATCGGAGCCGCCCTGCAGGAAGGGCACGGCCAGCGGAATCAGCGAGCCCAGCACCGCCGTCGAGGAGGCGAAGGCCGACACCACGGCGCCCACGAAGCACAGCAGCAAGGCCGCCACCAGGGGCGAGGTCAGCTGCGCCACGCTGTGGCCGACGAAGTCGATGGTGCCCATCTTGTCCATCACGCCCACATAGGTGCTGACACCCACGATGAGCATGATCTCGGGCCAGGACACCTGGCCCAGCGCGCGCTTTTGCAGGTTGGGCGCCATCAGCGTCAGCACCAGGCCGATGGTGATGGAGACAAAGCCGATGTCCTGCTTGAAGAACAGGGTGAGGACCGCGAGCGCCAGCAGGCCGACCACGGTGGCCACCTGGTAGCTGCGCGATTGCGGGGCGGCGTCCTGTTCAGGGGCGGCGCGCATCAGCGAGTCGCTGGAGCGTGCAGCCGTGTTGCGCTCCTCGGACAGGGCCTCGCCTTCGGCGTCGCCATACACCTGGGCGCCGCCCTGGGCATGCGAGACGCGCGGCGTGGCGGGCACGCTGCCATCGGCATCGGCCTTCATGCGCATCAGCCGGGCGCCGCCCATCAGGAAGAACAGCAGCACGGCCACGGCCAGGTTGACCCCCATGCTGGCCAGCATGGTCGCCATCTCGTTGAGCGGCAGGCCCGCCTTGGCCACGATCTTGTTGGTGATGCCGCCGTAGATGCTGATGGGCGAGAAGCCGCCGCCCTGCGCGCCATGGATCACCAGCAGACCCATCATCAGCGGATTGATGCCGTACCTGGCGGCAAAGCCCAGGGCAATGGGCGCGATGATGGCCACGGCCGCAGGGCTGACGGCGCCCACCGCCGTCAGCAGGGCCGCAATGAAGAACATGATCCACGGTATGGCGGCGATGCGCCCGCGCACGGCGCGCACCGCCATGCGGACCAGCCAGTCGATGGTTCCGTTGTTCTGCGCCAGCGCGAACAGGTAGGTGATGCCCGCCAGCGTCAGAAACAGGTCGGCGGGAAAACCGCCAATGATGGCCTTGGTCCCCATGCCGGCCACCAGGGTGCCGACCAGGAAGGCCCCGACAAAGGCCAGCAGGCCCATGTTGATGGGCAATGCCGTCGCCAGGACGAACATGCCTATCAACGCGCCAATCGATATCCAATGGGAATTCATGCGATGTCTCCGGTTTTTTATGCGCCTGCAATACGTGTGCATGCTGGTATGCACGGTACGCGGCAGCCCGGAGCGCATCAATAAAGCGCGAGCGCCAACAATTACGCAGAGAGAAACAATGAAGGGTTAACCCGGCGAAGCGGGGCTGTCGCCCCCGGCATGGCGGGTCAGCCGAGCTGCCCGTCCGCGAGGCGGCACACGCTGAGCAGGGCCAGCAGGTTGGGGTCGCGTTCGCGGGAGCGCAAAAAGGTCAGCACGATGGTCTGGCGCATCAGGTACCTGGCCTGCAGCGGTATCAGCTGCACCTTCTGCGGCATCACGCCGCGCACCCGCCCGGGCAGCAGCGTGTAGCCGACGCCGCCGCTGACCAGGTTCATCAGCGAGAAGATGTCATCCGTCTTCATCACCACGTTGGGCGTGAAGCCGGCCACCCGGAAGGACTCGATGAAGCCGCCATAGGTCGCAAAGCCTTCGCCCAGGCTCACGAAGTTCTCGCGCGCCATGGCGCCCAGATCGACCTCGGCCAGATGCGCATAGGGCGAGCCCACGGGCGCGGCAAAGAAAATGTCGTCCTCGAACAGCAGCTGCGTCTGCATGTCGGCGGCGTTGTCCGGCATGGCCATCAGCGCCGCGTCCAGCGTTCCGTTGCGCAGCCGCTCCAGCAGGCCGGCGTTCGAGCCCAGCACCAGTTCGGTCTGCAGATCGGGGCGGCGCAGCTTCAGCGCCATCACCAGCGCCGGCACGGTGCGGTTGGTCAGGGAGTACAGCGAGCCGATGCGGATGCGGTCCGCCGAGTAGCCTGCCACCTCGCGCGTGGCGCGTATGCCCTCGGACATGGTGGCCAGCACTTCCCTGGCGACATCGGCCAGGGTCTGCGCTGCCTCGGTGGGCTTGAGGTTGCGCCCCTCGTGCCGGAACAGGGCGCAGCGCATGCCGGCCTCCAGCGCATGCAGGGCGCGGTGCACGCTGACCGAGCTGGTCTCCAGCCGTTCCGCCGTCTTGGCGAGGTTGCCTGTCTCAAGAAAGGCGAGCAGCACCTCGAGTCTGCGGAAGGTTATTTCGTCATCGATTCTCAGGCTCATGGCAACGTCACGCTCTCATCGTGGGGGACGGGCGGATTGTGGCGTTGATCGCGCTGCGTGCACAGACACCGGTCTGTCCGGGGGCGCGGCCCCGGGCGGCTCACGATGCGGATTGGCTGCGCCGGATGCTGCGGATGTCGAAGGCGCCGCCGGTCTGGGCCTGGTCGCTGGTGGTGACGGCCCGCTTGCCGAGCAGGGGGAAGACCAGCTCGGCAAAGCGGATGGATTCCTCCAGGTGCGGGTAGCCCGAGAGCACGAAGCTGTCCGCGCCCAGCGCGGCGTACTCGTGCAGGCGCTCGGCCACGGTGGCCGCGTCGCCGACCAGGGCCGTGCCGGCGCCGCCGCGCACCAGGCCCACGCCGGCCCAGAGGTTGGGCGCCACCTCCAGCCGGTCGCGCCGCCCGCCGTGCAGCGCGGCCATGCGCGACTGGCCCACGGAGTCCATGCGCGCATAGCCGGCCTGGGCGCGGGCGATGTCCTCGTCGGTGAGCTTGCTGATCAGGCGCTCGGCATCGGCCCAGGCCTCTTCGTTGGTCTCGCGCACGATGACGTGCAGCCGCACGCCCAGGCGGACCTGGCGGCCCTGCTGTGCGGCGCGGCGGCGGACGTCGGCGAACTTTTCGGCCACGGCGGCGGGGGGCTCGCCCCAGGTGAGGTAGGCGTCCACCTGGCGCGCGGCCAGGTCGTGGGCGGCGTCCGAGGAGCCGCCGAAGTACAGCGGCGGATGCGGCTTTTGCACCGGGGGAAAGAAGTTGCGGCCCTGCTTGACCTTGAAGTATTTGCCATCGAAATCCACGGCCTCGCCGGCCAGCAGGCGGCGCCAGATGGTCAGGAACTCATCGGCGTAGGCATAGCGTTCGTCGTGGGCCAGGAAGATGCCGTCGGCCTCCAGCTCGGTGGCATCGCCCCCGGGCACCACGTTGAGCAGCAGGCGCCCGCCCAGGGCCTGGTCCAGCGTGGCGGCCTGGCGCGCGCTGGACACGGGCGCGCCCAGCGAGGTGCGCAGGGCCACCAGCAGCTTGATGCGCTGCGTGACGGGCACCAGGCTGGAGGCGACCACCCAGGGGTCCAGGCAGGAGCTGCCGGTGGGGATCAGCAGGCCGTCGTAGCCCAGCTCCTCGGCCGTGACGGCGATCTGGCGCATATAGGCGTTGGTGGGGGCGCGGCCGAAGTCGGAGGTGCCGAGGTAGCGCGTGTCGCCCGAGGTGGGCAGGAACCAGAAGATGTCTGGCGATGTGTGGGGGTCTTGGCTCATGGGATCTCCGGGGACGATGGAAAAGACGGTGGCGCGGCCTCGCCCGGCACCTGGCCCAGGCGCTGCAGCCGCGCGCGCACCACGCTGCGGCTGATGCCCAGCTGGCGCGCGGTCTGCACCTGGTTGCCGCGGTTGCGCTGCCAGGCCTTGAGCAGCAGGGCGCCCAGCACGTGCTGCTCCAGGCCTTCGGCATGCACGTCGCACAGGCTGTCCAGCGCTTCGCCCAGGGCCAGTTCGGCGGCGGCGGCCTGGGCACCGTGTTCGGCCTCGCGTGTGGGGGCGGGATCGGGCTCGCCCTGGCTGCCGGCGATGTGCAGGTCGCCCGCGCCGATGTGCATGCCCTGGGTCAGCAGCAGGCTGCGGTGGATGACGTTCTCCAGCTCGCGGCTGTTGCCGGGCCAGTCGTGCTCCAGCAGCTTGCGCTGCGCGTCCTGGCTGAGTGCCATGGGCGCGTAGCGCATGCGCTGGCAGTAGCTCGCGATGAAGTGGCGCGCCAGCGGCAGGATGTCGGCCGGGCGCTGGCGCAGCGGCAGCACGGTGAGGGTGACGACATCGAGCAGGTAGTACAGGTCTTCGCGAAAGCGCCGCGCCGCCACCTTGGTGTGCAGCGGCGCGCTGCTGGCCGCGAGCACGCGCACGTTGGCCGGCGTGCGCTGGCTGGCGCCGATGCGGGTGACCGCCTTGTCCTGCAGCACGCGCACCAGCTTGCTCTGGATGTGCAGGGGCAGGTCGTCGATCTCGTCCAGCAGCAGGGTGCCGCCGTGGGCGTCCTCGAAGCGGCCGGGCAGGTTGCCGAAGGCACCCGTCAGCGCACCGCTTTCGTGGCCGAAGAGCTCGGCGTTGATCAGGGCCTCGGACAGCGCGCCGCAGTTGACGGCGACAAAGGGGCCGTGGCGGCGCGGGCTCAGGCGGTGGATGTGGCGGGCCACCATTTCCTTGTCGGCGCCGCTGTCGCCCAGGATGAGGACGCCGGCCTCGCTGGCGGCCACCTGTCCCATGGTCTTGAGCAGGGCCTGCGAGGCCGGGTCTTGCAGTATCCACGGCGCGGGCGCGGCGCCGTCATCGTGCGCGGCAGAGGCTGCGGGCGCGGGCGCAGGTACGGGCGCAGGTACGGGCGCAGGTGTTGCCGAGGACTTGCCGGGCGGCCAGGTGGGCAGACGGGTGTTCATGGCGCGGCGTCACGAGTAGAAGCTGGGCTGCGGATGGGTTCCGTTGAGCACCCAGTCGCCCAGCTCCTGCAGCTTGTAGTGCAGCGGGTCGTGCAGCGTCTGCGTGCGCAGGTTGCGCCAGAAGCGGTCAAAGCGCAGGGCCGCGTGCGTGGCGCGCGCGCCCGTGGCCTCGAAGATGCGGCTGGACAGGTCCAGCCCCGAGCGCGTGGTGGCAATCTTGGCGGCCGTCACGGCCACGGCGACTTCGCCGCGCTCGTGGGCGGTCAGCGCAGCTCCCCGGCGCCAGGCGGCGTCAAAGCGCTGCGCGGCCTGCAGGGTCAGTAGGCGCGCGCCTTCCAGCGCGGCCCACAGCTCGCCATACAGCGCCTGGATGTGGGGGTCTGCGCTGGCCGCATCGGCAGGGGACTTGAACCAGGGCCGCGCCTCGTTCAGCGTGTAGCCGCGCGCCTGCTCCAGCGCGCCCTGGGCAATGCCCAGGAACAGATGGGCCAGGATGAGCTGGGCCAGCAGCGGGCGCAGCGCGGCATGCGGCGTGGACAGCGGGCCGGGGTCCAGCAGCAGCTCGGCCGCCTCCACGCGCACGCGCTCGAACAGGGCCGAGCCGCTGTCGGTCTGGCGCTGGCCCATGTTGTCCCAGTCGCGCAGCAAGGTGATGCCCGTGCGCTCCGTGGGCACCACGCCGATCAGCAGCTGGCCGCTGTCGGCATCGATGGCCGAGGCCACCAGCATCTGCGAGTCCAGCGCGCCCGAGGTGAAGCTCTTCTTGCCCGAAAACTCCCAGTGGCCGGGCTGGCGCGTGGCCGTGGTGCGGCGGTCCAGCGGATTCAGCGTATTGCCCCAGAACCAGCGGTGGCGCGCCGTCTGCAGCAGCCAGGGCTGCCACTGGGCGGGCTGGCCGAACAGCTGCACGGTGGCCAGGTGCAGGTGCTGGAAGCCGTAGACATGGGCCAGCGAGCCGTCTGCCGTGGCCAGGATGCGCACCGTCTCCAGCGTCTGCACCCAGTCCGCGCCCAGGCCGCCCAGCTCGCGCGGAATGCTCAGTGCCAGCAGGCCGCTGGCGCGCAGCGCATCGCGCTCGGCCTTGGGCGTGCCGCCTGCGGCATCGCGCAGCGCCGCCGTGGCGGCAAGGCGCTGCGCCAGATCCTGCGCAGTGGCTATCGGGTCCGCAGGGACGGCCTGTGCCTGGCTCACGCGGGCTGCCCGGCCAGGGCCAGGTCGGCGGCTTCGGGAACGGGCGGCTGTGCCTCGGCCTGGGTTTGGGCCTGCACCAGCTGCTGCAGCGCACCGCGCAGCACCGGGGCCGACAGCTGCACGGTCAGCTCGATGCGCTGGCGCAGCGATTCGCTGTGCACCTGGCCGTCCTGGATGTCCTCGGGCGTGGAGTACACGCCAATGGGCAGGGTGAGGGCCGAGAAAAAGCCGAACAGCGGGCGCAGCTGGTGGTCCAGGATGAGGGCGTGGCGCGGGCTGCCGCCGGTGGCGGCCAGCAGCACGGGCGTGCCCTGCAGCGCGTCCAGGTCGATGAGGTCGAACAGGTGCTTGAGCAGGCCAGGCAGGCTGGCGCGGAAGACCGGCGCGCCGACGATCAGGAAGTCGGCCTGCTCGATGGCTTCGATGGCCTGCAGCGTGGCCGGCGGCAGGTCGTTCTTGGACAGGGCCGCGCCCAGGTGGGGCTGCAGGTCCAGCAGGTCGATGACCTGTGCCTGCAGCGGCAGCTCCTGGCCCAGGCGGGCATGCAGGGCGTCCAGCAGGACACGGGTGCGGGAGGGGCGGCTCAGGCTGCCATTGACGATGACAGTCTTCAGCGATCGGCTCATGGAAACTCCTTGGCGTGGGTTCCAGGAGGCAGCGCGGCATGCGGTTTGCGAAGACTGCCAGCCCGGACGAGGTGGGATGGATGCCTTCATTACAGGGCCGAACGCCGGTATGGCGAAAGAAACTTAACGCATTTGCTTATCGGTTTGGATGCCTTGGCAAGTGCTTGTTTCTGAAAGGAATTTTGTGGCGCATGGCATGTGCTAATGCGTTCTGGCGATATGCGCACGGCCGCTGCGCCCGTCCCTGCGCAGCGCGGCCGCGCAAGGGCCTTCAGCCCGCCACGCCCGTCACGCCCGTCACGCCCGTCACGCCCGTCACGCCCACGTGCCAGTAGTAGATGGGGTCGGCGCCGTTGAGCAGGATGTCGCCCGCCGAGCGGGCCTTGTACAGCACGGGGTTGTGCGAGGCCAGGGTGCGCGCATTGCGCCAGTGGCGGTCCAGTGCCAGGTCTTCGGACAGGGCGCTGGAGCCGCCCACCTCGAACAGCCGCGCGGCCGCCTGCAGCACGGGATCGACCACGGCCACCTGGGCCTGGGCCGTGCGCAGCTCCAGGGCATGCAGCTGCTGCAGCGGCACCTCGCGCCCGGCCTCGCGCTCGCGCGCGATGCGGCCCAGTTCGGCGGCCACGTCGGCCACGGCCAGGCCCGCGATGTAGGCCGTGCCGGCCAGCTGGCCGACGATGTGCTGCACCAGCGGATCGTCCTTGGGCAGGGTGGCGCTGCCGTGGCTGAACACGCGGCGGCGCGCCTGCACATAGGCGATGGCATCGCGCTGCAAGGCCCGCGCGATGCCGGCCAGGGTGGCCAGGTGTGCCAGCTGGAAATAGGCCACCAGGGGCGTGGGCTGGGCGCGCGGGAAGCGGATCACGGCATCGTCGGGCACGCGCACCTGGCTGAGCACGGTGGTGCCCGAGCCGGTCAGGCGCTGGCCAAAGCCGCGCCAGTCATCGAAGCGCTGCACGCCCGCCTCCGAGGTGGGCACGACGGCGTGCACGGTCTGGTCTTCCTTGCCCGGCTCCACCGCGCGCGCCACCACGGTCACCCAGTCGGCATACAGCGTGCCCGTGCTGTAGAACTTGCGTCCGTCCAGCCGCCACCAGCCGGGCTGCGCATCGGGCACCAGGGTGGTCTGCAGCGTGCCCAGGGTGCCCGTGCCTACCTCGGTGGTGGCATTGCCGAACACGGCGCCGCGCGCGGCCAGCGGCAGCCAGCGGGCCTGGGTGGCGGCATCGCGGTCGATGAGCACGCGGTCCAGAAAGCCGAAGTGCGGGCGCAGGATCTGGGCGACGTTGGAGTCGGCCTCGGCCAGTTCGGTCCACAACGCAAACAGCTGCTCCACGCTGGCGCCGGCCCCGCCAAGGCGGCGCGGCACGCGCAGCGCGGTGAAGCCGCTGTCACGCAGCCAGGCGATGGGTTCATGGGCCAGGCTGCGCGTGCGTTCGCGCTCGGCCGCACCCTGGGCGATGCGGTCGAACACGGGGCGAAAGCGCGCCTGCAGGGATGGCAGCGAGGGCGCGTCTGGATCGGTCGGGCCGTCTGTGGTTGGGCCGGGCGCCGCGTAGGCCGCAGGCTCGGTGGCGCAGGGGAGGGTGGTGGTCATGGCTTTGCAAATTCAAAGGCCCGCCAACCCGGCCTGCCTGCAAGGCAGGGCCGGGCCACGGGCCGGTGGGGGAGGGTGGCTAAGGACTTCAACGCCGCCAGCGCGCGGCGGCGTGGCTGGCGGGCAGGCGGTCGCCCTGGCCGAACAGGCGCTGGCGCAGCGTGGCGTCCTCGCCGTAGCTGGTGCGGTAGCGGCCCCGGTTCTGCAGCTCGGGCACGACCAGGCGGGCGAAGTCTTCCCAGGTCTCGGGCGCGACGATGCGCGTCAGGTTGAAACCGTCGATCTCGCCCACGTCGATCCAGCGCTCCAGCTCGTCGGCCACCTGGGACGGGTCGCCCACGATGGTGGCGTAGCGGCTGCCCAGCGTGAACTGCTCCAGCAGCTTGCGCCGCGTGGTCCAGCCCTGCTTCTGGGCGGCCTGGGCCGCCGACTGGATGGCGTTGGTGTTGCCGAAGGAGATGGGGTCGTCCAGCCCGTACTGCGCAAAGTCCACGCCGGTGCTGGCGGCAAAGTGGGCCAGCCCGCTTTCCGCGCTGGCGTGGGCCAGGTAGTCGGCGTATTTCTCGCGGGCCTCGGCCTCGGTGCGGCCGGGCACCACGGCCACGCCGGCGTAGATCTTGATGTCCTCGGGACGACGGCCCGCGTCCACGGCGGCCTGGCGCAGCTGGCGCGAGGCCTCGCGCGCGGCCTCGGGCGTGCGCGCGCCGATGAAGATGCCCTCGGCATGCCGGCCCGCAAAGCGCAGCCCGCGCGGCGAGGTGCCGGCCTGGAACAGCACGGGCGTGCGCTGGGGCGAGGGCGCGCTCATGTGGATGGCGTTGGCGCGGTAGAACGGCCCCTCGTGCACCACAGGGTGCACCTTGCCCGGCAGGGCGTGGATGCGCCGCGCCTTGTCGGCGATCACGGCACCCTCTTCCCAGCTGCCTTCCCAGAGCTTGTAGGAAAGCTCCAGGAAGTCGTCGGCGCGGTCGTAGCGGCTGTCGTGCTCGGCCAGGCCGTCCTGGCCCAGGCCGCGCGCGCCGCTGTCCACATAGCCGGTGACGATGTTCCAGCCGATGCGGCCGTTGGTCAGCTGGTCCAGCGTGGTCACGTCGCGCGCAAAGGTATAGGGCTGGTGCGCGCCCACGGTGGCCGTGAGGCCGAAGCCGATGTGCCGCGTCACCGCCGCCATGGCCGAGACCAGCAGCCAGGGGTTGTTGACGGGCAGCTGTATGCCTTCGCGCAGGGTCAGGTCCACGCCGCCCTGGTAGACGTCGTAGTAGCCGACCACGTCGGCGATGAAGATGCCGTCGAACAGGCCTTCCTCCAGCACCCTGGCGATGTGGGTCCAGTAGGCCAGCGTGCCGTACTCGGTGGAGCGGTCGCGCGGATGGGTCCACAGGCCGTGGTGTATGTGGCCCACGCAGTTCATGTTGAAGGCGTTGACATGGATGTGGCGCTTGGCTTGCGTCATGGGGCGGGTCCTGCAGTCCGTTGCGTCAGTTCTTCAACCAGGCCAGGCGGTAGAGCTTCTGGTCGTTCAGGTAGAAGGCGTGGATGGTCTTGCGCACCACGTCGGAGTTTTTGTAGATGTCCAGGAAGCGGGCGATGCGCGGGTCGGCCGCGCGGTCGCTGCGGGCCACGAACTGGATGGCCCAGGAGTCGTCCTCGTAGCTGGTGTAGGCCAGGCCCTTGCTGGCATCGAAGGCCTTGGAGGCGATGATGAAATACGGAAAGCCCTGGGCCAGGTCCACGTCGGGCGTGGTGCGCGCCAGCTGCGGGCCCTCGATCTCCACGAACTGCAGCTTCCTGGGGTTGGAGACGATGTCCGCCTGGGTGCCCAGCAGCCCGGTGTCGGGGCGCAGGGTGATCAGGCCTGCGTGCTGCAGCAGGCGCAGGCCGCGGCCCACGTTGACGGGGTCGCTGGCAATGGCCACCTTGGCGCCCGTGGGCAGGTCGGCCAGGGATTTGTGGCGCGTGGAGTACAGGCCCAGGTAGGACAGGATGCCCGCCTGCACGCTGGTGAACTTGAAGCCCTTGCTGCGCGCTGCATTGGCCAGGTAGTTGCTGTTCTGGTAGTAGTTGAGGTCGATGTCGCCCGCGTCCAGCGCCACGTTGGGCGTGGCCCAGTCGGTGAATTCCACCACCTGCACGTCCAGGCCCTGCTTCCTGGCCTCCTTCGCGGCAGCTTCCACCGAGTCCGCGAAGATGCCCGGCACCACGCCGATCTTCAGGGGCGCGGCCAGGGCGCTGCCCGCGAGCAGGGCAGCGCCCAGGAAGGCGGCCAGCCGGGGCCAGAGGGTGGGGGAGGTCGTTGTCATCATTGCATTCCTGTGTTGTTGATAAAGGTCAGAGCGCGCCATGGCGCGGCGGGCGTATGCCGTTGAGCACGTAGTTGCCCACGGCGTGGTATTTCCAGCGCACGGGGTCGTGCAGGGTGTGGGTGCGCGCGTTGCGCCAGAAGCGGTCCAGGCCCTGTCCCGCCAGGGTGGAGGCCGTGCCCGCCAGCTCGAACAGCTTGCTGCCGGCCAGCAGGCTGGCGCTGGTGCTCAGCGCCTTGGCCTGGGCCACGGCCACCGAGGCGGCGGCCACGCTGTCGTCCGTGGGCGCGCGCTGGGCGGCGTCCACGGCCAGGGCCGCGCGGGCCACCAGGGCATTGGCGGCGCGCAGGCGCACGTGGACATTGCCCAGTTGCTGCAGCAGCAGCGGGTCCTGCGTGGCGCTGGCCACGCCCGCGTCCACCCAGGGCCGTGCGTGCTCGCGGATGAAGGGCAGGGCGGCCTGCAGCGCGCCGTGGCCAATGCCCGCGTCCAGGGCGGCATGGATGATCTGGGCGAAGGGGCCGATGGTGGTGGGCCGCTCGAAGGAACTGGTGAAGGGCACCACCCATTCGGGCTCCACGCGCACGCGGTCGAACTGCACGGAGCCGCTGCCCGTCACGCGCTGGCCGAAGCCGTCCCAGTCGTCGGTGACGGTGACGCCGGCCGCATCGCGCGGGATGAAGACCAGATACATGCGCTCGCCTTGCCCCGGCGCCTCTTCCTGCGCGCTGACCAGGGTGGGAATCCAGTGCGCGAACAGGGCGCCCGTGCAATAGAACTTGCGCCCCTGCACGAACCAGCCGCCGCTCTCGCGCAGCAGCCGGGTGCGGCGCTGGAAGTCGCGGTGGCCGATCTCGGCCAGCGCATTGCCCAGGCGTTCGCCGCGCAGCACACGGTCGTAGAAGAAGGCCTTTTGCGCGGGCGATCCGCCCACGCGCAGCACTTCCAGCGAGTAGTAGTGGTTCTGCGGAATGTGGCCGAAGTTGCCATCGGCCGCCGCAATCAGGGCAATGGCCTGCGTCAGCGTGCCCGTGGATACGCCCGCGCCGCCGTACTCCCGGGGAATGGTGATGCCCCACAGGCCGCTCTGGCTGAACTGCTCCACCTCCTGCCAGGGCAGCAGGCGGTCGCGGTCGCGCGCCAGCGCGCCGGGGGCGATGAGGGCGGCAAAGCTGCGGGCCGCCTCCAGCGCCTCGGCCTCGCTGCCGATGATGTGGGCGGGCCGGGCTGGAGGCCCTGCGGGAGCGGGCTGGCTGCCCGGCGTGGAGGCCAGGGCCTGCAGCTCTTGGGTCGATGTCTGTGTCATGGCGGTCAGTTCCACTGGTGGCGGCGCGGCAGGGCGCCGTTGAGCAGGTAGTTGCCCAGCAGGTGGTATTTCCAGCGCACGGGGTCGTGCAGCGTGTGCACGCGGGCGTTGCGCCAGTGGCGGTCCAGGCGGTGGGCAGCGCGGCTGGCCGAGGAGCCGGCCAGCGCGAACAGATGCTCGCCAGCCTGCAGCGCGGCCTCGGTGGTGAGGATCTTGGCCTCGGCCACGGCCACCGAGGCCTGGGCGCTGGCCTGCTCGTCCACCGCGCCACCAGCCGCTGCAGCAAGTGCATCCAGCGTGCGCGCGGCCTCCAGCAGCACGGCATGGGCCGCGTCCACCTCGATCTGCAGCTGGCCGATCTCGTGGATAAGGTGGGGATCGTCGCTGGCGCGCGCCACGCCCGAGTCCATCCAGGGCCGGCTCTTGTCGCGCACGAAGTCCACCGCGTCGCGCAGCGCGCCCTGGGCAATGCCCGCGTCGATGGAGGCCTGGATCAGCTGCGACACCGGGCCGGACAGCGAGGGCGTGGCCTCGAACTGCCAGGCAGGCACCACGTCATCGGGCCGTACCTGCACCTGGTCCAGCTGCACGCTGCCGCTGGCCGTGGTGCGCTGGCCGAAGGAGTCCCAGTCGTCGAACACGGTCACGCCCGGCGCATCGCGCCGCACCCAGACCTGCACGATGCGGCCCTCCTCGTCCTGGGCACGGAAGGGCACCCAGTGCGCGAAGGCCGAACCCGTGGAGTAAAAGCGCGTGCCGCTGACGCGCAGGCCGCCTGCCGCATCGCGCGACAGGCGCGCCGTGGCCTCCAGGACATGGGCCGCGCGGCCCTTGCGCTCCGGCCCGGCATTGCCCAGGCGGTGGCCGGCCAGCACGTCGGCGAACCAGCGGCGCTTCTGGGACTCGCTGCCCATGTCCCGCAGGTTCTGCAGCACGGCGAAATGGTTCTGCGGAATCTGGCCCAGCGAAGGGTCGGCCGCGCACAGCGTGACGAAGACCTGGGCCAGCGTCTCGTACGAGGCGCCCAGGCCGCCGTAGGCGCGGGGCACGGTGATGGCGCCCAGCCCGCTGGCCGTGTGGCGCTCGATTTCCTGCCAGGGCAGGCGCCGCTCGTGGTCGCGGGCCGCTGCGTCCACGCGCCATTCGTCGGCCAGGGCCTGGGCGGCCTGCAGGGCCTCGGCCTCGCTGGTGATGCGGTGCGGGGTGGAGGGCGGCAGGGGCAGGCGCCGCAGCGCCCCGCCCGGGGTGTGGTGTGTGTTGCCGGGCAAGGCTGCGCCCAGGGCATCCGGTGTGGTCATTCCGTGCCTCGTTGCTGAGTCGGTGGGGAGAGGGCCGCCAGGCGGCGGCCCCGGAGGGAAAGGCGTGGTGCCTGTTTTCAGCGTCAGCGGCTGCGCAGCCGGCGCACGTAGCGGTCGCCCAGCACCTGGACCACGGTGACCAGCGCGATCAGCACGGCAATCACCAGCAGCATCACCTGGGTGTCGAAGCGCTGGTAGCCGTAGCGGATGGCCAGGTCGCCCAGGCCGCCCGCGCCCACGGCGCCGGCCATGGCCGAGGAGCTGATCAGCGCCACCAGGGTGATGGTGAAGCCGCCCACGATGCCGGGCAGGGCCTCGGGCAGGTAGACGTGGCGCACGATGTCCCACTTGCGGCAGCCCATGGCCTGGGCGGCTTCGATGAGGCCGGGATCGACCTCGCGCAGGCTGACCTCGACGATGCGCGCGAAGAACGGCGTGGCGCTGATGGCCAGCGGCACGATGGCCGCCCACACGCCGATGGTGGTGCCCGTCACCAGCCGCGTGAACGGGATCAGCGCCACCAGCAGCACGATGAAGGGCGTGGCACGGAAGCCGTTGATCACGCTGCCCAGCGCACGGTGCGTGCGCGGCGAGGCCAGGAAGCCGCCGGGCGCGGTGACGATGAGCAGCACCGCCAGCGGAATGCCCGCCGCCAGCGCGATGCCGCCCGAGACGCCGACCATCATCAGCGTGTCGGCCAGCGCGTTGCCGTAGCGCTCAATGGGAATGGACAGATTCAGCGACATATCCGAGATCCTTGATGTCATGCGCAATGGCCGCCGGGCCCTGCGTCAATGTGTGCCAGTCATGCGCGGCCGTGCCGCCGCCCAGCGCGATCAGCAGCTGCCCCTGGGCATGGCCCTGGATGCGGTCCACACCGCCATGCAGCAGGCGCACCCGGCCGCCCAGGGCCTGGGCGATGCGCGGGAAGTCGGGCTCCAGCCCGTCCTCGCCGCGGTAGGTCAGCTGCAGGATGCGTTCGTGGCGGCCTGCGGGCGCGGTGCTCAGCAGGCGCTGGCGCAGGTCGTCGGGCAGGCCGTGCTGCAGCGGTGCCAGCAGGGCGCGCGTTGCCGGGTGCTGCGGGTTGCCGAAGACCTTCCAGACCTCGCCCAGCTCGGCAATGCGGCCCTGCTCCAGCACCAGCACGCGGTCGGCGATCTCGCGGATCACGCTCATCTCGTGCGTGATCAGGACGATGGTGATGCCCAGCTTGCGGTTGATGGTGCGCAGCAGCTCCAGGATGGACTGCGTGGTCTCGGGGTCCAGGGCCGAGGTGGCCTCGTCGCACAGCAGGATCTCGGGGTCGGTGGCCAGGGCGCGGGCAATGCCCACGCGCTGCTTTTGCCCGCCCGACAGCCGGCTCGGATAGGTGTCTGCCTTCTCCTGCAGGCCCACCAGGGCCAGCAGCTCTTTCACCCGCGCATCGATGCGTGCGCGCGGCAGGCCCGCCACCTGCAGGGGCAGGGCCACGTTGTCATGCACCGTCTTGGCCGACAGCAGGTTGAAGTGCTGGAAGATCATGCCGATGCGCCGGCGCAGCTGCACCAGTTGCGATTCGTCCAGCGTGCCGATGTCCACGCCGTCGACCCGCACCTGGCCGCTGCTGGGCTGCTCCAGCCGGTTGATGGTGCGCAGCAGGCTGGACTTGCCCGCGCCGCTGCGCCCGATGATGCCGAAGATGCTGCCCGGCGCGATCTCCAGGCTGATCGCGTCCAGCGCCTGTACGGGCCCGGCCGAAGACTGGTAGGTCTTGGCCACGCTGCTGAAGGCCACGGCGCCGGGTCCGCGGATGGATTCCCGCGTGGTGCCGGCCGCTGCCGATGAGCGCCTGCCCGCCTCATGGGCCGGCCTGTCCGCCTCGTGGGCCGGCCTGTCCGCCAGGGGCTGCCTGGCTGCAATGCTGGTTGACATGGCTGAAGTCCTCCCGGTGCCGCTCAGGGCTTGACCCAGGCCAGGTTGTAAAGGCGCTTGTCGTTGGAGAAGGCGCGCTGGGCCTCGGCCTTCACCGCATCGGAGTTCTGGTAGATGCGGATGAACTTCTGCACCACGGGGTCCTGCGTGCGGTTGGCCTTGACCACGAACTGGATGGAAAAGCGCGCGTCCTCGATACCCGAATATGCAAGCCCGCTGGACGGATCGAAGGCCTTGGCCGCCACGATGAAGTGCGGGTAGCCCTGGGCGATGTCCACGTCGCCCGTGATGCGCACCAGTTGCGGCCCCTCGACCTCGACGAAGCTGAGCTTCTTGGGGTTCTCGACGATGTCGTCCAGGCTGCCCAGGTAGCCCACGCCGGGCTTGAGCTTGATCAGCCCCACCTTCTGCAGCAAGAGCAGGCCGCGCCCCTGGTTCACGGGGTCGTTGGCAATGCCCACCTTGCCGCCCTGCGGCACCTGGGCGATGGCCTTGTGCTTGAGCGAGTACAGGCCCACGTTGGCCAGGATGCCCGTGCCCGCGCTGGCCAGCTTGTAGCCGTTCTTCTGGATGGCGTTGTCCAGGAAGGGCTGGTGCTGGAAGTAGTTGATGTCCAGGTCGCCAGAGTCCACGGCCACGTTGGGCGTGGTCCAGTCGGTGAACTCCACCACCTGCACATCGATGCCCTGGGCCTTGGCCTCCCTGGCGGCCACGGCCACGGAGTCGGCGTAGGCGCCGGGCACCACGCCGATGCGCAGCTTGTCGGCAGCGTGGGCGGAGAACAGGGCCAGGGCGGCCAGCGGGGCGATCAGGGCACGGGAAAGCTTCATCGGGATCTCCGAAAAAAAAGGGTTCGAAAAGGCAGGAAGGGGCCGCGTCACGGCTTGCGCCACGGCAGGCTGTACAGCCTGTCGTTGGCGGCGAATGACTTGTGGATCTGCGCCTGCACGGCGCCCGAGGTCTGGTAGATGCGCACGAACTGCGCAATGCGCGGGTCCCGGGCGTTGTCCTGGCGCGAGACGAAGCGGATGGCGTAGTACAGGTCGTCAATGCCCGAATACAGCAGCGCATTGCCGGCCACCTGCGGTCGCCCGGCGTTGACGAAGTGGGCCGGGTAGCCCTGGGCCAGGTCCACATCGTCCAGCGCGCGCACCAGCTGCGGCCCTTCGATCTCGACAAAGCGCAGCTTGCGCGGGTTGGACACGATGTCGTCCAGCCCCGCGCGCGGGCCCTTGCCTTCGCGCAGCTGGATCAGGCCGGCCTTCTCCAGCAGCAGCAGGCCGCGCCCCTGGTTGACGGGGTCGTTGGCCACGCCGACGCGCGCTCCCTCCTTCAGGTCGGCAAAGCGCTGTGTCTTGAGCGAGTACAGGCCGATGTTGGGCAGCAGGCCCGTGGCCACGCTGGCGAAGGCATAGCCGCGCTCGCGGATGGCGTTGTCCAGGAAGGCCTGGTGCTGGAAGTAGTTGAGGTCGATGTCGCCGGCCGCCAGCGCCGTGTTGGGCGTGGTCCAGTCGGTGAACTCGATGACTTGCACGTCCAGCCCCTGGGCGCGCGCCTCCTTGGCGGCGACTTCCACGGAGTCGGCCAGCGAGCCGGGCGTGACGCCTATCTTCAGCGCGGCGGCGGCCGCAAGGCCGGGCAGCGCCAGCGTGGCGGCAAGCGACCAGAGCAATGTGTTTCTGCGCGTGGGCATGGCGTGGTTCCTTCAGGAGAAGCCTGCCCGGCGGCGCCCACATGGCGCCTGCCGGCATGGCTGCTGAAGGCATTGCAACACCCGGTCCCGGCGGGCACCACGACGGAATTCACATTTCCTTATGGCGACTCATGCATGCCGCAAGTAGTTGATCGACAAGGACATTCTGCGCGGAAAGGATTGAGCTTATGCCCGCGTGAAATATGGCGCTGCGCCAGCTGCGCAGGCTTGCAGCAACCGGCGTGCCCGGCCGTGCGCGCAGGCTCAGGCGCTGTGCTGGGCCTTCATCCTCGTCCAGGCCTTGAAGAGGATGGCCTGCAGGCTGGCGCGCTCGCCATCGTCCAGATAGTCGACCAGGGATTCGCACATTCGCCAGAAGGCCGGCAGCGCGCGGGCCAGCACCTCGCGGCCCTGGTCGGTGAGCGCCAGGTCGAAGCTGCGGCGGTCTTCCTGGCTGAGGCTGCGCGCCAGCAGCGAGCGCTTTTCCAGCCAGTCCAGCAGGCCCGTCACCGACGAGCGTGTCACGCCGACGTAGCTGGCGATATAGGAGGGCGTGACCACCGTGTCGCCCAGCAGCCCGCGCTCGGCCAGGGCGAAGATCATGAGTACGTCGAGCTTGCTCTCGGACAGGCCGAACGCCTGCAGCGATGCGTTGGCGCGCTGCTCCACATCGTCGGCCAGCCACAGCAGCAGCAGGCCCAGGCCGGCGGCCGGCGTGTCGGTGCCGGGCTGCGCGGTTTCGGCCATCAGGGCCAGGTGCGGGCGCAGCGCATCGGGGGCGTTGGCGAGGGGGGTGGAATCGGGGGCCGGTGCGGCAGCGGTCTTGCGCGGACTCATGGGAGTGGATGAAAGCGGGTGAAACCGGGTCGAAACCGGATTGAAGCCGGGAGAAGAAAGGGCGGTTGATTTTACGGCTTTCATATATTACGCTTTGTGTATAGTACGTTAAGCGTATTATTTGGCGGCACACAAATCTGCAAGGACATCCCATGCCCATCAAAGTTCTGGAACTCCACCATGTCGGATTCGGCGTCAACCACGCCCAGGCCGACGCCATGCTCGACTTCTACCGCGAAGTGCTGAACCTGCCCCAGGACGCCGCGCGCTGGAAGATCCCCGGCATCTATGGCTCCTGGATCAACCTGCCCAACGGCAGCCAGTTGCACATCCTCGGCAGCGAGGGGCCGTCGCGTTATGCGCAGGGCCCGGGCAGGGACCCCGTGTCCAACCACATCGCGCTGGCCGTGGACGACATCCTCGGCGCCGAGCAGGAACTGCTGGCGCGCGGCGTCGATTACTTCACGCTGGACAACGTGGCATCGCCCCGCCTCAAGCAGCTGTTCCTGCGCGACCCGGCCGGCAATCTCGTGGAACTGCACCAGTCCAATGCGCGTGCCCCCGGCATTGCCCAGGCCGAGCAGGACGCGGCGCGCGCCGGCAACGAGTGACGCGACGCCCTCCCTTTTTCCCTTCCCCTCCGGATTCCCATGTACTTTGAAATGCAATCGCTCAACAGCGAGCAGCGCAGCAACATCCTGCACTCCCTGGTTCTGCCCCGTCCCATCGCCTGGATCAGCTCGGTGGACGGGGACGGCACGGTCAACGTCGCGCCGTTTTCCTTCTTCAACGCCATGTCGGGCGATCCGCCGCTGCTGTGCGTGTGCATTGGCTCGCGCCAGGGCGTGCTCAAGGACACGGCGCGCAACATCGCGGCCACGGGCGAGTTCGTGGTGAACCTGGTGTCCGAGCCGCTGGCGCGCCGCATGGCGGTGACGGCCATAGAGTTCGGCGCGCAGGTGGACGAGTCGGCCCAGGCCGGCCTGGTCCTGGGCGATGCACGGCGGGTGAAGGCCCCGCGCATCGTGGACAGCCCTGCGTCCTTCGAGTGCCGCGTGCGCCAGCTCATCGACATCGACGGCGTGCGCAGCCTGGTGCTGGCCGACGTGCTGGCGGCCCATGTCATGGATGCCGCCGTGGTCGATGGCGAGCTCATGTACTTCGATCCCGCGCCCATGGAGCTGATCGCGCGGCTGCAGAACCCCGGCTGGTATGGCCGCGTGGGCGATGCCTTCCAGATGCCCACGCCCTCGGTGGCGCAGTGGAGCGCCATGCAGCGCCAGGGCGTGTCCGACGGCTACCTGGCCTGGGCCGACGATGGCGCCCCCGCACGCTGAAGGGCCGCCCATGCTTGCGCAACACACCATAGACAGCCTGGCGGCCGAGCTGCACGCCAGCGAAAAAAGCCGCGTGCAGGTCCGGCACTTCTCGCGCCGCCATCCGGACATGACGGTGCAGGACGGCTACGCCATCTCGCGCGCCTGGATGCGGCTCAAGCGCGCCGAGGGCCGCACGGTCAGGGGCCACAAGATCGGCCTGACCTCGCGTGCCATGCAGCAGGCCGTGCAGATCACCGAGCCCGACTACGGCACGTTGCTGGACGACATGTTCTTCGAGCCCGGCGGCGACATTCCCTTTGCGCGCTTCATCGCTCCGCGCGTGGAGGTGGAGCTGGCCTTCGTTCTGGGCCGCACGCTCAAGGGGCCGGGCGTCACCCTGTGCGATGTGCTGGCCGCCACCGACTGGGTGGTGCCCGCCGTGGAAATCATCGACGCCCGCATCGAGCAAAAGGACCGCGATACCCAGGCCATGCGCACGGTGCGCGACACCATCGCCGACAACGCGGCCAATGCCGGCATCGTCATGGGCGGGCGGCCCGTGCGCCCCGACGCGGTGGATCTGCGCTGGGTGTCGGCGCTGCTGCAGCGCAATGGCGTGATCGAGGAGTCCGGCGTGGCGGCCGCCGTGCTCAACCATCCGGCCACGGGCGTGGCCTGGCTGGCCAACCGGCTCGCGCAATGGGATGATCAGCTGGACGCAGGCCAGGTGGTGCTGGCCGGCTCGTTCACGCGGCCCGTCACGGCCCAGGCCGGCGACAGCTTCCATGTGGACTACGGGCCGCTGGGCTCCATTGCCTGGCGCTTTGCCTGAGCTTCGTCCGCAGTGTGGCGATGGTGTCGCCTGCGGCACAGTCCGCGGGCCCGGCGCGTCGCCGACAATGCAGCGGCGCCGCCCGCCACCGGTGCGCGGGCGGCGGCTGCAATACATGCACTACAGGATGGACAAGCAATGGAGATGAAGAACGCAAAGACGGCCGTGGTCACGGGCGGAGGAACCGGCGTGGGCAAGGCCGTGGCGCTGGCCCTGGCGGGCGCGGGCTACCAGGTGGTGGTGGCGGGTCGCCGCCAGGCGCCGCTGGATGAGACCTGCGCCGAGGCCCAGGCAAAGTACGGCGCAGGCGAGCGCATGCTGGGCATTGCCACCGATGTCAGCGACCCGGCCGCGGTGGAGCAGCTGTTCGCGCGCACGGTGCAGCGCTTCGGTCGCGTGGACCTGCTGTTCAACAACGCGGGCCGGGGCAATCCGCCCGGCTCCTTTCTGGACTGGACGCCCGAGCAGTGGCGCGAGGTGGTCGATGTCAACCTCAACGGCATGTTCTATTGCCTGCAGCAGGCGTTTCGCACCATGCGCGACCAGTCGCCGCGCGGCGGCCGCATCATCAACAACGGCTCCATCTCCGCGCATGCGCCGCGCCCCAATTCCAGTGCCTACACGGCCACCAAGCATGCCGTCATGGGCCTGACCAAGACGGCTGCGCTCGACGGCCGCGCCTACGACATCGCCGTGGGCCAGATCGATATCGGCAATGCCATGACCGAGCTGGCATCGCGCATGGCCCAGGGCGTGCCCCAGGCCAATGGCGAGATCGCGGTGGAGCCGCTGATCGACGCGGATGTGGTGGGCCAGTCCGTGCTCTACATGGCCAGCCTGCCGCTGGAGGCCAACGTGCTGTTCCACACGGTGATGGCCACCAAGATGCCCTTCGTGGGCCGGGGCTGAACCGGCAGGGGCAGGTCTTCAGGCCCGCACGCCCTCGGGCCCTCAGGCCCTCAGCCCTGCACGCGGCGGCTCGCCGTCTCGGACGGGAGCTCGCCGAAGCGGCTTCGGTACTGGGCCGCGAAGTGGCCCAGGTGCAGGAAGCCGTACTTCTGCGCCACGTCGCGCACGCCGGATCCGGCTGCGACGCCCGGGCCCTGGGCTGCCTGGAGTTCGGCGCGCACCCGGTCCAGCCGCAGCTGGCGCAGGAAATCCATGGGCCCCATGCCCGCGTGCTGGCGGAAGGCGGCCTGCAGCGTGCGCGCGCTGCAGCCGGCCTCGCGGCAGACATCGGCCAGCGACAGGGGCTGCTCCGCATGGGCCTGCATGTACTCCTGGGCCTTGCGCACGCCGCGCGGCAGCAGGCTGCGCCGGCTATCCCCGGCCAGTGCGCGGCTGTGGCTGTGCGTGGCCGACATCAGCAGGCTGGTCAGCAGGTATTCCTCCGCATGCCGGGCCAGCGCCTGCGTGGCCTGCAGGGCGTTGCCCGCATCCAGCGTGTGCCGCAGGCAGTCGATGAAATGCACCAGCGGTGCCAGCGGCGGCTGGTCCAGCGGCACGCCCAGATCGAACACCAGGGGCCGGCCTGCGGGCGCCTGCAGCAGCGCCTCCAGCCGCGCCACCAGGGCCGGGCGGGCCAGGCGCACGATCAGGTGCGGGCTGTCGTCGGCCCAGCGCATGGACAGCGGCTCGGTCGGCGAGGGCAGGGAGGCCAGGCGCGGCGTGGCATCCACCTGCTGCGCGCCGCAGCGGATCTCGGCACTGCCGCGCAGGGGAATCTGCAGCAGGAAGAAGTCCCGCAGGTAGCCGGGCTCGATGTGCACGCCGGGGCCGTACTGCACATAGTTCAGGCTGACGTTGCGGGAAAGCGGCGCGCTGTGGTGGCAGGCGTCCAGCTCCGCGCGCGGGCGCAGCATGCCCAGGCCATGCGGACAGAAGACGCGCGCCACGCTTTCGCGGGCCTCGTCCATGTCGTGGCTCTCGAAAAGCCGGTAGCGCTGCAGCGGCAGCGGTGTGTGCATGGCGTGTTCCATAGGCTGGGCAGAACGTAGCAAAAACCACCCGCTCCCACAATTCGGACCATTCCCCGGGAGCCAATTTCTGCGCGCCAGGGACAGTGCCTGCGCTTGCCGGATGCCTGCGCGGCCCGGCCCCCCGTAACGTGTGCTGCACAGGCCAGCCCGGCCTGGCATCCACACGGGAGAACAAGCGTCATGTTCAAGGGACTCGAAGGCAAAAGCGCCATCGTCACCGGCGGCTCCACCCTGATAGGCGCCGGCGTGGTGCGTGCGCTGCACGCGGCCGGCGTGAAGGTGGTCATTGCCGACATCGATGCCGACAACGGCCAGGTGCTGGCCGATGCGCTGGGCGAGGGCGCGCATTTCGTGCGCACCGACATCACCGACGACGCGCAGGTCGCCGCCTGCGTGCAGCAGGCGTGCAGCCGGCACGGCGGCGTGCACATCCTGGTCAACCTGGCCTGCTCCTATGTGGATGAGGGCCTGCAGTCGCCGCGCGCGGACTGGCTGGCCTCGTTCAACGTGAACGTGGCCAGCGCCGTGGCCATGCTGCAGGCCGTGCACCCGCACATGGTGGCTGCCGGTGGCGGGGCCGTGGTGAACTTCACCAGCATCTCGTCCGAGGCCGCGCAGACCGGGCGCTGGCTCTACCCGGCCAGCAAGGCGGCCATGAAGCAGCTCACGCGCAGCATGGCCATGGACCTGGCGGCCGATGGCATCCGCGTCAACAGCGTCTGCCCGGGCTGGACCTGGTCGGCGGTGATGGACCGGCTCAGTGGCGGCGACCGCGACAAGACCGACCGCGTGGCCGCGCCCTTTCACCTGCTGGGCCGCGTGGGCGATCCGCACGAGGTGGCCCAGGTGGTGCTGTTCCTGTGTTCGGACCATGCCAGCTTCGTGACCGGGGCCGACTACGCGGTGGACGGCGGCTACGGCGCCATGGGACCCGAGCGGGCCGTGGCCGCCATTCCCCAATTGATGGACTAGTACGCAGTACGGACACGGAGCCGCAAGGAGACAGCCATGAAGAAAATCGCCATCGTCGGTGCCGGCCAGTCGGGCCTGCAACTGGGCCTGGGCCTGCTGGCCGCGGGCCATCAGGTCACGATACTGAGCAACCGCACGGCGCAGGACATCGCCCAGGGCAGGGTCATGTCCAGCCAGTGCATGTTCGACAGCGCGCTGCAGATAGAGCGCGGCCTGGGCCTGGACCACTGGTCGCGTGAATGCCCGGTAGTCGAGGGCATAGGCCTGTGCGTGCCGCATCCGGCGCAGCACGGCGAGAAAGCGGTCGGCAAGGCCATCGACTGGGCCGCGCGGCTGAACGCGGGCGCGCAGTCCGTGGACCAGCGCCTGAAGATCCCCGCATGGATGGACGACTTCCGCCGCCAGGGCGGCGAGCTGGTGCTCAAGGACGCGGGCATTGCCGAGCTGGAGGAATGCACGCGCAGCCATGACCTGACCCTGGTGGCCAGCGGCAAGGGCGAGATATCGAGGCTGTTCGAACGCGATGCCCATCGCTCGCGCTTCGACCAGCCCCAGCGCGCGCTGGCGCTGACCTATGTGACGGGCATGAAGCCGCGCGAGCCGTTCTCCGCCGTGTCCTTCAACCTGCTGCCGGGCGTGGGCGAGTATTTCGTGTTCCCGGCGCTGACGACCACGGGCCCCTGCGAGATCATGGTGTTCGAGGGCGTGCCCGGCGGCCCCATGGACTGCTGGGGCGATGTGAAGACGCCCGGTCAGCACCTGGAGCGCAGCCGCTGGATACTCGACACCTTCGTGCCCTGGGAGGCCGAACGCTGCCGCGACATTGCGCTGACCGATGACAACGGCATCCTCGCGGGCCGCTTCGCGCCCACGGTGCGCAAGCCCGTGGCCACCCTGCCTTCCGGGCGCAAGGTGCTGGGCATGGGCGACGTGGTGGTGCTCAACGACCCCATCACGGGCCAGGGCTCCAACAACGCGGCCAAGTGCGCCGACACCTATCTGCGCAGCATCCTGGCGCGCAGCAATGGCGACGGCAATGGTGACGGCAATGGTGCCTTCGACGCCGCCTGGATGCAGCAGACCTTCGACCGCTACTGGTTCGGCTACGCGCAATGGGTCACGCAGTGGACCAACATGCTGCTGGCGCCACCGCCGCCCCATGTGCTCAAGCTGCTGGCCAGCGCCGGCACGCTGGCGCCCCTGGCCAGCGCCTTTGCCAACGGCTTCGACGACCCGCGCACCTTCTTCCCCTGGTTCGCGGACGCGGGCGAGGCAGACCACTACATCGACAGCTGCGCGGCCATCGCCGCCATGGCAGCCGTCCCCGCCTAGCCGCAGAGGCCGCCATGAGCACATGCGACACCCCGGCCGCCGCCACGGCCTGCTCCTTCGATCCGCGCGAGCTGCGCAAGGCCTTCGGCCAGTTCACCACCGGCGTGACCGTCATCACCACGCGCGCGCCGGACGGGCGGCGCGTGGGCATGACGGCCAACTCGTTCTCCTCTGTGTCGCTGGACCCGCCGCTGGTGCTGTGGAGCCTGGCGCGCCAGGCGCCCAGCGTCTGCGATTTCCAGGGCGCCAGCCACTTCGCCATCCATGTGCTGGCTGCGGGCCAGCACCTTCTGTCGCGGCGCTTTTCCACGCCGCAGCAAGACAAGTTCGTCGGCCTGGACTGCGCGGAAGGCCCGGCCGGCGTGCCCCTGATCGATGGCGTGCTGGCCCGCTTCGTCTGCCGCAACGTCCGGCAATACGATGGCGGCGACCACCTCATCTTCATCGGCCAGGTCGAGCGCTGCGAACGCTTCGACGGCGAGCCCCTGGCCTTTCACGCGGGCTACTATCAGGTGACGGTGCGGCACCCCGAATGCGTATGACGGGCCATGAAAAAAGCGGCACCGCAGCTTTCCCCACCCTTTGAAACGGAGACAACCCCATGCAGCAGAAAGAACCCCCGGCAAGCCGCCATGTGCGCATCAACGCGCTGGACGGCAGCGGCAGCTTCAACGCCTACCTGGCCGTGCCGGCCTCGGGCAGCGGCCCCGGCCTGGTGCTGGCGCAGGAGATCTTCGGCGTCAACGCCACCATGCGCGAGGTGGCCGACTACTACGCCGAAGAAGGCTACGTGGTGCTGGTGCCCGACCTGTTCTGGCGCCAGCAGCCCGATGTGGAGCTGGGCTACACGCCGGCGGACTGGGAGCGCGCCTTCGGCTTCTACAAGGGATTCGACGAGGCCCTGGGCGTGCAGGACATCCAGGCCTGCCTGAACGCCCTGCGCCAGCGCCCCGATGTCACGGACGGCAAGGCCGGCGTGCTGGGCTTTTGCCTGGGCGGCAAGCTGGCCTACCTGGCCGCCTGCCGCACCGATGCCGATGCGGTGGTCGGCTACTACGGCGTGGGCATCGAGGCGGCGCTGGACGAGGCCGAGCGCATCCGCTGCCCGCTCACCCTGCACGTGGCCGAGCTCGACGCCTTCTGCCCGCCCGAGGCGCGCCAGCGCATCGTCCAGGCGCTGGGCGGGCGTCCCGGCGTGGCCGTGCACGTCTACCCTGGCGTGGACCATGCCTTCGCGCGCAAGGGCGGCGACCATTTCCACCGCGCCTCGGCCCTGATGGCGCACGAGCGCAGCATTGCCACGCTCAAGTCCGCCATCGGCCCGCATTTCGACCTGGCCGCGCTGTGGGACAAGCACTGCGAGTACGAGTTCGCCACGCGCAACGTGGACGACACCATGGCCACCATGGTGGCCGAGCCCTATGTGAACCACATCCCCACCATGACCGGCGGCGTGGGCTTCAGCAACCTGCACGCCTTCTACACGAACCACTTCGTCAACAGCAATCCGCCCGATACGTCGCTGACGCCGATTTCACGCACGGTGGGTGCCTCGCAGGTGGTGGACGAGATGCTGTTCTGCTTCACGCACACCACCGAGATCCCGTGGATGCTGCCCGGCGTGCGGCCCACGGGGCGGCGCGTGGAGATCCCGCTGCTGGCCGTGGTCAAGTTCCGTGGCGACAAGCTCTACCACGAGCACATCTACTGGGACCAGGCCAGCGTGCTGGTGCAGGTGGGCCTGCTGGACCCGGCGCTGCTGCCCGTGGCCGGCGTGGAGACGGCGCGCAAGCTGCTGGACGAGACACTGCCCTCCAACGAGCTGCTCAACAAGCGCTGAGCGCAACGCGGGCGCATGGCCCGCCATGCGTTCTTGCCGGGGCCTGCACAGGGCTTCGGTTCCCCCGGGCAATGGGCAGGACTGCATCGCCCGGAGCGCCGGCCATCTCGTTCCACGCCGTGCGACCCCCGTGTTTGCCCTGATGCTCCTGATATTTGAAACGTTACAATGAAACGATTCAAAAATTAGATGCGGAGCAAGTATTCCAATGAAAAATATGAGTTTATCTATGGAAACGTTTCACATTTCATCGGAAATGTGCGGGAATTTGATCAACGGACAATGGCGCAAAGGTGAAGTGCCGCTGCCAGTGATCGACAAGTATTCAGGTGAGCAGATCGCCCTGGTCAGCGCCGCCACCAGCGCGCAGGTGACTCAGGCCGTACAGATCGCGCAACAGGCCATGGAGCGTGGGGCACCGCCGCCTGCCGAACGTGCGGCCATCCTGCGTCGCGCCGCCACGCTGCTGGCAGAACGCCGTACCGCGTTTGTCGATGTGATGGTGGCGGAAGCGGGTTTCACCCAGCCCGATGCCGCAGGGGAAGTCGACCGGGCCATCATCACCCTGGGGCTGACCGCCGAAGAATGCACCCGCATCGTGGGTGAGATGGTTCCGTTCGCCGCCAGCCCCGGCGCTCACCAGCGTCTGGGCTACACCGTGCGCCATCCTATAGGCATCGTGGCGGCGATCACGCCGTTCAACTCGCCGCTGAATACCGTGCTGCACAAGGTGGCTCCGGCGTTTGGTGCGGGCAATGCCGTGCTCCTCAAGCCATCGGAATACACGCCGCTGACGTCGGCACTGCTTGCACAGGTGCTGCTGGATGCCGGCATGCCCGTCGATTTCCTGGCCATGCTCCAGGGCTGTGGAGATACCGTCGGCAGCGCCTTGCTGGCCGCGCCCGAAGTGGCCTTCTATACCTTCACGGGCAGCACCCGCGTGGGCCGCATCATCCAGCAGGCTGCGGGACTGCGCCGCACGCAAATGGAGCTGGGCAGCATCGCCAGCACTATCGTCTGCGCCGATGCGGATCTGGACAAGGCCATTCCGAAATTGGTCAACGCTGCCTTTCGCAAGGCAGGGCAGGTGTGCACGTCCGTTCAGCGCCTGTATGTGGAGCGTCCCGTCTTCGATACCGTGGCGCAGCGACTCAAGGACGCGGCCGGCGCCTTTCCTGCCGGCAATCCACGGGATGCCGCAACCCGTGTGGGCCCGCTGATCAATGAGGCTGCCGCACAGCGTGCAGAGCAGTGGATCCAGGAAGCCGTGGCCGCCGGTGCGCAGCTGCTGTGCGGCGGCCAGCGTGAAGGCTCGGTGATCCAGCCCGCCGTGCTGATTCGCGGTGCGGCGCACACCAGTGCCTGGTGCATGGAGGCCTTCGCGCCGCTGCTGTCGCTGGAGCCCTTCGATCATCTTGACGAAGCCCTCGCTGGAGCCAACTCCACGCCCTACGGCCTGTCTGCAGGCGTGTTCACCACGAATATCAACAAAGCCTTTCTCGCCACGCAAAAGCTGCGCTTCGGCACGGTGCAGATCAACGAAACCTCGAGCGCGCGCTCCGATGTCATGCCCTTCGGCGGGGTGAAGGACAGCGGCTTCGGCAAGGAGGGGCCATGGCATGCGATGCGTGAAATGACCGAAGAACGCCTGGTGGTCTTCAACCCCTGAGCTGCAGCGCCGATCCCCTGCCTTCGCCCCACGATCCAACGATGCCATGAAAACAAAAAAGCATTCTTCATTGACACGCCGTGCTTGCATGGCCGCACTCATGGCGCTTCCCGCGTTTGCCGTGAACGCTGCAGGCTTTCCCGAAAAACCCATCTCCGTCGTCGTCCCCTTCGCGGCTGGCGGCCCCACGGACGTGCTCACGCGCGTGATCGTCGAGCGCATGGCGCGCGAGCTGGGCCAGCCCATGGTGGTGGAGAACTTCCCCGGAGCCGGTGGCACGGTCGGCAATGCCCGCGTTGCGCGCGCCAAGCCGGACGGCTACACGATTCTCGCGGGCAACATAGGCACGCTGGCGGCCAGCCATTCTTTCTACAAGAAGCTGCCGTATGACATGGTCCAGGACTTCGTGGCCATCTGCGGCATCGGCGATGCACCGCAGGTCGTCTCCGCGCGCCCGGACTTTCCCGCCACGGGCCTGGATGCCATGCACGACTTCATCAAGCCGCAGGAAGGCAAGGTGACCTTCGGGGCGGCCGGCGTCGGTTCCGGCTCGTATCTCGGCGGCGTGCTGCTCAAAAACGCTCTGGGCGTCAACGTCCAGGCAATCAATTACCGGGGTGCCGGCCAGGCGCTGACCGATGTGATGGCGGGGCATGTCGACTACATGGTCGACAGCTCCACCACCTCCGTCGCCTACGTGAAATCCGGCAAGGTCAAGGGCGTGGCCGTGTTGCGACCCACGCGCATCAAGGCCTTGCCGGATGTGCCTGCCGCCGGTGAGTCCACGCGGTTCACGCATCTGAACTACGACATCTGGAACATGCTGGTGCTGCCTGCCGCCACGCCGCCCGAGATCGTCGCGCGCCTGAACCAGGCGGCACGCACGGCACTGCGAGATCAGGATGTGCTTGCACGCCTGGCCAGCTCAGGCATTGAAGTCCCGAGCGAAGTGCACCAGACCCCCGCAGGGGCCACCAGGCTGCTGCACGCGGACATCGAACGCTGGCGGCCGCTCATCAAGAGCCTCGGTGTCCAGCTCGACTGAGCCCGGCCCACAGCACGCCCTACGACAGAACATCAAAACCAGGAGACAAACCATGGTCCTTTCATCCATCGCGCGATCGCTGCGCCACATCTGCGCCGGCACCATGGCGCTGACCTTGGCCACCCATGCCGCAGCCGATGCCCCCGACGCGAACTGGCCCGCCAAGCCGGTCACGCTGGTGGCGCCTTTCACGCCCGGAGGTACCACGGACATCGTGGCGCGCGCGTTGGCGAACCAGTTGCAGATCATCTGGAAGCAAGCCGTCGTCGTGGACAACAGGCCCGGCGCGGGTGGCACCGTGGGCGCAGCGTTGGTGGCGCGCGCAAACCCCGATGGCTACACCCTGCTGCTCGCCAACGTGGGTCATGCCGCGGCGCCTGCTCTGTACAAGAATCTTCCGTACGACTTCACCAGGAACCTGGACTCGATCACCAACGTCGCCATTGTTCCCAACGTGTTGCTGGTCCCCAAGAGCCTTCCCGTGTCGAACGTGGCCGAGCTCGTCAAGTACATGAAGGAGCGCAAGGCGCCCGTCTCCTATGGCTCGGCAGGCATCGGCAGCACGCAGCACCTGTCGGCCGAACTGCTGAAGTCGCTGGCCAGGGTCGATGCGGTGCATGTCCCCTACAAAGGTGCTGCACCGATGATGACCGACCTGATCGGCGCTCGCCTCGAATTCGCCATCGATTCGGCCGGTTCGGCCGCCGCGCAGATCTCCGGGGGCCACGTGAAGGCATTGGGCGTCACCACGACCAGGCGCACGGCCTCTTTCCCCAACCTGCCCACCCTGGATGAATCCGGTCTGCCCGGCTATGCAGCCACCACGTGGTACAGCATCTCCACCACGGCGGGCACGCCGCAGCCCGTAAAGGATAGGATATACCAGGGCATAGTGCAGGCGCTGGCCACGCAGGGCATGAAGGACGTGCTGGCCGGCATGTCGGCCGAGCCCGGCGGCATGCCGCCCGCGGAGTTCGACCGCTTCGTGCACGCCGAAGTCAAACGCTGGACCGATCTCATCAAGAACGGCGCCACCATCAAGGAATGAACCATGGGCCTTCGCTTGCCCGAAGGCCCTTTCTGCTCACCATGCTTACCTCCGACCTCTCCAGCTTTCTCTGCCCCACCCGGATTCACCTCGGTGTCGGCTCCCACACGCAACTGGCGAACGTGCTCAAGTCGTTCCAGAGCGACCGTGTCTTCATCACCGTGGACCGTGCCCTGCTGGCCAGCGATTTCTATCGCCGCATCGAAGCCATCCTGGCCGCACAGAACATCCAGACCGCCTCGTTCAGCGACATCGAGGCCGACCCCAGCGACACCACCGTCGAGCGCGCCTTCGCCACTTGCCTGCAGCACCAGGCCACGGCCATCCTGGCCGTGGGGGGCGGCAGCACCATGGATGTGGCCAAGGCCGTGGGCATTCTGGCGACCAATGGAGGGCGCATCCACGACTACGAAGGCATAGAGAAATTCAAGCACCGCCCGCTGCCGCGCATCGCCATACCGACCACGGCGGGCACCGGCTCCGAGGTCTCGGGCTCCTGCGTGATCTCGGACACCACGCGGCAGCTGAAGATGTCCATCCGACACGCATCGATGAACCCCGCCGACGTGGCCATCCTCGATCCGCTCGCCCTCACCACCATGCCGGCGCACGTGGCCGCGCATTCGGGCATGGATGCGTTCGTTCACGCCTTCGAGTCCTACATCTCGCGCCAGTCCAACCTGATGACCGACGCACTGAACCTGCACGCCATGGAACTCATCGCGGGCAATATCCGCAGCTTCGTGGCGGACCGCTCGCGTCTGGACGCCGGGCTGAAGATGCTGTGCGGCTCCGCGCTCGCAGGCATGGCATTCGGGCAGACCGGCCTTGGCAATGTGCACTGCATGGCGCGTTTCGTTGGGGCCTTCTTTCACCTGTCGCACGGCTTGTCCAATGCGCTGTGCCTGCCGCATGTTGCGGCCTTCAACATGAATGCCGCACTCGAGAAATATGGCCGCGTCGCTCGCGCCATGGAGTACCGGGTGGACGGGCTCTCGCGTCTGGATGCGGCACGCACTGCCGTCACGGCCATCTCGGAGCTGTGCGCCGATCTGGCCATTCCACCGCGGCTGCGCGATGCCGGTGTCACCGAAGATCGCTTCGAAGAGATGGCTGGGCTGTGCGCCGAGGCCAACTACAATCGCTGGAACCCTCGCCACACCACCTCGGCGGATTTCCTGGAACTGTTCCGGAAGGCCCACTAGGCCCTGGTCGGCAATGGAGCCGACGGTGGACTGTCATCCGCAACCCGTCGCGCTCCATGGACAACACGCCGCCAACCACTCCCCATCAACGCATCACCGTACATGACGTGGCGCGTGTTGCCGGGGTGTCGATCGGCACCGTCTCCCGTGTCGTCAACGGTGCCGCCACCGTCAAGCCGGCCGCGCGCGAGCGGGTGAACCAGGCCATTGCGGAGCTGGGCTGGGCACCCAGCGTGGCCGCGCAGGCCATGCGGGGGGCGTCCTCGCACATGGTCGGCTTCATCTTCTCCGACATTCGCAATCCGCTGTACTCGGCCATGGTGAAAGGCGCGGAGGATGTGCTCACACAGCATGGCTATCTGCTCATGATCGCCAGCAGCGACGGACTGGCGGAACGCGAGATCGCGCTGATCGATCTGTTCGCACGGCGCAAGGCCGACGGGCTGCTGTTCACCATCGAAGAAGAAAGCGACACGGCGGTGCGGCAGTCCCTGTCATCGGCACGCATCCCCACGGTCATGCTCGAGCGCGAACTCTCGCCCGCCGTGCCCACGGTCGGTGCCGACCACTATGGCGGCACACGGCAGGCCGCCGAATATCTGCTGAGCCTGGGCCACAGGCGCATCGCCCTCATCAGCGGCGGACGGTCCAACCGCGTGGGACGCGATCGTCTGCGCGGCTTCACGGACGCGCATGCCGCAGCCGGCGTGGAGCAGGATGAGCAGCTGATGCGTCTCGACGGATTTTCCGCAGACTACGCCTTTCGCCAGACGCAACTGCTGCTGGGGCTGGAGCGCCCGCCGACAGCCCTGATTGCGGCCGGCATGCACCTGCTCAACGGAATTCTTCCGGCCATCCGCATGAAGGGCCTGCGCATTCCGCACGACATTTCCCTCATCGCATCCAACGACAGCCCCCTGGCTCAATTGGCCACGCCCGCCATCAGCGTCATCCGTTACGACGGCTATGCCCTGGGCCGCGAAGCGGCGTTGTTGCTGCTCCAGCAACTGAAGGGCGAGACACCCCCGCAGCCCAATGCGCGGGTGGAGCTTCCGACCGAGTTTGTCATGCGCGAATCCTGCGCCGCGCCCAAAGCAGGGACGTTGTAGACATCGCTCCCGGCGTCGCGGCAGGGCGTTCACAGGAAGACAGGGCCGCGCAGCGGGTCCTCAGGGTTGTCACCATTGTTGATATGTCAACACTGATGAATCATGCGGCCATCGCAATCGCCGCTTCCCCGTTTTCCGCCCCATGCCCCGACCACGCAAACTCCCCGCACCGGACACGCAGGTCCATAGCCAGACGCTGGCGCTGGAGGACTTTCTGACCTTTCGCCTGGGTGCACTGTCCAATGCGCTGCAGACCCAGGTGACGCGCCACTACATCGCGCCGGCCTCGCCCGTGGGGCTGACCGAATGGCGGCTCATGGGCCAGATCCAGCGCCATGGCGAGCTGCACGCCAGCGCGCTGTCGCGCCTGAGCCTGATGGACAAGGCCCAGATCAGCCGCGCGCTGCAGCCGCTGATCGACCGGGGCTGGGTGCTGCGCCGCGCCGACCCGCAACACGCGCGGCGCCACCTGCTGCAGCTGAGCGAAGCAGGGCAGGCGCTCTTCGACGAGGTGCTTTCCCGCGCACGCCCCTACCAGGCGGCCCTGCTCAATGCCCTGACGGCCGATGAACGCGCCATGCTGGACCGCATCCTGGACAAGCTCGGCCGTGCCTCCCAGGCGCTGGACCAGGGTCTGGATTCCTGATTTCCCCACGAGCCGCAACACCACCCACCTCCGAC
>NZ_LZZV01000039.1:0-616 GCF_014170385.1 Delftia sp. UME58
CGCTGCGCGGCAGCGCCATGCAGACGCTGCGCCAGCACATCCAGTTCATCTTCCAGGACCCGTTCGCATCGCTGGACCCGCGGATGACGGTGGGCTATTCCATCATGGAGCCCCTGTTGATCCACGGCGTGGCCCGCGGCAAGGCTGCGCAGGAGCGGGTGCGCTGGTTGATGGACAAGTGCGGGCTGCTGCCGGAAATGATCGACCGCTATCCGCACGAGTTCTCGGGCGGACAGCGCCAGCGCATCTGCATTGCGCGGGCGTTGGCGTTGAATCCCAAGGTCGTGATCGCCGACGAATCGGTGTCGGCGCTGGACGTGTCGATCCAGGCCCAGATCGTGAACCTGCTGCTGGATCTGCAACGGGAACTGGGCGTGTCGTTCCTGTTCATTTCGCACGACATGGCCGTGGTCGAACGCGTCAGCCATCGCGTGGCGGTGATGTACCTGGGGCAGATTGTCGAGATCGGGCCGCGCCGGGCGATCTTCGAAAACCCGCAGCATCCCTATACGAAGAAGCTGATGGCGGCAGTGCCGATCGCGGATCCGCAACGGCGGCACCGGGAGCGCTCATTGCTGGTGGATGAGATTCCCAGCCCGATGCGTAAGCTGGGGGA
>NZ_LZZV01000040.1:0-933 GCF_014170385.1 Delftia sp. UME58
TTTACAGTGTTTCTACAGGGAAATGCGGCGAATTATAGCGTAGGTTGAAATAGGTAAAACTAGTTTCAAATCAGTAGGTTAGCGTGTTTTACCTGAATTGGTGAAAACTGGTCACTGTACTTGTACTGTACCGAAAATTCGGTACAGTACAGCATACATAGCTCGATCAAGGTCACCTGAAGTGGTGCCACACATTAAGACCGTAGTGTGCTAACGAATCGTGATGCAGCTTGATTTTTAGAGTCTCCCCAAGGCATAACTTTACTGCGAGGGTAGGTTATATAAATCCAACGTTTAGCTCGCGTTATAGCAACAAAAGCGCTATTCAGTTCCTCCGCGAGTGTTTTTTGGGTTTTTGCACGGTAATCTGGAAACACGCCCTCACACATACCCATCAGAAAAACGATGTCTCTCTCCAGACCTTTCATGGTATGGACAGTGCTAAGAACCAACCCTGAAATCTCAGGGTCATCGTTTACCTGGCCTAGGGCAATGGCATTGCGGAACGCCGCTAAAGTCTCCCCGAGACCTTTCCGCCGAAACGTTGTCCATGCAGTTAAAAAATCGTTAACTTCTTGGATCGCCCGCTCCAGTTCCGGCAGGTTTGCTTTATCTGTAGTTTTTGCTATTTCAGTGATGTTCTTTATGATTTCACTGCATAGCTTTGGGATATTCGGTTGTTCTATGTCTAACAACGAAATTGCGCGCAGTAATGATGATAGGATTTCTCTGTTCGGGACTACAGACTGCTGAACAGTATCGGCGACAATGTTCAGCACATCATCACTACTTTCATACTGCTCTTTTATCTTTAGTGCTTGGCATAACTTTCGGCCATCGACCCAGTCTCTAGGGTTGATTCGGATTCGAATAGCTAGATCTAGTGCGCGACCTATTAGCGAATCAGGTTCTGTTGAACGCTCGCCTTTTTTT
>NZ_LZZV01000041.1:0-641 GCF_014170385.1 Delftia sp. UME58
ATCAAGCTGATCTTCGGTCGACTGACCTGGGACGCCATCCCCTTTCACGAACCCATCCTGCTTGCCACGTTCTTCATGGTGGCAGTGGGCGGCATCGTCGTGCTGGGCTCCATCACCTACTACAAGAAATGGGGCTACCTGTGGCACGAATGGTTCACCAGCATCGACCACAAGAAGATCGGGATCATGTATGTGATCCTGGCGCTGATCATGCTGCTGCGCGGTTTTGCCGACGCCATCATGATGCGCGCCCAGCAGGCGATGGCCGTTGGCGACGCCGCCGGCTATCTGCCGCCGCACCACTACGACCAGATCTTCACGGCGCACGGCGTCATCATGATCTTCTTCGTGGCCACGCCCCTGATCCTGGGGCTGATGAACGTGGTCGTGCCGCTGCAGATCGGCGCGCGCGACGTGGCCTATCCGCTAGTGAACTCGCTGGGCTTCTGGCTGTCGGCGGTGGGCGCGGTCCTGGTCATGATCTCGATGTTCGTGGGCGACTTCGCCGCCACGGGCTGGGTCGCGTATCCCCCCTTGTCAGGGCTGCAATACAGTCCGACCGTGGGTGTGGACTACTACATCTGGTCATTGCAGATATCGGGGCTGGGCACGACGCTGTCGGGCATCAACTTCATCGTGAC
>NZ_LZZV01000042.1:0-36178 GCF_014170385.1 Delftia sp. UME58
CTGGCAACGCCGCCGGATCAATGTATCGCCGCACCTGCCCGGGACTGGATCGCGTTTTCCGAAGCAGCGCCTCGGCAAAAGCGACGCAGGTTCTGCGCGGTTTCTTGCTTCAATGGTTGCGTGACATGGAGACAAGCGAAGCCCCGCCAAACCGGCCGAACCCGACACAAGAGGAACCCTATCGATGCATGACGCGCTGTTCCAGCAACTCATCAACTGGCTGACCCTGGGCTGCATCTACAGCCTGCTTGCCCTGGGTTTCAGCCTGTTGTTTGGCGTGCTGCAGGTGATTCACTTTTCCCATGGCGACGTGGCCATGGTCGCCCCCTTCATTGCCCTGGCGGCCGTGCAGGCCCTGGCTGCCGCGCTGGGCGGCTCGGCCCCCTGGCTGGTGCTGGGCCTGGCCTGCCTGGTGGCCATTGCGGCGGTGGGAGGGCTGGGCGTTGCCCTGGACCGGCTGGTGATCAGCCGCTTTCGCAATGCGCCGGCCATGATGCCGCTGGTAGCCACGGTGGCGCTGGGCATCGTGATCCGCGAGCTGATCCGCCACCTGTACCCGCAGGGCAGCAATCCTCACGCGTTCCCGGCGATTGCGCAGGGGGCCGTTCCCACCCCGTTCGGGCCGCTGCCCCTGATCAGCGTGGTCTCGGTGCTGGTGGCGGTGGCGCTGGTGGGCGTGCTGCTCTATGTGCTGCACCACACGCCCATGGGCATGCGCATACGCGCCGTGTCGCAGGACCGCGAAACCGCGCGGCTGTTCTCCATTGCGCCGGGGCCGGTGTTTCGCAACACCTTCTTCATTGCCTCGGCCACCGGTGCGGTGGGCGGCATTTTCCTGGCCAGCTATGCGGGCGTGGTGCGCTTTGACTTCGGCGTGCAGGCGGGCCTGATCGGCTTTTCCGCCGCGGTGGTCGGCGGCCTGGGGCGGCTGGGGGGCGCCATTGTCGGCAGCCTGCTGATTGCGGCCATCGAGACCATCGTGCAGGGCTATGTGCCCAATGGCACCTCGTACCGCCTGGTGTTCGTGTTCGCCCTGGTGATCCTGGTGCTGATCTTTCGTCCCGCCGGCCTGTTCGGCGTTCAGAAAATGGAGAAGGTGTGATGCAGACAACGACGATACAGGCGCCGCCGCAGGCGGCACCACGGAGCGCGGGCTCTGCCGCCATCGTGCTGGGCGTGGCCCTGGCGGGCGCGGTGCTGCTGCGCCAGTTCCTGCTGGCCGAAAGCTGGATCACGGTGCTGGCGCTGCTGGCCTGCTTTGCCGTGGCCCTGGTCGCGGTGCAGAAACGCCCGGTGGTGGAAGACCGCATCGTGGCCGCCTTCGGCCAGTGCAGGCCGCTGGCGGCGGGCACGGGCGTGGTGCTGGCCCTGGTCTTTCCGTGGGTGCTGGGCGGTGACAGCTACGCCATGCACCTGATGATCATCGCCTGCCTGTACGCGGTGCTGGCGCTGGCGCTGAACTTCCAGCTGGGCAGCGCCAACATACCGAACTTCGCCACCGGCGCGTCCTACGGCATCGGCGCCTATGCGTCGGCCCTGCTGGCCATCCACTTCGGCGTGAGCTTCTGGATCTGCCTGCTGGTGGCCGCCGCCGTGGCCACGGTCTTCGGCTTTTTGCTGGGCCTGCCGTCCATGCGCACCCGCGACAGCTACCAGGCGCTGGTGACGATCGCCTTCGGCATCGTCGTGCACCAGCTGCTGATGAACCTGGAGTGGACCGGCGGCGCCAACGGCCTGGTGGGCATTCCTTCGCCCACATTGTTCGGCCATTCGTTCAACGACCCCATCACGCTGTGGGGCCACAGCCTGCCGGGCCAGGCCAACTTCTACTACGTGGCCGTCGCCCTGCTGGGGCTGGCCATCGTCTCGGCGCAGCGCCTGCACAGCTCGCGCGTGGGCCTGGCCTGGAATGCCCTGCGCGACGACGAGATCGCAGCGCGCGCCTGCGGCATCAACGTCACCTGGTTCAAGGTCAAGGCCTTTGCGGTGGACGCCTTCCTGGCGGGCTTCGCGGGCACGGTGTATGCGTTCTATGTGAGCTTCATCTCGCCGGACAACTTCACCTTCCTGGTGTCGGTGACCATCATGACGCTGGTGATCGCAGGCGGCATGGACAACACGCTGGGCGTGATCGTCGGCGCCTTCCTGCTGACCATGCTGCCTGAGAAGCTGCGGGCGTTTTCCGACTACCGCATCCTGTTCTACGGCCTGGTGGTGATCGCCTTCCTCATCATCCGCCCGCGCGGCATCTTCCCCCAACGGGTGCGCAACCATGAGCATTGATTCCCATCCCACCCACCATGCCGCGCCCGCAGGCCCGCTGGTCCTGGAGGGGCGTGGCCTGACCATGCGCTTCGGCGGCCTGACGGCGGTGCAGGGCGTGGACATCCACCTGGCGGAGGGCGAGGTGCTGGGCATCATCGGGCCCAACGGCGCGGGCAAGTCCACCTTGCTGAACCTGCTGACCGGCATCTACCAGCCCACCGAGGGCGAGGTGCTGCTGCAAGGCCGCTCGCTCAAGGGCATGGCCGCGCACGACATCGCGGGCGCCGGCATTGCGCGCACCTTCCAGACCAGCCGGCTGTTCGGCTCGCTGAGCGTGCTGGACAACGTGATCATCGGCATGCACGCGCGCACCCGCTGCGGCGTGCTCACCGCGCTGCTGCGCCCGGCCGTCTCGCGCGCCGAGATGAAGCACTGCGCCGAGCGCGCCTGCGCGCTGCTGCAAAGCGTGTCCAGCGACCTGCACCAGCGCCGCAACGTGCTGGCCAGCAGCCTGCCGCAGGCCGACCGCCGCCGCCTGGAGATTGCGCGCGCCCTGGCCGCCGAGCCCCGCATCGTGCTGCTGGACGAGCCCTCCAGCGGCATGGACGACCGCGACACCGATGCGCTGATCGCCGACATCCAGCGCCTGCGCGAGGCCAATCCGGCGCTGGGCTTCATCATCATCGAGCACGACATGCGGCTCATCGCCACCTTGCCGCACCGCGTGATGGTGCTGGACTACGGACGCAAGATCGGCGACGACAGCTTCGAGGCCGTGCGCCGGCTGCCGCGCGTGCAGCAAGCCTATCTGGGCAGAAAGGCCAGCCATGCTTGAATTGGACTCCATCAGCACGCGCTATGGCGTGGTGAACATGCTCAACCAGGTCTCGCTGCAGGTGCCCGAGCACAGCATCGTCTGCCTGCTGGGCCCCAACGGGGCGGGCAAGACCACCACCTTCAAGGCGATTGCGGGCCTGCTGCCCGTGCACCACGGCGCCATCCGCGTCATGGGCCAGCCGCTGGCGCGCATGCGCACCGAAGACCTGGCCGGCCTGGGCGTGGGCTTCGTGCCCGAAGGGCGGCGCCTGTTTGCCGAGCTGACCGTGCAGGAGAACCTGAAGATCGGCCACGACGCGCTGCGCCCGCAGCAGGGCTTTGCCCAGGCGCTGGAGCGCGTGGTGGCCCTGTTCCCCCGGGTGGGCGAGCGCCTGTCGCAGGCGGCGGGAACCCTGTCCGGCGGCGAGCAGGCCATGGTGGCGCTGGGCCGCGTGCTCATGGGCAACCCGCGCCTGGTGGTGATGGACGAGCCCACGCTGGGGCTGTCGCCCAAGCTCATCGAGGAGTACTTCGAGACGGTGCAGCGCATCCACAGCCAAGGCATCACCGTGCTGCTCATCGAGCAGAACGCCGAGGCGGCGCTGTCCATCGCCCACACCGGCTATCTGCTGCTCAAGGGCCAGCTGGTGGCCTCGGGCACGGCCAGCGAGCTGCTGGCCAACGACGTGGTGAAGCACCTGTACCTGTAGCGCCGCACGGGCGGCCTTCACCTTCTTCCCTTTTTTTGTTGCGGACCACGCCAAGGCAGTCGGCACCGCGCCGACGCGGGACGGCCTGCGCCTTTTTTCCTGAGAGACCCACACCATGACAGCTGAAATCCAAACCATCGACACGCTCGTGGTCGGCGCCGGGCAGGCCGGCATTGCGGCCAGCGAACACCTGGGCCAGCTTGGCGTAGAGCACCTTGTGCTGGAGCGCCAGCGCATCGCCCAGGCCTGGCGCACGGGGCGCTGGGACTCGCTGGTGGCCAACGGGCCGGCCTGGCATGACCGCTTTCCGGGCCTGCAGTTCAAGGGCGACCGCGACGGCTTTCCCGGCAAGGACGAGGTGGCCGACTACTTCGAGGACTATGCCCGCCAGATCAAGGCGCCCGTGCGCACCGGCGTGGAGGTCAGGCGGGTCACGCGCAACCAGGGCCGGCCGGGCTTCACGGTGCAAACGTCCGAGGGCGTGATCGAGGCCCGCAACGTGATCGCGGCCACGGGGCCGTTCCAGGTGCCGGTGATCCCGCCGATAGCGCCGGCTGCACCCGCCGATGGCGGCCTGCTGCAGATCCATTCCGCGCACTACCACCGCCCCGCGCAGCTGCCCGAAGGCGCCGTGCTGGTGGTGGGCGCAGGCTCCTCGGGCGTTCAGATCGCCGATGAACTGCAGCGCGCGGGCCGCAGGGTGTTCCTGTCGGTGGGCGCCCATGACCGGCCGCCGCGCGCCTACCGCGGCCGGGATTTCTGCTGGTGGCTGGGCGTGCTGGGCGAATGGGATGCGGCCATTGCCAAGCCCGGCCGCGAGCATGTGACCATTGCCGTCAGCGGCGCGCGCGGCGGCCACACCGTGGACTTCCGTGCGCTGGGACACCAGGGCATCACCCTGGTGGGGCTGACCGAGTCCTTCGCCGATGGCCGGGTGCGCTTCAGGGACGACCTGGCCGAGAACATCGCCAACGGCGACGCCAACTACCTGGCCATGCTCGATGCGGCAGACGACTACATCCGCCGCAACGGCCTGGACCTGCCCGAGGAGCCCGGGGCGCGCAGGCGCCTGCCCGATCCCGGGTGCATGACCCATCCCCTGCGCGAACTCGACCTGGCTGCCGCAGGCATCACCTCCATCATCTGGGCCACGGGCTACAGGGTGGACTTCAGCTGGCTGCAGGTGGACAGCTTCGAGCCCGGCGGCAAGCCGCGCCACCACCGCGGCGTGGGCCATGAGCCGGGCATCTACTTCCTGGGCCTGCCCTGGCTGTCGCGCCGTGGCTCGTCCTTCATCTGGGGCGTGTGGCATGACGCCAAGTTCGTGGCCGACCACATCGCCAAGCAGCGCCGCTACAGCGACTACGACGCCGCTGCCCGCAGCAGGTAGCAGGTAGCGCGCTCTGAGACACCTTCCCATCCATCCCCTGCAGGAGCCAGACCATGCCCACCCATACCCGCATCCGCATGTTCAACACCAAGGACACCTATCCCAACCAGTCGCTGGACAACGACCTGTGCCAGGCCGTGCGCGCCGGCAACACCGTCTATGTGCGCGGCCAGATCGGCACCGATTTCGAGGGCAATCTGGTCGGCCTGGGCGATCCGCAAAAGCAGGCCGAGCAGGCGATGAAGAACGTCAAGCAGCTGCTGGAGGAAGCGGGCAGCGACCTGTCGCACATCGTCAAGACCACCACCTACATCATCGACCCGCGCTACCGCGAGCCCGTCTACCAGGAAGTGGGCAAGTGGCTCAAGGGCGTGTTTCCCATCTCCACGGGGCTGTGCATCTCGGCCCTGGGGCAGCCGCAGTGGCTGATGGAGATCGACGTGATCGCGGTCATCCCCGATGACTGGCAGCCGCAGGCCGGCGCCTGAACCTCGACCACAGCAAGCACCTGGTACAGCCGCATAGGCAGGAGGCAGAAACCATGACTTTTTCGATTGTGGGGCGCTGCGAGCGCACCGGGCAGCTGGGCGTGGCCATCAGCTCGTCCAGCATTGCGGTGGGTGCGCGCTGCCCCTGGGTGCGCGCGGGCGTGGGCGTGGTGTCCACGCAGAACATCACGCTGCCCGCCCTGGGCCCGCGCGTGCTGGACCTGCTGGAGCAGGGCGCCGACCCCCAGGCCGCGCTGCGCCAGGCGCTGGACGACGGCAGCTGGCCGCAGTACCGCCAGGTCACCGTGGTGGACGCGCAGGGCCGCACCGGCGTCTTCAGCGGCAGCCAGGCCCTGGGCATCTTCACCAGCGCCGTGGGGCGGCAATGCGTGGCGGCCGGCAACCTGCTGGCCAGCGAACGCACCATCGAGGCCATGGTGCCGGCCTTCGAGCGCAGCGCGGCGCTGCCGCTGGCCGAGCGCCTGCTGGCCGCCATGCAGGCCGCCATGGCCGCGGGCGGCGAGGCCGGGCCTGTGCATTCGGCCGCGCTCAAGGTGGCGGGCGAGCACAGCTGGCCCATGGCGGACCTGCGCGTGGACTGGTCGGAGCACGATCCTATCGGCGCGCTGCAAAGCCTCTGGGCCGCCTACGCGCCGCAGATGCAGGACTACCAGACGCGAGCCATCGATCCCACGGCTGCGCCCAGCTACGGAGTGCCCGGCGATGAATGAGGCGGCCGGGTAGCTGACACATCGCCTTGCCCCGGCGCACGGGCGTGTCGCGGCACTGGCATCGCGCTCACTTGGCGTCCGAAACCACGGGGGTATCGGACGTCCAGCACGTGGTGCGATTGCGGCCATTGCGCTTGGAGAAATACATGGCGGCGTCGGCCCGCTCCAGGAAGCACTCGACCGATGCCTCGCCCTCGTCCATGAGGCATACGCCCAGGCTCACGGTGAAGCGGATCGGGCTGTCCTGGCCCTGGACGGACACGGCCAGCGCCGCCACGGCCTCACGCAGGTTCTCCGCGCGCCGCAGTGCGGTGGGGGCGTCCACGTCCGTCAGCAAGACGGCGAATTCCTCGCCGCCCAGGCGGCCCAGCATGTCGCCCTGGCGCAGCTCCTTGGACACCGCGATCACCAGGTGCCTGAGCACCTCGTCGCCCACGCCATGGCCGAAGCTGTCGTTGACGCGCTTGAAATGGTCGATGTCCAGCATGATCAGTGCCGCCGGATGGCTCAGTCCCAGGCGCAGGTGCTCCAGCTCCGACTCCATGCGCGTGATGAAGGCTCGCCGATTGCTGGCACCCGTGAGCGCATCGGTCAATGCCAGGGCTTCGAGCTGCGTTTCGCGCCTCTTGTAGTCGGTCACGTCGTGGAATACCCAGCAGTAGCCAAGCAGCCGCTCCTGCCTGCGAAGCGGCAGCAGCTCCGTTTCTATATGGCGGCCGTTGGACAGGGCAAAGATCGTTCGTTGCGACAGATCGCCTGTCCCAGGTTGCGGCGCAGGTTGCAAGGCCTTTGCCATGGCCGGGGGCAAATAGGACAGCAAGGTCTGCAGGCTTTTCCCCACAAGGTCCGTGGCGGACAGCGGCAGCTCGAACAGGTCCACCAGCATTGCGTTGCTTGCCCTGATGCACTGCCCCGCGTCGTCGGTCACCAGGATGCCCGACGGAAATTTCTCGATGATGGCCTCCAGCCGCTGCTGGACCTGGTGCAATGCGCTTTCTGCCTGATGGCGGGCATCTACGTCAAACAGTGTCCAGATCACATTGCCCTGGGGGTCTTCGGGGTCCAGCAGTGCTCCCTGCATGTCGAACCAGCGCATGTGCCCGCCCTTGACCGTCAGTGCCCACTCGGTACGCACCGAGCCCTTCAGGCTGAGGCGCTCGTACAGCGATGCGAAGCTGTCGAAGCTGTCACCGGACGGGTGCAGTTGCCGGAATGAACACTGCGGCTCAAGTGCGCCCGCCGCAAGGCCGAAGCACTCGGCTGCCCGGGCATTGGCGTAGACAATGCTGCGACTATGGCTGGCGACAAGCACCAAGGCGCTTCCGCGCTCCAGCAGGGCGCCCACCATGTGGGTCTGCTCCACCCGTTCCTGGATATCGGTGTGCATTCCCAGCATGCGCAATGCCTTGTCGTCGTCATCGCGCAGGGTGACTTCCCCGCGCGATTCGATCCATCGCCAGGAGCCATCGGCCTGCCTTATGCGCATCTCGACACGGAATGGGTCGCCGTGTTCGAGGTGGCGCCTGAGCCGTTCCTGGACGCGAGGCTGGTCCAGTGGGTGCAGCAGATTCATGAAGCCGGCCACGGTGAACGAACCGAGTGCCTGATCCGGCATGCCCAGCATCTGGTAGCAGCGGGCATCCCACAGCACCTGGTCTTGTTCGCGGTCCCACTGCCAAAGTCCGTCACGCACGGCGCCGATGGTCAGCCGCAGCCGCTCCTCGCTCTCGTGGAGCGCCTTGCGCAGCCTTTCGTCCTGGGTGACATCGAGAATGTAGCCATGCCAGAGCACGGTCGCGTCTTCAGCGCGTTGCGGGCGTGCATGGCCCTGCAGCCAGCGCACGGAGCCATCGGCTGACTGTACGCGGTACTTGCAGGCCCAGTCACCCTGGCTATGCACCGCTTCGTCGATGGACTGCCTGAGCACGGAGATATCTTGTGGATGAACCCGCTGTGCCAGGCCCTGCAAAGCCCTGCCTGCCGTATCCGCATCGATGCAGTGCATTGCATAAAAGCCTGGGTTGGCAAATGACAGAGCGCAATGGCCAGCAGGATCCCGGCTGTACTGGAACAGGCCGCCCGGGACTTCCTCGGACAGGAGATGAAAGCGCTCTTCGGACTGGACCCGCTGGTCCTCCTCCCGCCAGCGCTGGAACGCCAGCCAGGCCGTCAGCATCCCGCCCAGAAAAATCAGCAGCGTGCCTATCCCGTTGCGCCACAGGCTCTGCCGTATGGTCTCGTTGAGCGGGCCGAACACGGCCTCTCGGTCCAGCCCCGTGCTCACCAGGATCGGAAAGCCGCTCACGCGGCTCCAGGCATACATGCGCTGTATGCCGTCGGTGCTCGCCAGCGCCTCGTAGGTGCCATGCGTGACGTCGGGGGCAAACAGCGCCACCCGCGTCGCGGGCAGCTGGCGCCCGAGCACCCGATCCTGGTTCTGCGAGCGCGCAAGATAGGTGCCGTCCTCGCGCAGCAGCATGATCACGTCGCGCGGGCTGTCGAAGATGGCCTGCAGCTGCCGCGACAGGTACTGCGGCGACAGCGACACCACCAGCACGCCCGCAAATGCGCCGCGGTGGTGCAGGGCGCGGCTCAGCTGGATACCCCATTGCCCGGAAACCCGTCCCTGCACCGGACGGCCGATGAAGGTTCCCTGCGTCAGGCCCTTCAGATGCGCCTGGAAATGTTCGCGGTCGAGAATGGACACGCTCTGCGCAGGCGGCTCCGAGGCCGCCAGGCTCGAATACACCACCTGGCCCTTCGCATCGGCCACGGCCACCTGGACGATGGTGCCGGGCGGATAGGCCTCCTGGACGCTGGCGACGGCCCGCCCGAACGCCTGCGAGTCACCCGACTCGTAGTCCCGGGCCAGGTCCCGCAGGGAATAGTTCAGGCCCGACAGCATGGTCCCGGCCTGCGCGGAAACCGCCTGGGACATCTGCGAGACGCGCAGCCATGCCTGATCCCGTGTGTAGCGTTGCATGTACTGGTGGCTGGTCAGCAACGCGGCCCAGTACAGCCCCGCTGCGAGCACCATGAAGCAGACGCCCACGATGACGGCCAATGATGTTCTTGCGTGCGAGCGCGAGGAAAGGGCGGGACGATGGATAGCGGTGGAACGAGAAGACATGCAACGCAGCGAGACAAGAAAAGAGATCTGCAACGCCACTTGCCAACCGCAATGGCCCACCGGTGCGACGCCCCTGCACGCGACAGCGTTGGAGACTCAGGTCCTGCCTGCCGGTGGGCCAGAGCAACCGATACGACTCTGTGAATGCGCTGCTCTGTAAGCATGCTAACCCAGATATGGGCCCGTGCGATAGCCAGTGGGGCCAGTGAGGCAGGGCAGGGGCCTGCAGGCTGCAGCAGCTGGCGCGCAGCCTATCTGCGTGCCCGGAGTGTCTTGGATGCCCTGGCCGCGTCCTGGGCCTGCCCGGGTTGCACCTGTGGAAACACCCGCGCGCACAGGAAATCCACCAGTGCCCGCAGCTTGGGCGAGGGGTGCCTGCTGGCGGGCCACAGCACATGGAAGACATTGGTCTGCTCCATGCAGTCCGCCAGCACGGGCTGCAGCCGGCCGTCTGCCAGCGGCTCTCGGATGGAGAAGTCCGGCAGGTAGGCGATGCCCAGGCCCTGCAGCGCAAAGCACAGGCGTGTTTCGATGTTGTTGCAGATCATGGAGGTGGGCAGTTGCAGCTCGGGCGCACCCGCTGCGCGCCGCAGCGCCCAGGGCTCCAGCTTGCCGCTGTGGGGGTAGCGGTAGTGCAGGCAGCTGTGCTCCAGCAGATCCTCGGGCACCCGGGGCGTGCCGCGCCGGGCCAGGTAGTCGGGCGAGGCCACCAGCAGGTAGCGGAAGTCGCCCAGCCGGCGCGCGGACAGGCGGGAGTCGGCGGGCGCGCCCGTGCGCACCACGGCGTCGAAGCCTTCCTCGATCACATCCACCAGCTGGTCGGTGAAGTCCAGGTCCAGCTCGATCTCCGGATAGGCGCGCATGAACTCGCCCAGCACCGGCAGCACCAGCGAGCTGACCAGGGGCAGGCTGACCCGCAGCCGGCCACGCGGCGCGGTGCTGGCCTGCGACAGCTCCAGCTGCGCGGCCTCGATCTCGGCCAGGATGCGGCGGCTGCGCTCCAGGAATAGCGCGCCCTCGGCCGTCAGCGTGATGCTGCGCGTGCTGCGGTGGAACAGGCGCACGCCCAGCCGGTCCTCCAGCCGCGCCACGCTCTTGCCGATGGCCGATGCCGATACGCCCAGCAGCCGGCCGGCCGCCACGAAGCTGCGGGTCTCGGCGACCTGCACGAACACCACGAAACCGTTGAGGCTGTCCAAACGCCGCTCCTTCATTGCGGACATCCAGTTCCGCGCAAACCGGAAATCTACCCCACTTTTTCTTTAATCGCGGTCTTTCTATCGTCGGAACCCTGTTCACTTGATCCCGGGAATTCCCATGACGATTGCCCTTTCTGCAGCGCCTTCAGCACCTGCTGCACCCGCTGCGCTGCCTGCGACCCTGTTGTCCTCGCCCCTGTCCGACCGCATCCAGGCCGTGGTCCGGCAGGCGATTGAGGCGCAGCGCCTGGTCGGCGCCGTGGTGCTGGTGGCGCGTGGCGGCGCGCTGGTCCACCGCCAGGCCGCAGGCTGGGCCGACCGCGAGCGCGGGCTGCCCATGGCCGTGGATGCGGTGTTCCGCCTGGCCTCGGCCAGCAAGCCTATCGTCTCGGCTGCCGCGCTGGTGCTGGTGGCGCGGGGACTGCTGGCCCTGGACGAGGGGGTGGAGCGCTGGCTGCCCCGGTTCCGTCCCCGGCTGGCCGATGGCCGGCCCGCCCGCATCACCGTGCGGCAGCTTCTCAGCCACACGGCGGGTCTGGGCTACCGCTTCTTCGAGGCCGATGCACAAGGCCCCTATGCGCGCGCGGGCGTATCGGACGGCATGGACCGCCAGGACATCGGCCTGGCAGAGAACCTGGAGCGCATCGCCAGCGTGCCGCTGCTGTACGCGCCGGGCACGGCCTGGGGCTACTCGCTGGCCACCGATGTGCTGGGCGCCCTCATTGAACAGGTGCACGGCAGGCCGCTGGACCAGGCCGTGCGCGAGCTGGTGACCGGGCCGCTGGGCATGACCGATACCGGCTTTGCCGTCACCGATGCGCTGGCCGTGCAGCGCGTGGCCACGGCCTATGTCAGCGATGTGCCGCAGCCCCATCCGCTGGCCGAGGGCGAGACCGTGTCGCCCTTCGAGGGGAGCATCGGCATTGCCTTCAGCCCTTCGCGCATCTTTGACGCCCAGGCCTTTGCCTCCGGGGGCGCCGGCATGGCCGGGACGGCAGGCGATTTCCTGCGGCTGCTGGAAGCCCTGCGCCAGGGCGGCAACACCCTGCTGCCCGATGCCCTGGTCGCCGAGATGGCGCGGGACCAGACCGGCGCTCTGGCCCTGCCCAATGCGCCGGGCTTCGGCTTTGGCCTGGGCTTTTCCGTGCTGCGCGATGCGGCGCAGGCGGCATCGCCGGAGTCGGTGGGCACCTGGCGCTGGGGCGGGGCCTATGGGCATTCCTGGTTCGTGGACCGGGCGCAGGAACTCAGCGTCGTGGCCTTCACCAACACCTTGTACGAGGGCATGTCGGGGCGCTTCGTCAACGACTTGCGCGACGCGGTCTACGGGGTTTGTGAGGTCCACGGGGTTTCGGGAGCGCCGCAATGAAAGGAACAAGCCAGGACCGCCTGCCCGTTGCCTCCCTGCTGGCGCTGGCCATGGCAGCCTTCATCACCATATTGACCGAGGCGCTGCCGGCCGGCCTGCTGCCGCAGATGGCCCAGGGCCTGGCCGTGACCGAGGCCTGGGTGGGCCAGACCGTCACCCTCTACGCCATAGGTTCCCTGGTGGCCGCCATACCGCTGACGGCCGCCACGCAGGGCATGCGCCGCCGCCCCCTGCTGCTGGCGGCGATAGCGGGCTTTGTCGTCGCCAACACGGTCACGGCTCTGTCCACGCACTTTGCGCTGACCCTGGTGGCGCGCTTTCTGGCGGGGGTCTCGGCCGGGCTGCTGTGGGCGCTGCTGGCCGGCTATGCGGCACGCATGGTGCCCGGCCATCTCAAGGGCCGCGCCATCGCCATTGCCATGGTGGGCACGCCGCTGGCGCTGTCGCTGGGCGTGCCGGCCGGCACCGTGCTGGGCCAGTGGGTGGGCTGGCGGCTGTGCTTCGGCCTCATGAGCGTGCTGGCGCTGGCGCTCATGGTCTGGGTGCGCGCCCGCCTGCCCGACTTTGCGGGGCAGGCGGCAGGCCGCCACCTGCCGCTGCGGCACGTGTTCACCCTGGCGGGCGTGCGCCCGGTGCTGTTCGTGGTGCTGGCCTTCGTGCTGGCGCACAACATTCTCTACACCTATATCGCGCCCTTCCTGGCGATGGCGGGCATGGCCGCGCGCACGGACCTGGTGCTGCTGGTGTTCGGCGCCACCTCCGTGCTGGGCATCTGGATCACCGGCGTGCTGATCGACCGCCACCTGCGTGCGCTCACGCTGGCCAGCATTGCGCTGTTCGCCTTGTCCACGCTGATGCTGGGCGTGGCCGGTGATGCACCGACCCTGGTGTATGCGGCGGTGGCCGTCTGGGGCCTGGCCTTTGGCGGTGCCGCCACGCTGCTGCAGACCGCCATTGCCCAGACGGCCGGCGAGGCCGCCGACGTGGCGCAGTCCATGCTGGTCACTGCCTGGAACATGGCGATTGCCGGCGGCGGCATCGTGGGCGGCCTGCTGCTGGCGCGCATGGGCGTGGCCGCCTTCGCGCCCGTGCTGCTGGTGCTGCTGGGCGCATCGCTGGCCGTGGTGTGGGCGGCCAGGCGGCATGGGTTTCCTGCGGTGTGCAGGTAGGGCGGGGGCAGGGCGCGACCTGGCCGCCTCAGGGGCGCAGAGAGGGGCCAGGCTGGCCTGGAGGCGCTTCATTGCGCCGGCCCAGCCAGCCCCGCAACTGCTCCTTGTCCATGGGCCGGGCAATGTGATAGCCCTGTCCTTCCTGGCAGCCCATGGCGCGCAGGGCCTGCCAGGCGCTGGCGTCCTCTATGCCTTCGGCCAGGACCTGCAGGCCGAGCTTGCGGCCCAGCTGGGCGATCATTTCGGCGATGCGCGCTTCCTGCGATTCGCCAAGCTGGCGCACGAAGCTGCGGTCGATCTTGATGCGGTCCAGCGGCAGGCGCTCCAGGTAGCTCAGGGAGGAGTAACCGGTGCCGAAGTCGTCGATGGCAATGGTCACGCCCAGCGCGCGCAGGGCGCTGAGCGTGGTCTGCAGCAGCTGGGTGGGCAGCACCGCGACGGATTCGGTGATCTCCAGCTCCAGTTGCGCGCCCTGCAGGCCATGCTCTGCCAGGGCGTTGCTCACGGTCTGCAGAAAGCCCGGGTCCTGCAACTGCACGGTGGAGACATTGACGGCCATGCGCCTGGGGGCGCGGCCGGCGTCCAGCAGTTCGCGCATGGTGCGGCAGGCCGTGGCCAGCACCCATTGGCCCAGCGGCACGACGAGGCCCGAATGCTCGGCCACCGGAATGAAGCGGTCGGGCGGCACGAAGCTGCCGTCCTGCCGGCGCCAGCGCAGCAGGGCCTCCAGGCCGACCAGGGCATGGGTTTGCAGGTCCACCTGCGGCTGGTAGACCAGGAAAAGCTGGGCGCCGTCGATGGCGGCGCGCAGGTCGGACAGCAGCAGGGCGCGGTCGCGCGCCTCCATGCCCATCTGCTCGGAGTACTCCAGCAGCTGGCCGCGGTGATCGCGCTTGGCGCGCTTGAGGGCGATGGTGGCGTCCTTGACCAGGTCGGTGCCGGCCTGGCGCTCATGGGGCAGGTACACGTAGCCGCAGGTCAGCGAGACCTTGTGCGGCACACCGTCCACGGCCAGGGGCTGGCGGGCGCAGTCCAGCAACTGGGCCAGGGCCACCTCGTCGGTGGGGCCCAGGATGCCGAAGGTGTCCGATCCCACGCGAGCCAGCAGCACGCCTGCGGGCAGGGCGCTGGCCAGGCGGCGGGCCATGGCTTCGAGCAGGCGGTCGCCAAAGCGGTGGCCCATCACGTCGTTGGTGGCGCTGAAGTCGTCGATGTCCACCAGGGCCAGTACATGGTCACGCGTGCCGCGCCACACGCATTCGTCCACTTTTTCCACGAAGTGGGCGCGGTTGGGCAGGCAGACCAGGGGGTCGAAGTAGGCGGACTGGTGCAGGCGCTCCAGCAGGCCGCGGTTGTGCAGCAGCGTGCGCAGGTTGGCGCAGAAGACTTCGAGCAGCTGGCGGTCCAGTGCGCTGTGGGAGGCCGGCGCGTCGATGAAGACGGCCATGTCCTGCTCGTCCCCCCGGCCTATGTACAGCGCCACGCCGCGCTGCACGCCGTAGATGTTGCGCCGCGCCTGCAGCGCCTGGCGCAGCAGGCGCAGCCCGCGCGAGGCCAGCACGGTGGCGATGGGCTGGTCGATGAGCCGGGCGAATGGCCCCGTGGCCGCGAGCACGCGGTACGGCTCGGCCGGGTGCGTGCCCTCCGAGCAGACCAGGCCTTCGCTGGCCACGCCCAGCAAGGTGGCCAGCTGGGTGATCACGCCCCGCGCGAAGGCGTGCAGATTGGTTTCCTCCAGCAGCGAGGCGCTGGAGCGCACCATCAGCTCCAGGCTGCGGCGGTTGGCCTCGATGGCGCACAGCTGCTCGTAGGAGCGCACCGCGGTCACCACGATGGCCAGCAGCCGGTCGGGCGTGAGTTCGGTCTTGGTGCGGCAGTCGTTGATGTCGTAGCGCAGCAGGGTTTCCAGGTCGGGGGCCTGGCCCGGGCGGCCGGTGCGCAGCACGATGCGGCTGTTGCGCAGGCCGGCCGTGTAGCGGATGAAGTCCACCAGGTCCAGCCCGGCGCCCGTGCCATCGGTCACGGCATCGAGCACCACCACCGCCAGGTCCTGCTCGCTGCGCAGCAGGTTGCGCGCCTGCGTGCCGGAGCGGGCGTAGAGAAACACCAGCGGCCGGCCGAACAGGCTGTGGCCTTCCAGCGCCAGGCGGAAGGCGGCGTGTACGTCGGGGTCGCTGTCCACGATCAGCACCCGCCATTCAGGCCCGGGCACGGGCCCTGGCGGGGGCGGCTGCAGGGGCGTCTGCAGGAGGGCGGAAGCAGGGGCGTGCGCCCTGGGCGCCCGTGCGCGCATCACGAAACTCATGCCTCAGCCCTGCCTCTGTCCGCGCCGCTCAGGCCGTGGCATGGTCTGCCGCGCGCACGACCTGGTTGCGCCCGCTGCGCTTGGCCGCGTACAGCGCCTCGTCGGCCAGGCTGTAGGCGTCGTCGAAGCGGCCGCCGCTCGGGCGCCAGCTCACGCCGAAGCTGGCCGTGATGCAGCTGGCGTCGGGCAGGCCGAAGGAATGGGCCTCGATGGCGGCGCGCACCTGCTCGGCCACGCATACGGCGCCGTCGCTGTCGTGCTGGGGCAGCAGCACGGTGAATTCCTCTCCGCCCACGCGGCCGATATGGGCCGTGGCCGGCACGGCGGCCTTGAGGCAGCGCACCACGCCCAGGATCACGCTGTCGCCCACGGGGTGGCCGAAGCTGTCGTTCACGCGCTTGAAGTGGTCTATGTCCAGCACGATCAGGGCCAGCCCCTGCTGGGTGAAGTGGCGGTTCACGCGCTCGATGATGGCCGCGCGGTTGAGCACGCCGGTCAGCGGGTCGTGCGTGGCGCGGTACTCGAGCTCTCCGGCCAGCTCCTGCAGGCGCTGGTTGAGCTGGGTCATCTCCAGCTCGGCGCGGTCGCTGCGGCGCACCAGCCGACGCGTTTCGCGCAGCAGGCGGTCATAGGCGGTCAGCAGCGCGCCCAGGGCCTGGTGGCAGGCCGGGGCGCCGGCCTCTTCGCCCTGGTCGTGGGCGGCGCGGGCCGCCAAAAGGGCCTGGTGTTCGGCATCGAAGAGGTCCGCGGGAGCGGCCACGGTGTCCATCACGCCGCCTTCACGGGGTGGCCGGTGAAGGCGATGGCGGGAAAGTCGTCGCGCAGCTCCTCGCCGAATTCGCAGATGGTGTCGTCTTCCTCGTCGTGGTACCAGTGCAGGGCCACGGGGCGGCCGGCCTCGGCGGCGCCGCTCAGTGCCTCGATCAGGTTGAACAGCATCTTGGTGCTGGAGCTGTTGAAGTAGGCCAGCGCGATGTGCACCTCGATGCGTGCCTGCTGCTGCGCCGGCTGCGGCTGGGCCAGGTAGTCCTTGAGGCGGGCCAGGATGCCGCCGTAGAAGGCGGCGGCGTTCTCGGGATAGGACTCGCCACGCAGGTGCAGCGTGTGCGTGTCGAACCGGAAGTCCACTTCCGGGGAGCTGGGAGTCGGAGCGATGTAGAGGTTGTCCATGCGTGATCTCGGTGCGTTGTCCGTGCCTGCGGGCCCGGCCTGTTCAGGCCTGGTGCCGGAGCGACGGCTCAGAGCGTGGCTTTCAGGTAGAAGACGGGACGACCGTCCACGGTCTGGGCGGGATCGAAGTCGAACTGCAGCGGCTCGCGCGCATCGCGGGCCAGGGTCAGGAAACCCATGCCGGCGCCCTTGCTGCCTTCGGGCGCGTCATCGCGCAGCGACTGGCGGCAGGCCTTCTTGATCTCGTCCAGGGTCATGCTGCGCAGCGCGTCGAGCTTGGCGCGCAGCGCCTCGCCCATGCCGGGCTCGATGGGGTTGGCGCACAGCAGCACGAAGCTGCCGTCGTCCTCGCGGCGGATGCAGACCGCGCCGTGGCGCAGCTCGCCATCGTCCTGGTGGGGCGGGGTCAGGGCATCGGCCGAGTAGTGGATGATGTTCTGCGCCATCTCCACGAAGGACGAGAATAGCTTGCGCCGCGTGGGGCCGGGCACGCCGGCCACTTCCAGCTGCAGCCGCACGGCCTCGGCCATGGCCGCGACGATGTTCTGCGAGAAATAGCCCACGTAGTAGAAGATCACCTGGTGCTGGCGCGCCAGGTGGAAGAAGCTGCCGTACTTGTCGGCGATCTGTGCGGAGGGCATGGGAGGCATTCAGGTTCTGAAGCAGAAAAAGGTCAGGTCGTCGCGGCGGTGGTGCTCGCCCTGCCAGGTCTGCAGGGCGGCCAGCAGGGCGCGGTTGATCTCGGCGGGCGTGCGGCCGGCCTGCTCCAGCAGCAGCTCGCGCACGCGCTTCTTGCCGAAGGTGATGCCGCGCGGGCCGCCCACCTGGTCGATCAGGCCGTCGGTGGTGGTGAAGACCAGGGTGCCGGCGGGCAGCTCCAGGTCGATGTTGTTCCAGGCGAAGTCGAACTCGCTGTCCACATAGCCCACGCCCTTGCGCTGGCCATCCACCAACTCCACCGCCTCGGCGCCGGGGCGCAGCACGAACAGCGCAAGCCGCGCGCCCGCAAAGCGCAGGCGCCGGTGCGCGGGCTCGAACCAGAAGCAGGCCGCGTCCAGCCCGTCGTCGGAGCCCGGCGTGCCATCCTTGCCATCGAGCTGGCCCAGCATCTGCTTGACGCTGCGGTTCACATGGCCCAGCAGCGCGGCCGGGTCGCGCGGGCCGTGCTCCTTGATGGCCTGGCCCAGGCTGCTGGTGGCGATCAGCGTCATGAAGGCGCCGGGCACGCCGTGGCCCGTGCAGTCGGCCACGGTGGCAAACCAGCCATCACCGTCCTGGCTGAACTGGTAGAAGTCGCCACCGACCACATCGCGCGGCTCCCAGACCAGGTCCGCCCCCGGGCAGGCGCGGGCCAGGGCCTCGCGCGAGCTGCGCAGCAGCGACTGCTGGATCACGCTGGCGTATTCGATGCTGTGCATGATCTGGCGGTTGCGCGCCACCTGCATGTCCGCCACCGCGCGCATCAGCTGCAGACCGTTGCCCACGCCCGCGAACAGGCCGTCGCGCGTGATGATGAAGCCATCGGTCAGCGCCTTTTCGCCGTACTCCACGGTCTTCACGGTCAGGGTGTCTATGTCGGTGGAGGCATCGACCACCAGCGGCTCCTTGTCCATGAAGGCGATGCAGCTCTTCTTGCCGTACAGCTCCATGCGAAACGGCTTGCTGAACTGGGACAGGAAGATGCTGCGGTTGATCAGGCCGATGGGGCGGTCCCCCTCGACCACGGGCAGGCTGACCAAGTCGCGGTGTCGCGTGAAGACCTCGAGCACCTTCTCGTTGGTCTCGTCGGTGGTCATGCTGGGAACGGGGGTACACAGATCCGCGGCGCTGGGTGGGCGGAAACGTGGCCTGGAATCGCTCAGGTAGGCGCGGGACTCATCCATGGAAGGCACATCGCAAAATTGTTAGGGAATGTTACGTTTTCCTTGTTGCAGTTTTGTGACGCGGACGGCCATGGCTGGCATGCTCATCATTTGCGCGCAACCACGCGCCAAAAAGCTGCGTTGTGGCGACAGGTCGGTTGCTGGCACGGGAGTCCCATCCATGCCAGCAACGGGGAGCGAAGCCGTGAACGCTGTCACCGCAGCCAGCCGAGCTTGGCGGCCCGGCCGCCCGGCCGCTGGCCGCCAGAAGACAGCCGGCTTCAGTTCGGCCCGGCAGCGCGCTGCCTGACCGCGTCTTCGTGCAGCGACTCGCTGAGCTGGTCCACGACGATGGACCACGACGCATCGGCCTTGAGCTGCTCGGCCAGGAACTGGCGCTGCGCATCGCTCCAGTAGGGCGCATCCACCACATCCACATCGGCGGCCAGCTGGTGCGCGCGGATGAAATCGGCAATGGCCTGGTCGCTGGCATCCAGGCCCAGCTGCAGGAAGAGATTGGACATGCGTACGACGGAGTTGTTCATGAAGGCGGGTGGATGTGTGTGGGTTGAGAAGGCGCTATCTTCCCCGATTCAACCGGCCCTGCGGCCCGGTTGTGTCGCGGTGGCGGTCCGGTTGCTGTCGTTAGTTACGCGGGTAGGTGCAGGCTGACAGCCTGCCGCGCTGCGGGCCAGGGCGCGCGCGGCGACCGTCCCACTAGCATGGGGCCATGAGCATTCCCGTCCCTGATCCCGCATGGCCGCCGACCTGATCGTGGCCCGCCCCGAAGGCCTGTACTGCGCGGCAGGCGACTTCTACATCGACCCCTGGCGGCCCGTGGACCGGGCCGTGATCACGCATGGCCACTCCGACCACGCGCGCGCCGGACACGCCCATTACCTGGCCCATGACGACAGCGCAGGCGTGCTGTGCGCACGGCTGGGGTCGGACATCACGCTGCAGACCCTGCCGTATGGCGAGGCGGTGGAGCACCACGGCGTGCGCATCTCCCTGCACCCGGCCGGCCATGTGCTCGGATCGGCCCAGGTGCGGCTGGAGCATGGCGGCCAGGTCTGGGTGGCCTCGGGCGACTACAAGACCGAGGCCGACGGCACCTGCCCCCCCTTCGAGCCCGTGCGCTGCGACACCTTCATCACCGAATCCACCTTCGGCCTGCCCATCTACCGCTGGCCCCGCCAGCCCGAGCTCATGGCCGGCATCAACGCCTGGTGGCAGGCCAACGCCGCCCAGGGCAGGCCCTCGGTGCTGCTGTGCTATGCCTTCGGCAAGGCCCAGCGCATCCTGCACGGGGTGGATCGCCGCATCGGCCCCATCGTCGTGCATGGCGCGGTGGAGCCGCTCAATGCCGTGTACCGCGCCGCAGGCGTGGACCTGCCGCCCACGCTGCGCGTGACCGACCCCGGCGTGGATGCACCGCTGCTCAAGACGGCCCTGGTGCTGGCGCCGCCCTCGGCGCAGGGCACGCCGTGGATGCGCCGCTTTCCCGGCCATGCCGATGCCTTTGCCAGCGGCTGGATGCAGCTGCGCGGCACGCGCCGGCGCCGGGGCGTGGACCGGGGCTTTGTCATGTCCGACCATGCCGACTGGCCCGGCCTGCAATACGCCATAGGCGCCACGGGCGCCGAGCGTGTCTTCGTCACGCATGGCAGCGTGGCGGTGCTGGTGCGCTGGCTGCGCGAGCAGGGGCTGGATGCGCAAGCCTTCCAGACCGAATACGGCGATGAGGACGAGGCTGCCGCCGCTGAGGCTGCACCGGATGAGGCGCCCGCGCCATGAAGGATTTCGCCGCCCTCTACCGCGCGCTGGACGCCAGCACCGCCAGCCGCGACAAGCAGGCCGCGCTGCAGGCCTATCTGCGCGCCGCCGCGCCTGCCGATGCGGCCTGGGCCGTCTACTTCCTGGCCGGTGGAAAGCCGCGCCAGCTGGTGCCCACCAAGTTCTTGAAGGAGCGGGCGCGCGAGGCGGCCGGCCTGCCCGAATGGCTGTTCGACGAAAGCTACGAGGCCGTGGGCGACCTGGCCGAAACCATTGCGCTGCTGCTGCCGCCACCCGGTGATGCGCACGACCTGGGCCTGGCCGCCTGGGTCACGGACCACCTGCTGCCGCTGCGCGGCATGGCGCCCGAGGCGCTGGCGGACACGCTGCGCATGCAATGGGCGCGGCTGGCGGCCGATGAGCGGCTGGTCTACTTCAAGCTGATCACCGGCGCCTTCCGGGTCGGCGTGTCGCGGCTGCAGGTCACACAGGCGCTGGCGGCCGTCAGCGGCGTGGATGCCAAGCACATCGCCCAGCGGCTCATGGGCTACACCCACATCGGGGCGCGGCCCGGGGCGGCCGACTACCTGCGGCTGGTGGCGGGAGAGCAAGAGGGCGATGACGCGCATGCGGGCGAAGCCCGTGGCCACCCCTATCCCTTCTTCCTGGCCCATCCGCTGCAGTTGCCGCTGCAGCAGTTCGACGCCGTGCTCGGCCCGCCGTCCCAATGGGTGGTGGAGTGGAAATGGGACGGCATACGCGCCCAGATCGTGCGGCGCGGCAGCGGTGACGCGCTGGGCACCTGGATCTGGTCGCGCGGCGAGGAACTGGTGAGCGAGCGCTTCCCCGAGCTGCAGGCCATGGGCGATGCCTTGCCTGCGGGCACCGTGATCGACGGCGAGATCGTCGTCTGGGCCGCGCAGCAGGGCGAGGCGCCCGCCCATGTGCGCCCCTTTGCCGACCTGCAAAAGCGCATAGGCCGCAAGACCCTGGGCCCCAAGCTGCTGCGCGAGCTGCCCGTGGTGCTGCTGGCCTATGACTTGCTGGAGGAGGGCGGCCAGGACCTGCGCGCGCTGCCCCAGCATGAACGGCGCGCGCGGCTGGAGCGGCTGGTGGCCTTGGCGGCGCATCCGGCGCTGCTGCCCAGTCCGGTCCTTGCGGGCGATGGCTGGCAGGCCCTGGCCGAACTTCGCGAGCAGGCCCGTTCCCTGGGAGTGGAGGGCATGATGCTCAAGGCCCGCGACGCCGCCTACGGCGTGGGCCGCACCAAGGACAGCGGCGTGTGGTGGAAGTGGAAGATCGATCCGCTGAGCGTGGACGCCGTGCTCATCTATGCACAGCGCGGCCACGGCCGTCGCGCCAGCCTCTACAGCGACTACACCTTTGCCGTCTGGAACGCGCCGCCCGGCACCGAGGGCCGCGCCCTCGTGCCCTTCGCCAAGGCCTATTCGGGCCTGACCGATGCAGAAATGGCCCGCGTGGACGCCGTCATCCGCAAGACCACGGTGGAGAGCTTCGGCCCCGTGCGCAGCGTGCGGCCCACCCTGGTGTTCGAACTGGGCTTCGAGGGCATTGCGCGCAGCGCACGCCACAAGAGCGGCATTGCCGTGCGCTTTCCGCGCATGCTGCGCTGGCGCGAGGACAAGCCTGTGCAGGAGGCCGACTCCATCGACACGCTGGCCGCCCTGCTGCCGCATTCCGACCCTTGATCAACCCTTGACCGACCCGTGACCCCACCCTTGACGCACCGCGCCATGGCCACCCGTTCCCTCCACCCCCTCGCCACCGCCTGGCTTGCCGCACGGGGCTGGAAGCCCTTTTCCTTCCAGCGCGCCGTGTGGAAGGCACTGGCCCAGGGCCACAGCGGCCTGCTGCATGCCACCACGGGCGCAGGCAAGACCTATGCGGTCTGGCTGGGCGCGCTGCAGGCCTTTGCGCAGGCCTCCAAGGCGCCTGCCCAGGCCCCTGTCCAGGACCCTGCCCAGACCCCATCCAGCAGGAGAAAACCCGCCGCCACGCCGCTGACCGTGCTGTGGATCACGCCCATGCGCGCCCTGGCGGCCGACACGCTCAAGGCGCTGCAGACGCCCTTGCAGGCGCTGGCCCAGGGCCATCCCGCGCTGGCGCGCTGGACCGTGGGCGCACGCACGGGCGATACGGGAAGCGCCGAGCGCAGCGCGCAGTCGCGCCAGCTGCCCACCGTGCTGGTCACCACGCCCGAGAGCCTGTCCCTGCTGCTGGCGCGGGCCGATGCGCGCGAGCTGCTGGGCTCCGTGCGCCTGGTGGTGGCCGATGAATGGCACGAGCTGCTGGGCAACAAGCGCGGCGTGCAACTGCAGCTGGCCCTGGCGCGGCTGCGCGGCTGGAGCCCGCAACTGAGCGTCTGGGGCATGTCGGCCACGCTGGGCAATCTGGACGAAGCCATGCAGACCCTGCTGGGCCTGGACGACCATGGCCAGCCGCGGCCCGGCGTGCTGGTCCAGGGCCAGGTGGACAAGCGCCTGGTGGTGGACACCTTGCTGCCCGACCGGCCCGAGCGCTTTTCCTGGGCCGGCCACCTGGGCCTGGCCATGCTGCCGGCCGTGGTGCGCGAGCTGGAGGCCACGGCAGGCTCCACCTTGGTCTTTGTGAATGTGCGCTCGCAGGCGGAGCTCTGGTACAAGGCGCTGCTGGAGGCCCGGCCCGACTGGGCCGGCCTGCTGGCCATACACCATGGCTCTCTGGACCGGGCTGTGCGCGAATGGGTGGAGGCCGGGCTCAAGGCCGGCACGCTCAAGGCCGTGGTCTGCACCAGCAGCCTGGACCTGGGCGTGGACTTCCTGCCCGTGGAGCGCGTGCTGCAAATCGGCTCGGCCAAGGGCATTGCGCGGCTGCTGCAGCGCGCGGGCCGCTCGGGTCATGCGCCGGGCCGGCCCTCGCGCATCACCCTGGTGCCCACGCACAGCCTGGAGCTGGTGGAGGCCGCCGCCGCCCGCGCCGCCGTGCGCGCGCAGCAGGTGGAAATGCGCGCCAGCCCCCGCCAGCCCGTGGACGTGCTGGTGCAGCACCTGGCCACCGTGGCCCTGGGCGGCGGCTTCGTGCCCGATGAGCTGTATGCCGAAGTGCGCCGCACCGTCGCCTACGCCGGGCTGGCGCCTGCGGTCTGGCAGTGGTGCCTGGACTTCGTGCACCGGGGCGGCCCCTCGCTGGCCGCCTATCCCGACTACCAGCGCGTGCGGCCCGACGGAGAGGGCCTCTGGCGCATGCCCGACGCGCGGCTGGCGCGCAGGCACCGCGCCAACATCGGGACCATCGTCAGCGACGCCAGCATGAGCGTGCAGATCCTGCACGGCGCGCGGCTGGGCAGCATGGAAGAGAGCTTTCTGTCGCGCCTGTCGCCCGGCGATGCCTTTGTCTTCGCGGGCCAGGTGCTGGAGCTGGTGCGCATCGAGGACATGACCGCCTACGTGCGCCGCGCCGCCAGAACGCGGCCCACCGTGCCGCGCTGGGCGGGCGCGCGCATGCCGCTGTCCACCGTGCTGGCCGACTTCGTGGTGCAGCAATTGGCGCTGGCGTCGGCGGGCGACTACCACTCGCCCGAGCTGCGCTGCGTGCGCCCCTTGCTGGAGGTGCAGCAGCGCTGGTCGGCCCTGCCCACGCCCGGCACGTTGCTGGCCGAAACCCTGTGCACGCGCGAAGGCTGGCATCTGTTCCTCTACCCCTTTGCGGGCCGCCATGCCCATACGGGGCTGGCCAGCCTGCTGGCCTGGCGCGCCGCGCAGGGCGAGACGGGCACCTTCTCCATCGCCGTCAACGACTACGGGCTGGAGCTGCTGAGCGCTACCGAGCGCGACTGGGCCGCGATGCTGCCCGAGCTGCTGCGCGCCGAGCCGGCGCAGGCCGTGGCGGCGCCCGGACGTGTCTCTGCCACGGAGGCGGGCGCCATGCGCAATACCGCCAATGCCGACCGCCACTGGGACCAGGCCGCCGACGACGCCCATCTGACCGGCGAGGACGCCCATCACGCCAGCCATGCCCGCCACGCCCTGCTGCACGAGGTGCTGGCCAGCCTCAATGCCACCGAGATGGCGCGGCGGCGCTTCCGCGAGATCGCCCGCGTCTCGGGCCTGATCTTCCAGAGCCACCCGGGCGAGCGCCGCAGCGCGCGCCAGCTGCAGGCCTCGGCCCAGCTGTTCTTCGAGGTCTTTCGCAAGTACGACGACAGCAACCTGCTGCTGCGCCAGGCCGACGAGGAAGTCCTGAGCCAGGAACTGGACGTGGCCCAGCTGCTGGCCGCGCTGCGCCGCATGCAGGCCCAGCAGCTGGTGGTGAGCGCGCTGCGCCGTCCCAGCCCGTTTGCCTTTCCGCTGATGGTGGAGCGCTTTCGCGAAAAGCTCACCAACGAGCACCTGGCCGACCGCATCGCGCGCATGCTGGCCCAGCTGCACGAGGCGGCAGACGCCGGCGGTGCAGCCAGCGAGCCGCGCACGCAGGACCTGGTCCCGCCCGATCCACCGCTGCGTCCACGGAAAAAGCCCAAGGCAGACCAGCCCCCCGCCGTGGACGAGGATACGGCCGCCGTGCGCCGCACGCTGGATTTCTCGCTGCAGGCCACCGATGGACCCGAGGCCGATGCCGCCAGCCGCCGCCCGCGCCGCGTGCGCAAGCCCTCGCGGCCCTTGCCGCTGCTGTAGAACCATTGCACCGCTGATGAAAGGCCACGCACCGTTGCCAAGTCCTGTCTCCCCCGACGCCCTGGCCGGCAGCCTGGGCATCCTCCTGGCGGGCGAGCCCGTCCACCTGCTGGCCCAGCACGCCCTGTGGTGGCCCGCCCAGGGCACGCTGTTCATTGCCGACCTGCACCTGGGCAAGGCCGCCACCTTCCGCGCGCGCGGCATTCCCGTGCCGGCCGGCACTACCCAGGGCAACCTGGACCGACTGTCGGCCCTTCTCCTGGGCCTGCCCGTGCATCGACTCGTGGTGCTGGGGGACTTCCTGCACGCGGCCGAGGCGCGCAACCCCTCGGTGCTGGCGGCGCTGGCCGGCTGGCGCAGCCGCCATCCGGCCGTGGAACTGGTCCTGGTGCGCGGCAACCATGACAGCCATGCGGGCGACCCGCCGCCTGCGCTGGGCATGGCCGTGGTCGATGAACCCTGGCGCCTGGGCCCGTTCGCCGCCTGTCATCATCCCCCGCAGGCCCCGCAGGCCCCGCAGGCCCCGCAAGCACTGCAGGCCGCGCCCTGCCATGTGCTGGCCGGCCATGTCCACCCCGCCGTCGTGCTGCGCGGCCCGGGGCGCGATGCCCTGCGCCTGCCGTGCTTTGCCGTGCACCCGGGCTTCACCCTGCTGCCGGCCTTCGGCCTGTTCACCGGCATGGCCAGCCTGCCGCCCGGGCCGGGCCGCCAGTGCTTTGCCGTGGGCGGAGGGCGGGTCTGGGCCGTTCCCGGCTGAGGGGCGGGATGTAATCAGGCGTAATTTTCTGAAGGATCGTTGTTCCCTACAGTGCGCTTGCGCACGCACGGCGGGGCAGCAGAAAGCGCCGCAGCGCTTTTTTGATCCATCAGGAGAGATGCATGGGCGTTCAACTCAACTTCGTCAATCAGTCGAACGACGCGAACAACTCGCAGATCGTCATCTTCCAGAAGAACGTGGCCAGCGATTTCGAGGAGCTGGCCGTGGCCTGGCGGGTCATCAAGTACTGCGGCCAGGGGGACAACCATCCGTTCACCTTCCCGCTGGGCCTGCAGGTCGGTGCCAGCGACAGCTATGGCAACCACACGCCCCAGCTGGAGGCGCAGTTCGGCCAGCAGTTCCAGCTGTCCCTGAGCAGCTGCGGCGATCGCCTGGCGCCCGCAGGCTATGGCGCAAGCTCCAACGAAGTGCAGGTGCTCAACTCGCTGCCCCGGGGCGCCATCAATGCCAGCTGTTACAAGGACGGCCGGCTGCTGGCCGTCAAGACCGCGATTGCCCCCCAGCAAAAGGCCGTCTTCGAATTCAAGCCCTCCATCTGGATCGGGGTGGTCTCGCAGATCGAACAGGGCCAGGTCATGAACTCGGCCATCCTGGGCGACATCAACACCGAGATCTCCCTGCTGGGCATCTCGCGCGCCGACATCGTGATGCGCGGCGGCGGTGCGGGCGCCGGGTCCACGCCGTTCTCGTTCACGCTGGAGAACGTCGTGATGTGCTGAGGCCCGCCCCGCCCCCGGACTGGGGGGCAGGCACTTCGGATGACGACTCCGTGACAGTTGTCACACCTCTGTCATGGAGGCGGCCAAGAATCCCGCACTTGTCCGGCCCGCGCAGGCCACTCCCCGCAGGTGCCTGACCCATCCATGACTGACGCAGCCTCCCCCCTGGCCCAGGCCAATGAAGACGCAGGCCTGATCTGCGGATGGCGGTTTTTCTGCGACACGCAGCGGCGTGTGGAGGCCATGACGGCGCAGTCGGCCGCGCAGTGGCTGGGCGCGGAGCGTCCGCTCACCGAGCCCGGCCGGCGCGACTTCCTGTGGCTGCACTTCAACCTGGCCAATACCCAGTCCCTGCGCTGGCTGCAGCGCCACGCCGCGCTGCCCGAAGTCTTCTACGCCACGCTGCGCGAGGGCCTGGCCTCCACGCGCATCGAGCGCTCCGATGACTCCCTGGTCGCCGTGCTCAACGATGTGAACTTCGAGTTCAACTTCGAATCGGCCGACATCGCCACGCTGTGGATCTGCCTGGACGAGCGCCTGGTCGTCACCGCGCGCACCCAGCCGCTGCGCTCGGTCGATGCGCTGCGTGCCGGCGTGCGCCAGGGCGACAGCCCCGCCAGCACGGCCGAGCTGCTGGAACACCTGATGCGCACCCAGGCCGACGTGCTGGTCAAGGTGGTGCGCGAGACCACGGCGCGCGTGGACGACATCGAAGACGCCATCATCGCGCAGCGCTACCACCATCCGCGCGCCCACCTGGGCCGGCTGCGCCGGCTGCTGGTGCGTCTGCAGCGCCTGCTGGCGCCCGAGCCGGCCGCGCTGTTCCGCCTGCTGCAGCAGCCCCCCGCCTGGATGGGCGAGGACGACCGCCGCGGCCTGGCCGCCGCCAGCGAGGAGTTCTCGCTCATGCTGCGCGACATGCAGACCCTGCAGGACCGCATCAAGCTGCTGCAGGAAGAAGTGGCCGCCGCCGTGAACGAGGACAACAGCAACAGCCTCTTCGTGCTGACCGTGGTCACCGTGCTGGCCCTGCCCATCAACATCCTGGCCGGCCTGTTCGGCATGAACGTGGGCGGCATACCGCTGGCAGAGCACGAGCACGGCTTCTGGATCGTGGTGTCCATCGTGATCGCCTTCACCGTCATCGCCGCCTGGCTGGCGTTTCGCAAGAAGCGGTACAGGGATTAGGGGACGTGTCAGGGAATCTTGCAGAAGAACTCGCAAAATATCTCGCACCAAACGGATTTCATCTATATAAATCAGCTGCTTATATAGGTGATCAATGTCGCAAGAATTCCTGCTCTACGACCATCCTGCCCAGATGGAGCCGCTGCTGCCGGGGGAACACAAGCTGGGCCCTTTGCTGGAGCTCTCCCATGACCTGATCAGGCTGGGTGAGCGGCTGGCCGGCCGCTACCGACCAGACACATTGCCAGGCCTGCGTCGGCTGCTTCGGGCTATGAACTCGTATTACTCGAACAGGATCGAGGGGCAGCACACCTTTCCGCTGGATATCGAGCGCGCCCTGCACAACGACTATGCGCAGGACGAAGACCAGGCCCGCCGTCAGCGATTGGCGCTGGCGCACATGGCCACTGAAGAGCAACTGGAGTACAGGTCCACGCAATGGACGAATGCGCAGGTCTGGACCCCCCAGATGCTGGCCGATATCCACCAGGATCTCTTCGCCCGTCTGCCCCAGGCCGATCTGGAGGCCGGCGCCCTTGGCGACGATGCCATCGAGCCGGGTCGATGGCGCACGCGGGAGGTTAGCGTGGGCAGGCATGCGGCGCCTGCAGCGGGGCAGTTGCCATTTTTTCTGGACCGCTGGTCGAGCTTCTACTCCGGCGTGCGCCGTGGCGAGTTGCAGTTGGTGGCCATGGCCGCTGCGCACCAGCGCCTGGCCTGGATCCATCCGTTCCGGGACGGCAACGGGCGTGTGGCCCGGCTGCATTCACATCTCGTACTAACCCACATGGGCCTGAGCAATGGTCTGTGGTCCCCCCTGAGGGGGTTCGCACGGTCGCAGGAGCGCTATTACGCCTTGCTTGCCGCCGCAGACGAGCCGCGTCGTGGTGACCTTGATGGCCGTGGCAATCTGACCGAACTGGGGTTGATCGACTGGATCGCATACGTGCTGGAACTGTGCATGGACCAAGTGAGCTTCATGGAGGGACTTCTGTCGCTGGACGGCATGAAGGAGCGCATGGCGGCATGCCTTGCCTATGAGGAACGGGTGGTGCGCCAAGGCGTGCGCAGCGAGGCATTGCGCGCATTGCACTATCTTTTTGCGGCCCAGGCGGAGATGGATCGGGCCGACTTCAAGGCCATGCTGGGGTTGGGTGACCGGTTGGCCACCGCCCAGGTATCGGCACTGCTCAAGCGCGGCCTGCTGGAGACGGATTCACCGTATGGAAGAGTGCGCCTGGGCGTGCCGCTGCACGCCCTGCGTTTTTACTTCCCCCGCCTCTGGCCGGAAGCGGAGGCTGATTCGCTGTAGACGGCTCCTCTCAGGCCGCCACAGCCCTCGCCCCGAACGCCATCGCCCGCAGCCTGCCCAGCAGCGGCCACGCCAGCATCAGCAGGGCCAGCGTGGTGATGGCTCCGGTCAGGCCGTTGTGCCAGAAGATGCCCGGCGCGCCCTGGCTGGAGAGCATGCTCTGGCGGAAGGCGTCTTCCATGCGGTCGCCCAGCACGATGGCCAGCACCATGGGTGCCAGCGGATAGTCGAGCTTCTTGAAGACATAGCCGCCCACGCCGAAGACCAGCATGAGCCAGATGTCGGTGGCGTTGCCGTGCACGTTGAAGGCGCCGACGGCAGGCCATGAGGATCATGGGCGCGACGATGGAAAACGGCACGCGCACGATGGCGGCGGGACAGGCCGGGGGCCTGGGCTTCGGTGGCGGGGCGGGACTCGGTGGCCGCTATGGTTGGCTGGACCGGGGCCGTGGCATGGGAAATGGGCGGGGAAAGGTGGATGGCGGTGTCCATGGCGCGGCTCCCCGCTTGGCGGCGGCCACGCTGGCCGTCATGACGCCGGCCTTTGCATCCCGGCGGGCTGGCGACCGGCCTGTCCGTGGAGCTTGCAGGGCGGGCCAGGCGCCTGCCGGGCGCACGCGCTATCCTGCTCCAAGCACTACAGGCTTTTCAGCAGGTGCCTACGGCCTGCGGGCGCGGCTGCCCGCACCATGGTGCCGATCAGACACACCAACCAGGGGCAATCAATGGCCAACGCAGCGATCAGGCTGCAGATCCAGCTGGATCTTGCTTATGACATCCGCGATCCGGCCGGGGCCGACTTCGTGTTCAACATCCATGCGGCCCACACCTCGCACCAGACGGTGGAGAACGAGCGTTTGGTGCTCAGCCAGCCCGTGGAGTCCGACATTGCCACCGAGCCCGCCACCTCCACCCGCTTCATGCGCCTGCATGCCAACCCAGGCCCCCTGCACCTGACCTACACGGCCACCGTCTGCATCGCGCACCACCGCGAGGATCCGGCGGCGCTGGGCGAGGTTCCGGTGCGCTGCATCCCGCTGGAGGTCCTGCCGTACATCTACCCCAGCCGCTACTGCCAGTCCGACCGGCTGATGCAGCTGGCCTTTCGCAATTTCGGCCAACTGGCGCCCGGCTATTCGCGCGTGCTGGCCATACAGCAGTGGGTGCAGGAGCTGGTGACCTTTGCTTCGGCCACCAGCAACTCGTCCACCTCGGCCGTCGATACCCTGGTGGAGCAGGTGGGCGTGTGCCGCGATTTCACGCACCTGATGATCGCCCTGTGCCGTGCGCTGAACATTCCCGCCCGCATCGCCACCGGCACGGACTACGGTGCCGACCCTGCGCTGGGCCCGCCCGATTTCCATGCCTACGTGGAAGCCTACCTGGGCGACAGGTGGTATCTGTTCGATGCATCGGGCACGGCCATTCCCATGGGCTTCATGCGCTTTGGCACGGGCCGTGACGCGGCCGACGTGGCCTTTGCCACCATCTTCGGCAACGTGGTGGCCATGGCCCCCATGATCCACACACAGGCCCTGGAAGACGAGCACAGCCAGCTGCCCCGGCTGTGCAGCGAGGCGCTGTCGACCACCGCGCCTTCGCCCGCCGTGCTGTCGGGCTGCGCATCGTTTGGCAGCACGGCGGACCGAAGGAGCTTCAGGCAGCTGCCTGCCTGAGCTGCCTGCGCTGTGAAAGGCGCGCGGCGGCGGTCCTCAGAAGCGGTGCGTTCCCGTCACCGCAAAGGTGCGCCGCTGGCCGTAGAAGCAGTCGCCGCGTGCCAGGCACTGCGTGATCTGCACCTTGTCGGTCAGGTTGACCACGTTGAAGGCCAGGCGCCATGGGCCGGCGTCATAGGACACCATGGCATCCAGCAGGGTGGCAGAGGGCGTGTCCACCAGGCTGGTGCCCGTCCACTGCGAACCCGTGTAGCGCACGCCCGCACCCAGGCTCCAGCCGCCGCGCCCTTCGCTGGCAAAGCGGTGTGTCAGCCAGGCCGACGCCGTGTGGCGCGGCACGCTGGTCACGCGCTGGCCCTGGTCGCCGCCATTGCTGCGCGAAATGACGGCGTCGGTGTACGCATAGGCGAGCGTGGCGTCCCAGTGGCGGGCCAGGCTGGCGGTGAGCTCGGCCTCGAAGCCGTTGACCTTGACCTCGCCGATCTGCAGGCTGTTGAGCGGGTTGGCCGGGTCGGTGGTCTTGCGATTCTTCTCGCGCAGCGTGTAGACGGCGGCAAAGGCCGACAGGCCCTGGCCCGGTGGCTGCCATTTCACGCCGGCTTCCCATTGCTCGCCGCGCTGGGCCTTGTAGGGCGTGCCGTAGACATCCACGCCGCCCAGCGGCTGGAAGGACTCGGAGTAGCCCAGGTAGGGCGCCCAGCCACCGTCCATCTGGTAGGTGGCGCCTGCGCGCCTGGTCCAGGCCTTCTCGTCCACGGCGGAGGCGGGCCGGCCTTCGGTATCGGTCTGGGCGCTGTCGTGGCGCAGGCCCAGGGTGGCGGTCCAGCGGCCCCACTTGATCTGGTCCTGGGCGTAGAAGCCCAATTGCTTTTGCGACACGCCCGGCTGGCGCACCAGCTGCGAGGCCGTGGGCGGCGTGAAATTGCCGTAGACGGGGTTGTAGACGTCAAACGGCGCGGTCAGGCCGCGCCAGGTGGACTGGCTGGTGCTGTTGCGCTGCGCATCCATGCCGGCCAGCACGGTGTGCTCGGCCGTGCCCCAGCGCAGCCGGCCTTCGAGCTGCGTGTCGATCACCAGCATGCGGCCGCCGTTGACCTGCCAGGAGGCATCGCGGTAGACGCTGCGGTTGTCGGGGTTGAAGACCGGGCGCGCAGGGCGGCCCTGGCCGGGGATGGCGGTGAAGCTGGTGTAGATGGAGCGGTAGTCCACGTCGCTGATGGTGCGGCGCAGGTTCTGGCGCACGGTCCAGTCGGCGTTCAGGCGGTGGCTGAACAGGTAGCCCCAGGATTTGTTCTCCGTGTCGAACGAGTCCCAGCCGGGCTCGCCGATGAAGGTGCTGGTGGGAATCTGGCCGTAGGGGCTGGGCAGGCGCGTGCCCTGCCAGGGGAAGAAGCCGATCAGCGAGCCGCTCTTGTCCTTCTGGTAGAGCGCCTGCAGTGTGAGCGAGGTATCGGCGCTGGGCCGCCAGGTCAGGCTGGGCGCGATGACCAGGCGGTCGTCGTTCACATGGTCCACCTGGGTGCCGCTTTCCCGGCCCACGGCCACCAGCCGGTACAGCCACTGGCCGTCTTCGGTGACGGCGCCGGTCAGGTCGGTGGCGATCTGCTTGCGCCCGTAGCTGCCCATCTGCACCTGCACCTCGCGCAGCGCCTCGGCCTGCGGGCGCTTGCTGGTCAGGTTGAGCACGCCGCCCACGCTGCCCTGGCCGTAGAGCACGGAAGAGGGTCCGCGCAGGAACTCCACGCGCTCCAGCGTGTAGGGGTCGGGGCGGCTGGTGTTGTAGGTGCCGTAGGTGCGCAGCAGACCGTCCTGGTACTGGCTCACGCTGCCGCCGCGTGCCGAGAAGCTGTCCACGCGGCTGTCAAAGTAGTTGGACACCACGCCCGCGCTGTAGGCCGTGGTCTGGCGCAGCGTCTGCACGCCCTGCGCCTCGAACTGGTCGCGCGTGACCACGCTGATGGCCTGGGGCGTCTCGATCAGCGGCGTGTCGGTCTTGGTGGCCGAGATGGCGCGCTTTGCGGTGAAGCCCACCACGGGGCCGGTGGGATTTTCCTTCTCGGTGCCTGCGTTCACGGTGACCGGGGCGAGCGTGGCCTCGGGAACATTTTCAGGCTGGGCCTGCGCGTGGGCTGCGCCGCACAGGGCAAGCAGGGCGGCATGCGCAACTGCCGTGCGCGAGAGTCTTTGGATAGGCATGGTCAATGGTCGAGAGCTGGGAAACCTGTGCCGTGGGGCGTGCTCTGGGTGCGTCGGCGCTGCTGCCGGCCTGGGACCAGCGGCGCAGCCTGTCGTGGCGGGTGCGGATTCTAGAATGACAATGAGAATGATTTCTTTTTCTTTTCATTTGTATGTAGCATGCAACGCATCAGTATCATTTTGATAGCGAAAAAGCATGTCTTGAAGAGATCTGCGAGTCGATGTGCAGGGCGGTGCGATACGCGTGCGGTCTTGCTTGCGGGAAGTCCGCGCAGCGTGTTAGCCCCTTTCACGCCGGGGCGCCAACGGCCCCGGTCGCCTCAGGCCTGGGCGGCCTGCAAGGGGTTGCTTGGGTGTGAAACGGCCTCGGGCCACAGCCGCCCGGCCGCCGCATGCAACTCTTGCACCAGCTGCCGCGTATCCGCCTTGCCCGTGGCGTGCAGCGCTTCGGCCACGATCAGCGCATTGACCGTGGATTCGCGCACTGCCGAGTGGCCGCTTTGGCGGTTGCACCAGCGCCGGGCGTGGGCGCGGCCAGCGGTGTCGGCAAAGATGATTTCGCCGGGCTCGGGATATTCGATCTCGCCCGAGAAGGTCTCGTAGACCTCGCTGCCGGTTGCGGGGCGCACCAGCAGGCAACCGCTGATGCGGTCCAGGTCGAAGACGGCCACGGGAATGGCAAAGGCCACCGAGGCCGCATTGCACAGGTCCACCAGCGGATGCAGGCCCGGCAGATCTCCTTCCTTGCGCAAGCGGCGCAGCAGGGCCTCGGCGGCGCAGCGGTATTGCGTGGGCTTGAGGCCCATCCTGGCAAAGCCGCGCCGCCAGGCCTGAATGGATGGCAGTTCGCTTTCCGGGGTGCAGGCCAGGTTCTGCCTGGCCTGTGCCATGAAGGGGGCGATCACGGCGTGTGCGGGCACGTCGGGTGACAGGCCGCGCAGCAGCAAGGTCTGCGAGGCCAGTTCAGGAAAGTCGCGGGGGATGGAGGGTGAGTAGGAGAACTGCAAGATCAGGCCTTGTGAGTGGAGAGGGGGTGTGATCTCCATCCTCGCCAAGCCGGTTTGCGTGGTCTTGAAAGAAATTGCAGCGCGTCACGCAGCGCAGGCCTTGGCTGCCCTGGCGTAGAAGCCGGGCGCCATGCCGAAGCTGCGCACGAACAGGCGCGTCATATGGCTCTGGTCGGCAAAGCCGCTGTGCGCGGCGGCCTCGGCCAGCGGCATGCCGCTGGCGATGAGTCCGCGTGCCCGGTGCAGGCGCCGCTGCAGCAGATAGGCATGCGGAGTCATTCCCGTGGCGCGCGCAAAGGCACGCAGGAACTGGTAGCGGCTCAGGCCGGCCTCCCGGGCCAGGGTTGCCAGGGTCAGCGGCGCACCGGGGTCGTCGTCCATACGGGCGCGGGCCAGGGTGATGGGTGCCGGTGCGCGCGGCGCCGGGGCAGGGCGCTGCAGCATGCCGCCCAGCAGTTGCAGCAGTGCTTCGTCCAGGTCCAGAGCGTCAGTTGCCTCGCCGCTGCCGGTCATCCTCCGGTACAGGGTTTGAAAGAGCGCGGCCATGCGCGGGTCGCGCACGGCGGGCTGGCGGAACTCGAAGCCGGCCGCCGGCCCGGCGCCATCCATGTCCGCCATGAGCGCAGCCACTACCGTGGGCTCCAGGTAGAGCATGCGCCATGCGCGACCGCCATAGCCCAGGGGCATGCCGTCATGCAACTCGCCGGGGTTGACCATGATGAGGTCGCCGGCCTCGGCCTCGTAGAGGCCTCGCCCGCTGGCGGACTTCTGCGCGCCACGCTCGATCAGGCCGATCCCGTACTGCTCGTGGGTGTGTCGTCCAAAGTGCCGCGCCGTGTCTGCGGCCACGGCCTCCACGCCTGCGGTGCGGCAGCGCAGCCAGCTGAAATGCCCATCCGTGCTCGAAACCATGCCGCAGCCTTTCCTACCCAACCTGGCGCACCAGCGTGATCGCCAGGCCTGCCAGCCCCGCGCCTACCACCACGGGGATCACGCCGACCTTCCAGCGCAGCAGCGCGGCTGCGGCAGCCAGGCCCAGCAGTGCGGACGGCCAGTCGAAGTGGCCATCCAGGCCCCGGGGCCACAGCACGTGCCAGGCAAAGAACACGGCCAGGTTGGCGATGACGCCCACCACGGCGGCCGTGATGCCCGTCAGCGGCGCGGTGAAGCCCAGCCTGCCATGGGTGGACTCGATGAAGGGGCCGCCCAGCAGGATGAAGGCGAAGGACGGCAAAAAAGTGAAGAAGGTCACGACCAGGGCGGCGGCGGCGCCGGCCGGCAGCAGCGCATCGGGGCCGAACACCTGCGTGCTCCAGCCGCCCAGGAAGCCCACGAAGGACACCACCATGATCAGCGGCCCCGGCGTGGTCTCGCCCAGGGCCAGCCCGTCCATCATCTGCGTGGCCGTGAGCCAGTGGTAGTGGTCCACGGCGCCCTGGTAGAGGTAGGGCAGCACGGCGTAGGCGCCGCCAAAGGTCAGCAGCGCCGCCTTGGTGAAGAACCAGCCCATCTGGGTGAGCGCGCCCTGCCAGCCGAAGGCGGCGGCCAGCAGGCCCAGCGCCAGCGCCCACAGCCCCAGGCTGGTCGCCAGCACCTGGCTGAAAAAGCGCCAGCTGAACCGTGCATGGGCCGGTGCGGGCGTGTCATCGTCGATGACGGCCGGGCCGTGGCTGCCGCCGCGCGGGCCGTGCCCGCCCGCAGGGGCGAAGTGGCGCGGCGCCAGCCTGCCCCCCAGGTAGCCCAGTGCGCCGGCCGCCAGCACGATCAGCGGAAAAGGCAGCTTCAACGCGAAGATAGCCACGAAGGCCGCCGCAGCAATGCCCCACAGCCAGCCGTTGCGCAAGGTGCGCGAGCCCACGCGCCAGGCCGCATGCACCACCAGCGCCGTCACGGCCGGCTTGATGCCATAGAAGATGCCGGCAATGGCCGGCACATGGCCGAAGGCCACATAGATCCAGGACAGGGAGATGAGCAGCAGCAGCGAGGGCAGCACGAACAGCCCGCCGGCCACGATGCCGCCCCATGTGCGGTGCAGCAGCCAGCCGATATAGGTGGCCAGCTGCTGCGCCTCGGGGCCGGGCAGCAGCATGCAGTAGTTGAGCGCATGCAGGAAGCGACCCTCCGAGATCCAGCGCCGCCGCTCCACCAGGTCCTCATGCATGATGGCGATCTGCCCGGCCGGCCCGCCAAAGCTGATGCAGCCCAGCTTCAGCCAGTAGCGCAGGGCTTCGGCGCGGGTGGGCGGGAGG
>NZ_LZZV01000043.1:0-94264 GCF_014170385.1 Delftia sp. UME58
GCCCACGCCCCCGCCGCCTGCGCCCCCGCCCGTGGCGTAATTGCCCAGTACCTGCACGCCATCGAGCGTGAGCTGGCCCGCGTTGTGGATGCCCGCGCCCAGCGACGAGCCCGATTGCCAGGTCCCGTTCCAGGCAATGCCCTGGCCCGCCAGCAGCCCGCGCGTGACGGTGAGCTGGTGCACGGTGGCGGTCACCCCCGCGTTCACCTGCAGCACGCGGCCCTTGAGCTGGCCGTCGAGCGTGACGCCGCGGCCTTCGATGATCACGTTGCTGTCGATGACCAGCGGCGCATCCAGCTCGATGCGCTGGCCCGCCACCGGCGCCAGGTCGATGGTCTGGGTACCCGGGACGGAGGCCGCCAGCGCCAGCGCATCGCGCAGCACGCCGGCGGCGGCGTTCTCGGCCTGGGCGCTGGCGCAGGCCAGCAGCGCGGCGGTGGCCAGCGTGGTGGCGATGAAGGATGTGAAGGAGGGAATCCGCTGTGAATGTCTATGCATCGGCTTTTGTTTCGGTACCAGATGGGGTGCCTGTGCCGGTTCACTCCAGCAGCACGGCCAGCTTGTTGACGAGGTCGAGGCTGGTGGGGGTGACGACGTCCATCGGCGCGCGATCGGGCGCGTAGTTGAGCGTCTGCGTCAGGCTCTCGCCGGTGGTGGTGGCATTCAGGGGCAGTAGCATCAGGTAGGTATATGAGCCTCCGATGCCGACCACCTGACCGTCGCTCATGCGCCGCCAATCGCGGTGAGTGGGCAGCCGGAAGGCGTTGTAGGTGGCATCGGACCTTGCGCTGTTGTCGTAGTCGTTTTTAGTGAAATCGCGCACCGCCGCCGAGTGCGCGGCGGTGTAGAGGGTTTCTCCGCTTTCAAACCTGCTCACATAGTCGCCAGGCAGTTTGATCGTGGGCGCGTTGTACTTTTGCAGGCGCGCGGGGTCGTTGCTGGCATTGGGGAAGTACACCGAGTAATCCCAGTCCAGGTGCGGCAAGAAGTTGTTGTCGGCACTCGTCATGACCGTGCGCATGTCCTTGTTGCCCAGCGGCTGGTAGTCCAGCCATTTGGGCACCAGGCTCGGGGTGACGGGCGTGTCGCCGTCGAAGGGCCGCGTCACCCACCGGGCGCCGTAGATGGCCTGGTAGGCCCCGAAGTGCTGCACGAACACCAGCGACGGCGCCTGGCTCTGGTTGAAGACATAGACCGGGTACCAGGGCGTCTGCAGGGTCTTCATGCCATTGCGGTAGAGCGTGAGCGGGTCGGCGTTGGGGTTGGTGAAATCGATCGCCACCACGCCCTCCTTGCCCCGTTGCCCGCCGCGCTCTTGCGACAGCGCGGTCCAGGTGACCAACTGCATGCCGCCGCTGCCGTCGGGATTCCAGCGCATCGGCAGATAGCCGCCGGGCGCGGCGGTCCACGCCTTGCCCTTGGCGGGGTCGAGCAGGGTGCCCACCACGTAGTGGTAGTAGTCGATGTCTTGCAGGCTCTGGTACAGCTCGCTTTGCGCCGAGGCGGCGGCGGTGCCGAGCATTGCTTTCTTGTAGCCTGCCAGCACGGCGGGCGTCAGGTCGGTGCCCTGGCTCAGGGCCAGGGCCACGAGGTCGTAGGCGCGGGTGGATGCCTTCTGGAAGAACTCGTGGTAGCGCACGCTCATCTGGGGCGTGACGTTGCTGACCGGAATGTTGGCGAGAAAGGCCAGGTAGGAGTCGAGCTTGCCGAGCTTTTCGCTCACCAGCATGATTTCCATCAGGTTGGGGAAGCTGCCGATGGCCTTGTCGATGCCGGGAATGTCCAGGTCGGGGCGCAACTGGGGGATGACGGCGTCGTAGGGCATCGTCTCGAAGCCGCTGACGAACATCTTGTCGAAGCGCACCAGGTTGCCGTCGCCTGCACCGGCCTGCGGCGGGTGTTGGAGTTGCTGGTTCTGCCGGGCACGCTCCTTGAGATCGTCCAGCTCGGCGATGAGCTGGAGGTAGGCATCGCCACCCAGGCCTGATTGCAGCAGCGCCTTGTCGTTGACGATCAGCGGTTGTTCTTCCACTCGCTTCTTCGCGCGCGCGAGTTCTTCCGCATCCTGGGCGGCTTTCTTCTTGTCGGCCAGGTACTCCTTCCACTGGTCGTAGGAGGTAAAGGCCGTGTCCGGCGGGGCTTCCTCGTCGTGGTGGGGGCCGACTGGGGTGGGCAGCTTCACGCCAGGGTCCTTGGGCAGGCTGCCCATGGGTGGCACCAGGGAGCTGCCCTGGTCCTTGAGCATGGCCTGGATGCTGCCGACCCAGGCCGTGGTGTCGGCCACGCCGGCGGGCTTTGCCTCGGCCTGGACTTGCACGTTCTGCAGCGCCCTGGCCCAGCCGTTTTGCTTGTAGTACTGCACGGTGGCGCTGCCGCCTGCGCCGCCCGCCAGCGTCTGGTACTGGGCCGACAGCGAGGCGCCGTATTGCGCCTCGGTATTGCCGTCGGCGCTGCTGAACGACATCTGGCCGCTGCCGATGGCCTGGTTCATCGAGGTGGTCTGCGAGACGAAGGCGTCGCCGTTGACGGCGTAGAAGTCGGCGATGGCACTTTCAATCTTGCCGCGCAGCTCGGTCATCTGGCGCACCAGCACGGTCTGGATGGAGGCGTCGGCGCACAGCGCGTACTGCGCCTTCAGGTCGGCAAACACGCTTTGCATGCGCGTGAGGATCTGGATGTTGGCGTAGGGATCGGTGTCGGCGTACTTGTAGCGGCTGACATTGACGCTGGTGGTGTAGGGCTTGCCGCCGCAGATGCCGGAGGGCGTGCTCTCGGTGGTGGCGACGTAGCCGCGCAGCAGTTCGTCGGTGAGCTTGGTGCCGATGAGGTAGCCGGTGAAGTTCTCGCTGCCGCTGAAGCCGCTGCCGAGGATGGAGACGATGTTGTTGGTGTTGGCCGACACCATCTGCACGCTTACGGTGCCGTCGGACTGGGTGCCCCGCCGGGCGTTGGCCTGGTGGTAGGCGGCCGCGGCCTTGGCGCCGCCAAATGAGCCGGAGGCCGAAACGTCGAGGCTGAACTGGTCGGCGGACGTGCTGGCGGCCTTGCTGCTGGTGATGCGCAGCACGGTTTTCTGCTGCGAGCGGGTGGTGTCCACGTTCAGGCGGCTGTCTTCCTTGAGCCGCCCCAGGTCGAAGATGGGGCGCAGGTTGTAGGTGGACTGGGCCGAGTTGATGCCGGAGCCGACCGAGAGGGACTTGATGGTCTCGGGCGTGATGGCGGTGCCCTTGCCTGCGGTCAGCAGGTAGCGGTCGAAGTCCTCCTCGTCCATGGAAGCGTGCGCGGCCAGCGTGGGGTAGCGCGAGGCGTGGGTGGGCGGCGCATCGTCCGAGCCGCCGCCGCAGCCAGCGACAAGGAGCAGGCTGGCCAGCGCGGTGGGCAGCATGGCGGGGAGCGTTTTGTTTTTCTGCATGCAAATAGTCCGTTTTTCATAGCTGCCTGCGCTTGTCCAGAAAGCGCCAGGCGGCTGTTTGACTGATGAACCGTCAGGGCAGGTACTTCACTGGATCGGGGTAGCTCAGGTGGTTCTTGATGACGGCCTGGTCGTTTTCACGCGCCTGGTTGGGGTTGGCGTTGACGCACCAGGTGTCGGACTTCGGGTGCTTGGCGCCCTGCGGGGTGACGACGCTGCACGCGGCCTTGTCCACGATGGTGGCTTTGTTCGACGGGCAGCCCGACAGCGCGCCGGTGCACTTGGCGAACTTTTCCTTGACCAGCACGGTGTAGACGTTGTCCTCCGTGTCGGTAAAGCGCACCTTCACGGGGTACGAGGGCACGGTGCCGACGCGAAAGCCGCTGATCTGGCTGTTGTCGGGCATGGTCACGTCCTGCTTGTCCTTGTCGCAGTTCGGGTCGCCGGGGTCGGCGCCCAGCGCGCAGACACCGTATTTCTTGATGAGCGGCACGTTCTGGCGGTTCACCAGCGACAGGGGCACGCCCAGGCCGAGCGAGAAGCCATCGGCGTAGTTGAAGGACTTTTCGTTCTCCAGCCCCGGCGTGCCGCCCACGGTGAAGACCAGGCCGCTGCCCAACTCGCTCATGAAGCCCACGGCGTCATCCACCGAGAAGCCGTAGGCGCTCATGTCCAGGTCGTCGTGGATGAGCTTGACGTAGGGGTTGAAGGCGAGCTTGGGGTTGGCCTGCACGGCGCTCTGCTTGTAGTTGTATTGCAGGTCCTCGATGTAGAGGGTCTGCACGTAGGCGTGGTCGCGGCCGTTCGCCTTGGTGTCCACCAGCTTGTTGGCGCCCGCTCCGCAGCCTTCGTTGAAGGGCACCCAGCCGTAGATGTGCTTGACGGCCTCCCAGTACTTGAACTCGGCAACGTGCGTGGGCGGCGCGCTGCCCTGGCAGGCGCCGCTGGCATACAGGGTCCGGTACTTCTGGTGGTTCTGGGCGAAGAAGTCCTTGACCAGGGCCATGTTGTCCCGCATGGTCAGCGGGGCGGGGCAGTCTTGCGGGTACTTCTTGCTGGTGTAGGCGCTGAGGTCTTCACTGCCCCAATCGACGCAGGCGCCCCACAGGTCCTGGATGTTCTGCACCGCCTGGCCCCACTGCATGCCGCGCTGCGCTTCGGGGGTGGCGCATGCGCCGTCCTTGGCTATGCACTGCATCACCGTGAGCACCGGGGGGTTCTTGCCGTCGGCGGGCTTGACGGGCACGTCCGGGTCTTCGACCAGGTAGCCGCCGCGCTGGGCAAAGATGTTGTAGCCGCCGGGCAGGCGCCGCTCGCTCATGTTGTAGACCGGCCAGCCTTCGCCCAGGCCGCCGGGCTGGAGGAATCTGCCCAGGGCAGAGCGGAATTCACCCAGTTTCTTGGCCGAGCCGCTGTAGCCGATGTAGGGGTTGCCGCGCACGCCGATGGCCACGGGCATGTAGACGTGATCGACGTACGAGATGTTGTAGCCCACGTTCTCGGGCTTGAGCAGCCGCGTGCTTTGCCCGGCGGGGATGATGGAGTCGCCGAAGGTGTATTCGGAGAGCTGGGCGAACACGTCTTCCTGGAACTGCACGGGGCTGGTGTAGGTGCTCAGGCTGCACGCGGTGCCCTGGCCCTGGCATTCCACGTCGGCGGGCGTGGCCGCGGGCTTGTCTTCGCTGCCGCGCAGGCGCTTGTTGCGGTCGGCCAGCAGCACGCGCCCGCCGTTCCACCAGGTGACGTACTTGCCCGGCGAAAGCTCGCTGAACAAAGGCAGCGTGATGGTGACCTGCGTGCCCGGCGCGATGCCCTGGCCGTCGTTGACGTAGAGCTTGTAGACCTCCGTCGTGGGAAAGGGCTCGGTGGTGCGCTGGCAGCCCTGCACCCACTCGTTGACGGCGTTCGTGCTGGTGGCCAGCACCGGGTAGATCTGGCCTTCGGAGTTGTTGCGGATGGTGATGGTCTTGGGAGCCACCGCCATGTCCTTCATGTCGTAGTCCTTGCAGGTGACGAAGCCTTTGGGCGCACCCGCGCCCGGCGGCGGCGCGGTTTCGCCGCCGGGGTTGGAGCCGCTGCCGCCTCCGCAGCCAGCCAGGGTCAGCGTGAGCAGCAACAGGGCCGTGGTTGCGTGGTGCCGGGCCGTGCCCGGTGGAGATGAGATGTGCATTTCAGAGACTCCTCGTCGATGTTGGGTGTTGTTGTGCAGGGAATGGACCCACCGTCATCGGCCATCGGCCACGCGCTCGAAAAGCCCGTGCGCCAGGTCTTCGGCGTAGAACTCGACCTGCATGCGCCCCGGGCCGTCCAGGCTGAACTGCACGGCCGAGACGGAGCCGGGCGGAGCGTTCTCGCCCTGCAGGTCGAAGGCGAACAGGTCGCCGTCGTGGTGGCGCAGGCGGTGGCGCACCTGGGCGGGGCCGATGACGAGATCGAGCGCCGTGCCGTCCGCACCGAGCACCACCCGGGCATCGCCGTAATAGGCGTTGGCGTAGCGCCCGGCATAGCGGGCCAGGGGCTGGGGTGGCGTGGGCGTTGCAGGCGCGGGCTGGCCGGCCAGGTGGCCCAGCGGCCGGTACATCTCGTGCATCCTGGCCTGCATGGTGGCCAGCCAATCGGTGCCGGCCACATCGCCCCAGGCCTGTTCGCCAAAGGCCAGCGCAATGGCCTCGGTCAGGCCACGCGGCTGCGCGTTGGTGAGCACGGTGATGCCCAGCCCGGCCTGCGGCCACAGGATGAACGCGGTATGTGCGCCGAGCAGGAAGGCGCCGGAATGCGAAACGCTGGGGTGGCCGTGCGGATCCGGCCCCACGTTGAAGCCATAGCCGTAGCCGCCGCCAGGGCGGGCCGTCAGCGCCGCTTGCAGCGCGGCGGGGTCGGCGAGCTGCTGGCCCTGGTATTGGCCCTGCGCCAGCACCAGCGCCATCCAGCGCGCCATGTCGGCCGCGCTGGCGCTGGCGCCGCCGGCGGGCGACTGCGCATCGGGCTGGCGCGGGGGCTGCTGCACGGCATAACGCGCGGGCTGCGCGCCGTAGCTGTCGTAGCTGTCGTAGCTTAGGCCCACTTGCACATGGCCCCAGGCGCGGTTGGCCCGGGCGGCGAAGTCGGCGTAGCGCGAACTGGCGTGGGCCATGCCCAACGGCTGGTACAGGGCCTGTGCGGACAGCGTGGCCCAGTCGGTGCCGCGTGCCTGGGCCAGTGCCTCGCCAGCGGCCGTCAGGCCGAAGTTGGTATAGGCGTAGCTGCCGTAGGGGTGGAGGGCGGCGTGGCGCAGGCGCTGCAGGATGTCGCCGCGCGCGTAGCCCAGGTCTTCAAGCGGGTCGCCCGCATGGTCGGGCAGGCCGCTGCGGTGGGCGAACAGATCGCCCAGGCTCAGGCGGGCGTTGTCCTGCGCCTCGGGGTAGGCCAGCGCGAAGCCGGGCAGCAGCCGCTGGACGGGCGTGTCCCAATCCACGCCGGGGGGCATCTGCGCGGCCATCACCGTGGCGGCGAGGGACTTGGATACCGAGGCGAGCTGGAACACCGTATCGGCATCCACGGCCTCGCTGCCGTCCACCCGCCGCAGGCCGAAGCCCTTGGCATACACCGTCCGGCCGCCATGCACTACCGCAACGGCCACGCCGGGCACGCCGGTGCGCTCCATCCATTGCGGCACCAGGGTATCGAGCCGGGCGGTGGCCTGGCGCACCGTGCTGGCGTTGGGCTCAGCGCGGTTGCCGCCGCCGCAGGCCGCCATGACGGCAGCCAGCAGCGCGGCGGTGGCGGCGGAACGGAGAAGGTGAAGCGTCCGCATGCTCAGCCGCCGAACCGTTCGTCCAGCCAGTCCATCGACACGGCGGCGGAATAGGCCAGGTTGCCGGTCTGGCAGTGGCCTTCGACCCCATCTTCGGCGGTGAAAACGTGGCGCCAGACCGGGCCGCCGACGGCGCGCTGGAAGCGCTCGCACTGTGCCAGTGGCTCTGCCCCCTCGCCCGAGCCCACCAAGGCCAGCGAGGGGCAGCGGATGTTGCGCAGGCTGGCATCCTGAACCTGGAAGTCGTGCAGGCGCAGGTAGGCCTGGCGGAAACTGGCCTGGCCCAGGCGCACGATCAGGTTGCGCATCATCTCGCGGGTCTGCGGAGGAATGGCGCTGTCGGGGATGTGGTCGATGTCTTGCAGCCGCACGTCCTCGGCATCGGGCAGCAGGGCCGGGTCGAACCCCACGAACGAGGCCATGTAGGCGTGCAGATCGACGATGGGCGAGTTGGCGATGAGGGCGCGCACGCGCGGCTCGTGCGCGGCGATGCGGGTGGCGAAGTAGCCGCCGAAGCTGATGCCCATCAGCGCCACGCGGCGCGGGTCGGTCTCGCGGCGCGCCAGCACGTAGTCCAGCGCCAGGCGGCCCACGTGCTCGTATTCGGGGATGAAGGCCAGGCCGGGGTTAAAGCGCAGCGTGTCCATCTGCCCCGGGCCGGTGAACAGCAGCAGGTGGTAGCCGCGCTCCAGCGCCGCCAGGCCGTAGGACAGCCAGGTTTCCTCCAGCGTGCCGTCGTAGCCGCTGATGAGCAGCAGCGTCTTGCCGGGGCGCCCGGGCCGCTGGCCCTGCGGGCGGGGCGCGCGCGCATAGTACGCGGGCAGTTGCGCGCCGCCGAAGGGCAGAAAAACCTCCTCCACGTCCTGCCCGCGCACGGCGGCCAGAAAGCATTCACGGCTCTTGCGGCCCAGGCGCGTGTGCTCAGGGTCCAGCACGCCGCAGTAGTACTCGGCGGCGCGGTAGCTGTTGCAGGCCACCAGGTACTGTTCGCGCGCGCTGACGACATGGCCCCGCAGGGCGCGGGCCTGGGCGTCGGCCTCCTGGCGCTGGGCGGCTGCGCTGAACTCCGCCACCCAACTGGCCGGCACGCCGTCCTGTATGCGCCGCGCCAGCGCCAGGCATTCACCCACCGCCGCGCCGCCGTACCGCGCCGTGCCCAACTGGCGCATCAACTGGAAGTCCATCTCGGCGTTGGCAAAGCCCGCCACGCGGGTGCTGCCGCGCTCCATTTTGTCGCCGGTCCGGGATTGCGCCCCCACCGGCAAAGCCAGGCAGGCGGTGGCAGCGGCCATGAAGTGACGACGGCGCGGCAAGTGCAAAGACAGATCCTTCATGGCGTATTCCCAACTAGACGGTTGCTGGCGGTGCTTGGTCGGCCTCCTCGCCATGCAATTGCCATGTTGTGAAAAATTCTAAAATTTCCCGTCAATCCATGGGCCGCTTCTTTTCTGTCAAATGCTGTCAAAACCTACCAATCAACAGTAATCGGTTGGTATATTTCAAAAAATCAATCCATTCGGTGGGAATAACTCCTTGTCAAATGCATCTTCCTTGTCACGTAGCTGTTGTTGAAGACCATGCCGGATTACTGGCAGATCTCGTGGAGTTTCTGGAACTGCGCGGCTTTTTGGTGCGCGGCTTCGACAATGCAGAGAGTTTTTTCTCTGTTTGGCCGGCAGTGCATTTCGATTTGCTGTTGCTGGACGTGGCATTGCCGGGTGCCAGCGGATTGGAAATTGCGCAACGGGTTCGGTCCCATGACGCGAACAACGCGACAGGCGTCGTCATGCTGACGGCGCTGGATGCCAATGACGATCAGGTGCTCGGCTTCAATGCGGGCGCCGACGTCTATCTTTCCAAGCGCAGTTCCCTGGATGTCATTGAAGCGGCCTGCCATGGCGTGCTGCGCCGCCTGAGGCGGCATGAGGCCGGCCGCCCGGCCATCCCCGCCGAGCAGCTCTGGCGTCTTCACCCCAAAGATTGGCGGCTGGATACGCCCAATGGCATGGCGCTCGATCTGACCCATGCCGAGGTGCGATTGCTGTGCGCGCTGTGCAAAACGCCTGGCAAGGCCGTGACCCGAGAGGCTTTGCTGGTGCACCTGGACAAGCAGGAAACACCCTTTACCCTGCGCAACCTGGACAACACCGCCAGCCGCCTGCGGCGCAAGGTGCAGGCGGCTTGCGGACTGGAGCTGCCCCTGCGGCCCAGCTATGGGAAGGGCTACACCTTTGCCGCGCATTGCGAGCTGGCACCGTGAAGCGCGGCTGGCCCGGTTTACGGCTCCTGCTGTGCTGGCTGCCGCTGTGGTTGGCGATGCCGGCCAGCGCCCCGGCTCAGGCCCTGCCTGAGCCCTCCTATTCGGCCCCGGTTTCGCTGGAGGGGCGGCTGGAGCATTTCGCGGATGCGAGCGGGGCTCTGCCCTTCGAGGCGGTTTCACAAGCGGATTTCGTCCGCTCGCACTTCGTCCGCCTGCCCGAGTTCCGCAGCCTCGGCTATGGCACGGACTCGCATTGGTTCCACGTCGAATTGGGGCCAGAAGACAGTGACCCATCGCATCGCGTGCTCACCATCGGCTCGCCGGAGCTGGAAGCATTGGATGTCTGGGTGCAGCGCCAGGACGGCAGCTTCGAAGCACATGCGCTGGGCTATCACCGCACCTACGAAAGTCGCCCTCTGACGCGCTTGTCCGTGCTGCCGCTGGACACCTTCCCCGGCATGCACATCTATTTCCGCGTGCGCACGACCAATGCCATCAGCATGTATGCCGAACTGCTCCCTGCGGAGGCATTCACCAGTGGCGAGACCCGTGCCAACTTTTTCCACGGCCTGTACTTTGGCATCCTGCTCATTGCCGTGGCGCTGTATGCCATCCTCGGGGCGCGATTACAGGACGCGGTGATGGCCGCCTATGCGGGCTACGTGGCATCGCAACTGCTATTCCACCTGGGTGCGACGGGCTATCTGCCCGTGCTGCTCGCGGGTCGGTCGGCCTGGCTCATGGACGCATTGCCTCGCATCGGCTGGCTGGGTGCGGCTGCGTTCATCGTGTTGATGTGGGATCGGCTGCTCCAGCTCAAAGCCACCCATCCGCGCATCCACCGCCTGTACCTGTTCACGGTCGCCTTGAACCTGGTCTTGCTTTTCTTCGCACTGCAGCCGTCGCTGGTGACGAACGCTGTGCTGCTGGTCGTGAAGTCTGCGAATTACCTCAACGTACTGAACTTCGTGATCGCCATGGGCCTGCTGGCGCAAGCCTGGCGACGCGAGCACCGCGCCGAGTGGATGATCTACCTGATCGCCTTCGTCATCCCTGCGCTCGGCGCGCTGGTCAACACCATGACCAACCAAGGCTTGCTGCCCTGGAATGCCGCGACGGCCCACTTCTACCAGGTCGCCGCGCTGGTGCATGTCCTGGTCATGAGCTATGGGCTGGCGCTGCGCCTGCGCCAATTGCAGCAGGACAAGGCCGCAGCGGAGCAGGAGATCGCCATCGTCACCCAGCGGGCCCAACAGCAGCGGCACTTCGTCGCCATGCTCTCCCATGAATTCGGCAACCCGCTGGCGGCGATTGACCGCGCCGCGCAGATGTTGCAGCTCAACTCGCCGCACATGCCGCCGAAGGACGCGCAGAGGCTGACGCTGATTCGCGGCAACGCGGCGACGCTGTCCGGTTTCGTCGAACGCTTTCTCATGACCGAGGCCCTGGACAATGGCGCCCTGTCGCTGTCGCGCATGCCATGCCGCATTCGCCAGATGCTGGAGGACACCATTCGCCAGCAGCCTGCAGACCTTCGTTCGCGCCTTCATCTGAAGGAATGTTCTGAAGGCACGTTCGAGGTGGACAGCACCTTGATCGGCGTTGCGATCGGCAATTTGCTCACCAACGCCTTGCGTTATTCGCCTCCCGACAGTCCGGTCGAAATCGCTGCCATCCGGGACGACTCTGGGTTGCGCATTCGCGTTGCCGATCACGGCCCTGGCCTGGATGCCGGCGAACTGGACAAGCTGGGGGCGCCATACTTCCGTGGCGCTGCGGCGTTGGGCAAGAAGGGCAGCGGGCTGGGCTATCACTTCACCCGGCGCATTGTGGAGGCCCACGGCGGCACGCTGACGGCCCGATCCGGCACGGATGCAGGGTTGGAAGTGGAGATTTTTCTGCCTCGTTGAATCCTTGTTTCTCCTCTGGCAAAGCATCACGATCCCCCTGGCTGGCGACCGAGATTCCACGACACGCCGCCACCGCGCACGGTGGCGGCGAACTGCTGGCCCAGGTGCTGTTCGATCACGGATTTCCACGGCACCAGGCTGAACCCCATGCCGTCATCGAGCATCACGTAGCGCCCGCTGGCGAGCATGACGCTGCGGCGGTAGATGCCGGCCACGCGCTGGCCGTCCGCGACGAGCCGATGCTCCAGGCCGGTTTTCGCCGCTATGTCCTTGGCGGCCTGGGCCAGTTCACGGTTGCGCAGCGTGCCCAGCAGGTTGCGCGCCAGAATCACACGCTGCCCGCGCCGCTCGACCAGGCCCTGTTCGGCGAGGAAGTCGGCGCGCTGCTGCATCGCCTGCTTGGCCTCGGCGTCAAAGCCCAGGTCGCCTAGGCCCGTGCCGCCACCGATCAATTGCTGATCGAGCCAAGTGGCGCCGATCACGTGGGACTGGCGCTCGATAGTCCGCCCTGAACAACCCGCAAGCCGTTGATCTGGTTCGCAGTTCTTCGGGTTGTTGAACGCAGGATTTGCAAGGTATGGTTCTGCCAACGCCTGTTTTCTTGCAAATTCCACCAAGGATTCCCATGGGGCCAAAGCCTTCACAGCCGCAAACGGCCGAGTTGTTCCGTCCACGGCTGGACGAGCAGATCAACATGCCTCACCCGCTGGTCAAGCTGGCGGCGTTGATCGACTGGCCCGAGGTCGAGCGCTCGTTCGCGGTCTCGTTCACTTCTGCGTGTGGCCGGCCCGCCTTGCCGCCGCGCCTGATCGCAGGGCTGCTGTACCTGCAGCACACTTTCGATGCCTCCGACGAAACCGTGGTGAACACCTGGGCGGAGGACCCGTACTGGCCGTCGAGCCTGACGCGCTGGAGAAAGCGCGTGGGAGAAGAAGGCGTGGAGACGCTGCTGGCCGCCAGCATCGACGCCGCCCGTGGCGGCGTGATCCAGAAGGCCAGCACGCAGCAGGTGATCGTGGATACCACCGGCATGCCCAAGGCCGACAGCCGACTGCTGGACAAGAGCCGCCAGCACCTGGTCAAGGCAGCGCAAGACCACGGACTGCGGCTGCGCCAGAACTACAACCGGGTGGCCCCGCGCCTGGCCGCGCAGCTCGGGCGTTATGCGCACGCCAAGCAGTTCAAGCGCATGCGCCCCGCCGTTTGCCGGGCGGCGTGGGGGAATTGGTCGCAGGCGGGGCGCGGACCAGCCTGCGGCAAGGAGACGCTGGAGATGGTGCGGCCCGGGCGTGGGGGCCGCAGCTGGATGGCGTTACCGCTCGGGTGCTTGCCTGCCCAGGCGCAGCTCGCTGACCAGCACCCCGCCCACGATCAGCGCGGCCCCCAGAATCGCCAGCCCCGGCAGCCGGTCGCCGGCCATGCGTCCCACGATGCCGGCCCAGACCGGCTCGCTGGCATAGATCACGGTGGCGCGTGTGGGCGACAGGGATTTCTGGGCCCAGTTCATGGTCAGCTGGATCAGGATGCTGGCGCAGGCCATGGCCACGGCGGCCGTCAGCCAGACCCACGAGAAATCAGGCACCGACTCGCCAGCCACGGGCATGGCCAGCAGCGCCATGGTGCCGGCCGCCAGCAACTGCACCGTGGTCACGCGCCGCGCATCGACCTTGCCCGCGAAATGCCCGATCAGCAGCACCTCGGCCGCAATCGCCAGCGTGCTCAGCATGGTTGCCATCTCGCCCACGTTCAACTCCATGCCGCCGGACTCCGGCCCCGCCACCAGCATGAGTCCCGTGAAGGCCAGCCCGATGCCTATCCAGCTCATCAGGCGCGGTGGCTTGCCCATGACCAGCCATTGCAGCAGCGGCACCAACGGCACATACAGCGCCGTCAGGAATGCCGACTTGCTGCTGCTGATGGTCTGCAGCCCGAAGGTCTGCAGGCCATAGCCCAGGAAGATGCTGGCGCCGATGGCGATGCCTGCCACCAGTTCGGTGCGCGTGAGCCCGGCCATGGCCTTGCGGAACACCAGCAGCCCGATCAAACCCGCCGTGACAAAGCGCAGGCCCACAAAGAACAGCGGCCCGCTGTACTGCATGGCCAGGTGGACCACGAGAAAGGTGCCGCCCCAGACCATGGTGACGGCGATCAGGGCCAGCTCCTGCCGGCTCAACAGCGGCGTGCGCGAACTGTGAGATGATGATGTGTGCAACATATTGCGCACATCATATGAGAAGTATATTGCACAGCGCTGGCGAGCGCTCCGATGTCCTGGCTTTCGTCAGCGAAAACCTGCGCCGCCTGCGCCAGCGTGCAGGCCTGAGCCAGGCGGCCCTGGCCGAGGCCGCAGGCCTGAGCCGGCGCATGGTCGTGCAGCTGGAAGGGGGAGACACCAATATCAGCCTGTCCAGCCTGGACCGGCTGGCCGACGCGCTGGGCGCCAGCTTCATCGAAATCGTCAGCGACCCGGCCGCGCAGCGCCTGCGCATGGACGCCATGGCCTGGCGCGGCAGCCGGCCCGAAAGCCAGGCCATGCTGCTGGGCAGTGTGCCCGCTACGCGCGAGGCCCAACTGTGGTCATGGTCCCTGGGCCCCGGCGAACGCTACCAGGCCGAACCCGATCCCGAAGGCTGGCACGAGATGATCGTGGTGATCGAGGGCCGCCTGCTGGTGGACCTGAGCGAAGGCCCCATGACCATCGAGGCCGGCGACTACGCCATCTACGGCAGTGCCCAGGACTACGCCTATGTGAACCTGCACGAAGGCGTGACGCGCTTCATCCGCAATGTGATCTCCTGAGTGGGCAGGGAGTCTGATCCATAAGAGTTTCTTATCCTTGCAGCCCTGAACTTGTTGTTGGAACTGCGCGCAAGCCTCTGACATCATGGCCATCCATAAGCAGAGCAATGGAGACAAGCCATGGATGCCAAAGTGCAGCCCCCCGGGCTGGAAGACGCAGCGCAGCGCAACCGCCGCCATATGCAGGAGCGCCTGGACGAGGTGCGGCAGCTGGAGCAGCGCGCCGTGCAGCGTTCGGCGCGCGCGGCGCGGCAGTTCCATGCCCGTGGCAAGCTGCTGCCGCGCGAGCGGCTGGCGCACCTGCTTGATGCCGACAGGCCTTTCCATGAACTGATGTCCCTGGCCGGCTACTGCAGCCTGGAGGACCCGGACCCCGCCACCAGCGTGCCCGGCAGCGCCTTGATCACGGGCATAGGCCATGTCTCGGGCGTGCGCTGCATGGTGGCCGTCAATGATGCGGGCATCAGCGCCGGCGCCATGCAGTCGCTCACGGGGCAGAAGCTCATGCGGGCGCAGGAGATCGCGCTGGCGCAAAAGCTTCCGCTGATCCAGCTGGTGGAGAGCGCGGGCGGCAATCTTCGCAAGTACCGGGTGGAGCGCTTCCTGGTGGGCGGCGGCATGTTCTACAACCTGGCGCGGCTGTCGGCGGCAGGGCTGCCCGTGGTGTCGCTGATCCATGGCTCCTCGGCGGCTGGCGGCGCCTACCTGCCGGGGCTGTCCGACTATGTGGTCATGGTGCGCGGCCAGGCCCGCGCCTACCTGGCAGGGCCCTCGCTGCTCAAGGCCGCCACGGGCGAGGAGGCCGGCGACGAGGAACTGGGCGGCGCCGACATGCATGCCGCCACCTCGGGCCTGGCCGATTACCTGGCCGACAACGACCTGGACGGCATCATGCGGGTGCGCGAGATCATGGCGCGCATAGGCTGGACCGATGCGCCGGCCCCCGCCTGGCGGGCACCGCGCCACGATGCCGAGGAGCTGCTGCAGATCATGCCGGCCGACACGCGCACGCCGGTGGACATGCGCGAGGTCATCGCGCGGCTGGTGGACGGCTCGGACTTCCATGCCTTCAAGGAGGCCTTCGGCGCCCAGACGGTCTGCGGCTACGCGGCCATCGAAGGGCGCGAGCTGGGCCTGCTCACCAACAACGGCCCGCTGGACAGCGACGGCGCCAACAAGGCCGCGCAGTTCATACAGCTGTGCGCCCAGCTGGGCCGGCCCCTGGTCTTCCTGCAGAACATCACGGGCTTCATGGTGGGGCGCGGCCATGAGGAGGCCGGAATGATCAAGCATGGCGCCAAGCTGATCCAGGCCTTGTCGAATGCTCCCGTGCCGCGCTTCACGGTGATGTGCGGCGCCTCCTATGGAGCGGGCAACTACGGCATGTGCGGGCGCGCCTTCCGGCCCGACCTGCTGTTTTCCTGGCCCAACGCGCGCACGGCCGTGATGGGCGGCGAGCAGGCGGCCATGACCATGCGCATGGTGGCCGAGGCCGCCGCACGGCGCGCGGGCGCCGAGCCCGATACGCAGGCGCTGGATGCCCAGGACCGGGACATCGTCCATGCCTTCGACTCGCAGTCGGGCGCCATCCACACCAGCAGCCTGCTGCTGGACGACGGCGTGATCGACCCGCGCGAGACACGCGCCTGGCTGGCCATGGCGCTGGCCACGGCGGCCGGTGCGCGCAGGCGCGACCTGCATCCCGTGCAGTTCGGCGTGGCCCGCCTTTAGAGCGCTGAGGGCGGCCCTGCCATCCCTTCCTGCCCGGTGGCGCGGCGCCCATGCCGCGCGGGCCCGGCTTCGCAAGTTCACAGCCCACCAAGGAGAGCACAGCATGATGACTTCCGACCATATCGCCCTGCAGGACAGCGTGCGCAGGCTGATCGCCAGGGAGATAGAGCCCCATGTCGAGGAATGGGAGGCGGCCGAGATCTTTCCCGCCCACGAGGTGTTCAAGAAGCTGGGCGCGGCGGGCTTGCTGGGCGTGAACAAGCCCGTGGAATATGGCGGCATGGGGCTGGACTACAGCTACGAGATCGCGTTCTGCGAGGCCATAGGCGGCATCAGCAGCGGCGGCGTGGGCATGGCCATTGCGGTGCAGACGGACATGGCCACGCCCGCGCTCACGCACTTCGGATCGGACGAACTGCGCCAGCAATTTCTCAAGCCCACGGTGGCGGGCGACATGGTGGTCTGCCTGGGCGTGTCCGAGTCGGGCGCGGGCTCGGACGTGGCCTCGCTCAAGACCACGGCGCGCAAGGACGGGGACGACTATGTCATCAACGGCTCCAAGATGTGGATCACCAACGCCACCCAGGCCGACTGGATGTGCCTGCTGGCCAATACCAGCGAAGGCGATGTGCACCGCAACAAGTCGCTGATCTGCGTGCCGCTGCGCGAGAACGGCAGGCTGCGCCCCGGCATCAGCATGCAGAAGATCCGCAAGGTGGGCATGTGGGCCTCGGACACGGCCCAGGTCTTCTTCGACGATGTGCGCGTGCCCCAGCGCTACCGCATCGGCGAGGAGGGCAAGGGCTTCACCTACCAGATGCGCCAGTTCCAGGAAGAACGCCTGAGCGGTGCCACGCGGCGGGTTACGGCGCTGGACAAGGTGATCGACGACACCATCGAGTACACGCGCCAGCGGCAGGCCTTCGGGCGCTCCATCCTCGACAACCAGTCCGTGCACTTCCGGCTGGCCGAGCTCAGGACCGAGGTGGAACTGCTGCGCTCGCTGATCTATCGCGCGGCCCAGGTCCACATGGGCGGCGGCGACATGACGCAACTGGCCTCCATGGCCAAGCTCAAGGCCGGGCGCCTGTGCCGCGAGGTCACGGACTCCTGCCTGCAGTACTGGGGCGGCATGGGCTTCACCTGGGACAACAGCGTCTCGCGCGCCTGGCGCGACCTGCGGCTGATCTCCATCGGCGGCGGCGCCGATGAAATCATGCTGACCATCATCTGCAAGCACATGGGCACCTTGCCCCGGCGTGCGGATTGAGCGGGGAGCCAGCCATGCGCTTCGACACCCTGCTGATCGCCAACCGTGGAGAGATCGCACTGCGCATCATGCGCACGGCGCGGCGCATGGGCCTGCGCTGCGTGGCCGTGTATTCCGATGCCGATGCATACAGCCCCCATGTGCGCTTTGCCGACCTGGCCGTGCACATAGGCCCTGCGCCTGCCGACCAGAGCTACCGCGACGGCGCGGCGCTGATCGCGGCCTGCCGGCGCGCGGGCGCCCAGGCCATCCATCCGGGCTATGGCTTCCTGTCCGAGAACGCGGACTTCGCGCAGGCCGTGGCCGATGCGGGGCTGGTGTTCGTGGGGCCTTCGCCGGGCGTGATCGACCTGATGGGCAACAAGGCCCGGGCCAAGCAGGCGATGGAGGTCGCAGGCGTGCCCACGGTGCCCGGGGCGGCGGCCCATGGCGATGCGCGCCAGGTGCTGGAGGCCGCGCGGCGCATCGGCTTTCCCGTGATCCTGAAGGCTGCGGCGGGCGGTGGTGGCCGGGGCATGCGCGTGGTGCGCCGCGAAGATGAACTGGAGGCGCTGCTGCGCCAGGCGCGGTCGGAGGCGGCCAGCGCCTTCGGCTCGGACGAGATCATCCTGGAGCGCGCCATAGAGAACGGCCGCCATATCGAAGTGCAGGTGCTGTGCGACGAGCATGGCCGTTGCCTGCACCTGGGCGAGCGCGACTGCTCGACCCAGCGGCGCTTCCAGAAACTGATCGAGGAAGCCCCGTCGCCCGCCGTGGACGAGGCGCTGCGCCAGGCCATGGGCGAGGTGGCGCGCAAGGCCTGCGAGGCCATCGGCTATACGGGTGCGGGCACGCTGGAGTTCCTGCTGGACGCGCAGCGGCGCTTTTACTTCATGGAGATGAACACGCGCCTGCAGGTGGAGCATGGCGTGACCGAGCTGGTCACGGGGCTGGACCTGGTGGAGCAGCAGATCCGCATCGCCCAAGGCCAGCCGCTGGCGCTGGCACAGCAGGACGTGCGCCTGCGCGGCCATGCCATCGAGCTGCGCCTGTGTGCCGAGGATCCCTGGCAGGGCTATCTGCCCCAGGTCGGCACGGTGGGCCTGTGGCGCGCGCCGCCCGAGGTGCGTGCCGACACCTGCCTGGAAGATGGCACCGAAATCGGGCCCTTCTATGACTCCATGGTGGCCAAGCTCATGGCCTGGGGCGACAGCCGCGAGGCCTGCCTGGCCAGCCTGCGCCAGGCCTGCGAACGCACGGCGCTGCTGGGCGTGCGCAGCAACCTGGGCTTTCTGCGCCGCTGCCTGGCGCATCCGCAGTTCGCCGCAGGCGAGGTGACCACGGACTTCCTGGGGTGCCAGGACCTGGGGCAGGACCCCTGGCGGCGCACACCCTCGCCCCATGCGCGCGCGGCGGCCGCGCTGCTGCTGGGCGGCGGCATCGGCCCGGCGGCAGGCGCCATCGCTGCGGGCCGGATCACAGGCCGGATCACGGACCGGTTGCCGGGCCGGTCGCTGTGGCTGCGCGATGCCAGCCACCCGGCATCGCCATCCCCGGCGCAGGGCTATACGCTGAGCCACGCCGGGGGCGGGCTGCAGCTGGCCTGTGAGGATGGCCCGCCGCCCATGGCGCGTGGTGCCACCGATCCTGCGCCTGCGGCCGCTTCTGTCTCCGCTTGCTGGCAACTGGGCCATCTGCGCTGGGAGCCCCGGACGGGCCTGCTGGGGCTGGAGGTCGACGGCCTGTACCGGCCGCTGCACTGCCACCAGGACGCCAGCGGGCAGCTCTGGGTACAGGACGGTGCGGACAGCTTCGTGTTCGAGCGCCTGCTGCGCTTCGAGGCCGGCCACGGCAGTGCGGGCGGAGGAGGGCAGGTGCGCGCGCCCATGAGCGGCCGTGTCATCGCCGTGCTGGTGGACGAGGGCCAGCGGGTGGAGCGGGGCGACACCCTGCTGGTGATCGAGTCCATGAAGATGGAAATGCCGCTGGCCGCGCCCGGCGCGGGCCGCATCGCGGCGCTGGGCGTGCGCCCGGACATGCAGCTGGCCGCGGGCCAGGTGCTGCTGCAAGTGCGTGCCGATGAAGACAAGGAGCTGTCATGAACCCCTCCATCCTCCCGGACCGGCCCGCGCAGCACACGGTGCTCATCGGCGGTGCATCGGGTTTCTGGGGCGACTCCCAGATGGCCGTGCCCCAGCTTTTGCAGCAGCCGGGCCTGCAGTACCTGGTGTTCGACTACCTGGCCGAGACCACCATGTCCGTCCTGCAGCGCGCACGGCTGCGCTCGCCCGAACTGGGCTATGCCACCGACTTCGTGACGGCAGCGGTCGGGCCGCATCTGAGGGCCATCCGCGACCAGGGCGTGCGCCTGGTCTCCAATGCGGGGGGGCTGCATCCCGCAGGCTGCCGCGATGCCATCCTGGCGCTTGCGCGCGAGCAGGGCGTGCAGGTCAAGGTCGCCATCGTCACGGGCGACGATGTGCTGGAACGCCAGCCGGACTTCGAGCCCTGGCTGCAGGAGCCGCTGCCCGCGCAGCTGCCGCCGCTGATGTCGGCCAACGCCTATCTGGGCGCCGGGCCCATTGCCCGTGCGCTTGACGGCGGCGCCGACATCGTGGTCACGGGCCGCTGCGTGGACAGTGCGGCGCTGCTGGGCATTGCCATCCACGAATTCGGCTGGCGCATGGACGACTACGACCGCCTGGCCCAGGCCAGCCTGGCCGGCCACCTGGTCGAATGCGGCGCCCAGGCCACGGGCGGCCTGTTCACCGACTGGGAGTCCGTGCCCGACTGGGCCGACATCGGCTATCCGCTGGTGCGCATGCAGGCCGATGGCGGCTTCGAGCTGTTCCAGCCCGCAGGGCGCGGCGGCCTGGTCACGCGCCAGACCGTGGGCGAGCAACTGCTCTACGAGATAGGCGATCCCTGCGCCTATGCGCTGCCCGACGTGGTCTGCGACTTCTCGCAGGTGCGCATCGAGGACCTGGCTGGCCATGGCGGCGAGGGCGGGCGCGTGCGCGTCGGCGGTGCACGGGGGCGCGCGCCAGGGCCGGGCTACAAGGTCACGGCCACCTACCAGCAGGGCTGGCAGATCGCCATCATGATGGCCATCCGTGGCCAGCGCGCCATGGACAAGGCCCGCCGCACGGCCCAGGCGCTGCTGGCGCGCACCCGTGTGCAGATGCGTGCGGCGGGCTTTGCCGACTATGGCGAAACGCTGGTGGAACTGCTGGGCGCCGAGTCCATGTACGGCCCCCACCGCCGCGTGGCCGACAGCCGCGAGATCGTGCTGCGCATTGCCGCGCGGCATGCGGACCGGCGCGCGCTGGGCTTTTTGCAAAAGGAAGCCTCCTCGGCCGGTACCTCCATGGGGCCGGGCACGCGCAGCCACTTCGGCGGCCGGTCCGAGGTGCAGAGCGTGATCCGCACCGCCTCCTTCCTGCTGCCCAAGGCGGCCGTGGCCGTGCAATGCCAGGCGGCGGCCGATGCCTTGCCGGTCCCGGTACCGGTCCCGGTTACGGCGGATGGGGCGGCGTCAGCCATCGCTGATGAGGCCGCCGTGGCGGAGGCTCCCGCCGCGATGCCGTCCGACGAGGACACCGTGCGTGTGCCGCTGGGCTGGATCGCCCATGGCCGCAGCGGCGACAAGGGGGACGACGCCAACATCGGCCTCATGGCGCGTGCACCGCAATGGCTGCCCGTGCTGCGCGAACAGGCCAGCGCCGATCGCGTGCAGGCCTACTTCGCCCACCTGGCCAGCGGGCCGGTCACGCGCTACGAACTGCCTGGCCTGGGCGCATTGAACTTCGTGCTGCGCCAGGCGCTGGGCGGCGGCGGCTCCTGCAGCCTGCGCTCCGATCCGCTGGGCAAGTGCTATGCCCAGATGCTGCTCGACATGGAAATCGACTGCCCGCGGGCCCTGGCTCCCCAGGGCCCGCCCGTGGCCGCCCGCGCGCCCGGCGCATCACTGTGAAGGAGATCGATCATGCAGACGCAGGAACTGGAAACCCCAGAGGGCTGCGGCCCGAGCACGTTCAGGCCCATGCCAATGCCCTGGTCCCGCCGCGCCTGGCTGCGGGGCGGCTGTGCCGCGGGCCTGGTGGCCGCGCTGCCACCGCTGGCCCTGGCGCAGGGCAGCCGGCTGGACAAGCCCGTGCGCATCGTCGTCGCCTACGGAGCGGGTGGCGCCTCGGACAGCATTGCGCGCTATGTGGGCGAGGCCATCGCCCAGCGCGGCGGCAAGCCCGCCATCGTGGAGAACCGGCCCGGCGCGGACGGCAACATCGCCGCCGAGTATGTGCTGCGCGCGCCCGGCGATGCCTACAACCTGCTGGTGTCGGGATCGTCCACGCATGCGGCCAACGCCACCATCTACCGCAAGCTGGGCTATAGCCCGCAGGGCGATTTCACGCCGCTGGCCACCATGGCGACCACGCCCTATGCCATGCTGGTCAACCCCCGGCGCATCGCCCAGGCCACGGCGACCGACTTCCTGGCCTGGGCGCGCAGGGAGGGAACGCAGCTGTCCTTCGCCAGCGCCAATGTGGGCGGGCGCATCGCGGGCGAGCGCTTCAAGCAGCTCACCCGGATCAATGCCGTCAACGTGCCCTACAAAAGCAGCGCCCAGGCCATGACGGACCTGATCGGCGGGCAATTCGACTACTACTTCTGCGACATGCTCACGGCGCTGCCCCAGGTCAAGGCCGGCACGGTGCATGCGTTGGCCCTGTCCAGCGCCCAGCGCATACCCAGCCTGCCCGATGTGCCCACCGTGGCCGAGCTGGGCTACCCCGACTTCGACGTGAGTTCCTGGATCGCCGTCTGGAGCGCCAGGGCCGCCACGCCGCCCGCCGTCTCGGTCCTGCTGTCGCAATGGGTGGGCGAGGCCCTGTCCGGCGCGGCGGGCAAGGACTTCCTGGTCGGCAAGGGACTGGTGCCCACGCCCGTGTCGCCCGAGCACCTGCTGTTCCTGCAGGAGCGCGATACCCGGCTGTGGGGGCGGATCATCACCGAGGCGGGCATGACGGCCCCCTGAGCCGGGGCAATGCGCCATGGCGACTCAACGCGGAGCGATCAGATGAAGCACCTTTCTTGCACTGTCGTCCAGCGCGTCGGCGCGCCAGTAAAGGTGAAACCGCATGGGGGCGAGGGCGGGCAGGCGGACCTGGGGGTCGAGCACGCGCACGTCGGGGGCCAGCATCTCCACCGTGCGGGCCGTGATGCCCAGGCCCGCACGCACGGCGGCACGCACACCGGCCAGGGTGGAAGTCTGGAAGGCCGCATGCCAGCCGATGCCGGCCTCGTCCAGGGCCTGCACCATGCTGCTGCGAAACGGGCAGGCGTTGTCCATGAGGATCAGCGGCACGGAGCTGCCGGCCTGGTGGTGGTAGCGCGCACCCGCGATCCAGGCCACGGGCGAGGTACGCAGCACCAGCTGCTCGAAGCCCGCATGGGCGGCAATGTCCACCAGCAGGTCCACGTCGCCCCGGCGCAGCGCCGAGGCCAGCCAGCGGCTGCGCCCCACCTGGATGTCGATGCTGAGCTTGGGAAAGTTCTCGGCGCACAGCTCCAGGTAGGCGGGCAGCAGGGCGTCCAGCGCGTCGGCGCAGACGCCTATGCGCACCGGGTGGGAGAAGGTCTCCTCGGTGATGGCGCGGTAGGCCTCGTCGTTGAGGCTGACCATGCGCCGCGCGTATTCCAGCAGCCGCGCGCCCTCGGTCGTGAGGCGCTTGCGCCGGCCCACGCGCTCGAACAGCGCGCAGCCCAGCAGGGCTTCCAGTTTCTGCATCTGCTGCGAGACCGCTGCCTGGGTGCGGTAGACCTTCTCGGCGGCATTGGTGAAGCTCTCGCGCTCCGCCACGGCCACGAAGGTGCGCAGCAGGCTGATGTCGAGGTTGCGGGCCGTCATCGCGTGGCCGCTCCCTGCCATGTGGTCGGGTGCACCTTGTCTCCTTGCCGGCCTTCAAAGGCCTTCTTTCTTGTCTGAACGCCGCATTCCATCGGAGGAAACCATGTCCGACGCCATCCTAGACCAGGCCGCGCCCGCCTGCGTGCTCCGCACCATAGACGGGCCTGTCTGCACCATCCACCTGAACCGGGCCGAGGCCCGCAACCCGCTGGGCGCGGACACGGTGCAGGCGCTGTCCCAGGCCGTGCGCGAAGCCTCGCAGGCGCCAGGCGTGCGCGCCATCGTGTTCACGGCCGCCGGGACGGCCTTCAGTGCCGGAGGCAACCTGGGCAATCTCCAGGACCGGCTGGACGCGCCGGCAGGACGCGATGGCCGCGACCCCATCGCGGCCGGCAATCGCCGCTACGGGGACTTCCTCACCGAGCTGTCCCGCGTGCCCCAGGTCACCATGGCCTGTGTGCAGGGGCCGGCCATGGGCGGTGGCGCGGGCCTGGCCTGTGCGGTGGACATCGCCATAGGCTCGCCACTGGCCCGGTTCGGTTTTCCCGAGGCGTCCATCGGCCTGGTGCCCGGGCAGATCCTGCCCTTCGTGGCCGCGCGCCTGGGCCTGCAGGCGGCGCGCCGCCTGGTGCTGACGGCAGAGCGCATCGATGCCGCCGAGGCCCATCGCATCGGCCTGCTCGACTACCTGGCCGAATCGCCGCAGGAACTCATGCCCCTGGTCCGGCGCGTGTTGCGCTCCATCGTGGCCACCGCGCCCCAGGCCTCGGCCGCCACCAAACGCCTGCTGGGCGGGCTGCCCGTGGCGCCGCTGCCGGCCAGCGAGGCGCTGCAAGGCTACCTGGACGCGGCCGCCGACCTGTTTGCACGGCAGATGCGCTCGGAAGCGCCCGAAGGCGTGGCTGCCGCACGCGAGCGCCGGCCGGCCAGCTGGAACCAGGCTGCTGGCTTGAACCTGGGCACTTGAAACACTCAAGGAGACTTGCGATGGCTGCCATGGACGGACTCAAGGTGATCGATCTCTCACGCGTGCTCGGCGGGCCGCTGTGCGCGCAGATCCTCGGCGACCACGGTGCCGACGTGCTCAAGATCGAAGGCCCCGACGGCGACGAGACGCGGACCTGGGGCCCGCCCTTCGACGCGGCCGGCATGGCCTCCTACTTCGCGGGCATCAACCGCAACAAGCGCACGGTCTGCCTGGACCTGTCGCGGACCGAAGGGCGCGAAGTCGTGATGCGGCTGCTGGAAGACGCAGACGTGCTGATCGAAAACTTCAAGGTCGGCACGCTGGAGCGCTGGGGCATGGGCTACGCGCAGCTGCTCAAGGACCGCTTTCCGCGCCTGGTCCACTGCCGCGTGACAGGCTTCGGCGCCACCGGCCCGCTGGGCGGCCTGCCAGGCTACGACGCGGCCGTGCAGGCGCTCAGCGGCCTCATGAGCATCAATGGAGACCCCGATGGCGTGGCCACGCGCATGGGCGTGCCCATCGTGGACGTGACCACGGGCCTGAACGCCGTCATCGGCATCCTGATGGCGCTGCACGAGCGCGAGCGCAGCGGCCTGGGCCAGTCGGTGGAATCGGCCCTGTACGACAGCGCCATCTTCTCGCTGTACCCGCACTCCATCAACACCTTGTTCACGGGCCGTGCACCCCAGCGATCGGGCAACGGCCATCCCAACATCGCGCCCTACGACACCTACGCCACGGCCACCGACCCCATCTACCTGGCCGTGGGCAACAACGGCCAGTTCCAGCGCCTGTGCGAAGCCGTGGGCCATGGCCACCTGTCCAGCGACCCACGCTATGCCACCAATGCACAGCGGGCCGTGCACCGCTTCGAACTCAAGCGCGACCTGGAGGCCGCCTTTGCCCGCTTCGATGCGCAGGCGCTGTTCGAGAAGCTGGTCGCCACGGGCGTGCCCTGCGGCGTGATCCACAACGTGGTCGAGGCCCTGGACCATCCCCACACCGCCCATCGCGGCATGGTGGCGGAGGTGGACGGCTTCCGGTCCGTGGCCTCACCGGTCAAGCTGGACCGCACCCCGGCCAGCTACCGCCTGCGGCCCCAGGAAATAGGCAAGAGCAGTGTGCAGGTGCTGGCGGAGGCCGGGTTCACGGCCGGGCAGATCGGCCAGTTGCTGGACAGCGGGGTGCTGCGGCAGTCGGCAGGCCCTGAAGCCGCTCCGGCTGGTGGTTGAAAAATTGCACAAGATCCGAAACGGTATGGACACGCCCGTAGCAGGGGTTGGTCTGGGTGTCATCCAGGCAGCGGCCCGTGCGGCGGGCGATGGCGGGGACAAGCTCCATGTCGAGGGTGTCGTCGTCGATTTCCAGTTCCTTGCCGAGCCGGTCCGATGCGCGTACGGGAAAGCCCGCTCGGCTGCCACGCAGTTCATGCTGGATCTGTTCATGGACGGCGCGCACCACCAGCGGGTCCGTGCTGCGCAGGTCAAAGGAGCGCGCAAAGCCGCAGATCGACTCTCCCTCACGCATTGCGGCAATGGCCTGCAGCCTGGTCTTGTGGCGGCTGCTCGTCCAGGCCGCCAAACCAGCCACCACCGTGATCACCACGACTGTGCCGAACGGATGGCGCACCATGGCCGCGCCCATGCCGCAGGCAAGGGCGGCAATGAAGGCTCCACATGCCATGCGTTGCCAAAGGCGCGCTGGAGGCTGTTCAGGTGGTGGCAGCGGCTGTCGTCGGGAGGATGGGCGCATGCCGGCCAATTCAGTGGCTTCCGCCAGAACACGGCAGTGTTGTGCCTGTGTCCGGATTGAGGCTTCCCGCCCGGATGCCGGCCACGATGAAGGTCACCAGGTACTCGGCCTTGTGCTCTATGTCACCCGCGCGGATGGTGCCGGCCGACAGGCGTTCAATGCGCCGATCGAAGACGCTCATGACCAGGGCGCCCACGGCGAACAGATAGGCCCAGTGCGCGTAGTCGTGGTTCTGTCGGGGCAGGGCCTGTTCTATGGCGCGTATGAACTCCATGCCGAACGGGTCGAAGTAGTCCTGCACGATACCGCGATCGGCCTCACGCGGATCGGAGGTTTCGCGCGCGATCAGCCTGGCGTAGGCCAGCCCGGCCTCGCTGCCCTGGGCCTGCATGACGGGCAGCACAAAGGCGCGCACGATGTGCACCAGCGGGTCCCCACCGGGCGCCAGGGGCTGGCGCAGCGCGGCCAGGCGGGCATCCAGCACGGCCTTGTAGCGGTCGAACAGGGCGCGGTACAGGTTCTGCTTGGTTTCAAAGTGGTAGACGATCAGCGGCAGTCCGACCCCGGCCGCCGCGGCGATGTTCCGCATGGACACACCGTCGAAACCGCCTTCGGCGAACAGGCGCTCGGCCGCGTCCAGTATGCGCTCGCGCTTGCTCACGGAGGTGCCGCTTTGCAGGGGCTCCGGGGCTTTTTTCGTCTTCGGCGTCGATCTGCCTTGCATGCGTCTTCCTTGGTGCAGGCGCGATTGTAGGGAAACGGGAGCATGCGGGCCTGACGGCGCCCGACTTGAGCATGCGTGGCAGAGGCTCATGGTTGTCCCTATGAAAAAACTGACTGTACGATCGTACAGTTTGCACAAACAAGCCACTACCTCATCGGGAGACAAGACCGTGAACTCTTCATCCAGCGCCCTGAAGTGGCGTGTGCTGATCGGCTATTTCCTCAGCTACATGTTCGATGCCGTGGACATCATCATCCTGGCCATTGCCATGCCCTCCATCACGGCCTCGCTGCAGATCGGGCCCACGCAGGCGGGGCTGCTGGTGACGGCGACGCTGCTGGGCATAGGGCTGAGCGGCGTGGTGATGGGGCCGGTGGCCGATGCCCTGGGCCGCCGCAAGGCGCTGCTGCTTTCGCTGGCCAGCTTCGGCCTGCTGACCATGGCCATCGCAGCCGCCACGGACTGGCGCCAGATTCTGGTGCTGCGTTTCCTGGCGGGCCTGGGCCTGGGCAGCGTCTGGAGCACGGCGGCCGCCCATGTGAACGAGACCTGGCCCGCGCACCAGCGCGGCCGGGCCACGTCCTTCGTGCTCAGTTCGTTCTCGGTGGGCGCGGCACTGGCGGCGACAGCCGCGGCCTATGTGCTGCCCGCGCATGGCTGGCGCGTGCTGTTCTTCGTCTGCGGCGCGGCGGTGCTGATCGCCATCGCCTATGTCTGGCTGCGCGTTCCCGAGTCCCAGGCCTGGCTGGAGCAGCGCAGGCAGCGCGGCGGTCACGGCCTGGCCACCGCTGGTGCGTCGGGCGCCGCCGCGCCGGGGCTTGCGGCGCTGTTCGCCCCGGACCTGCTGCGCGTCACGGTGCTGGGCACGCTGACGTCGGCCCTGGCGCTTGCGGCCTACTGGGGCGCCAGCACCTGGCTGCCCACCTTCCTGGTCAAGGAACGCGGCCTGGACGTGGGCACCATGGCGCGCTTCATGGCCTTGCTCAACGTGGGCATGTTCGTGGGCTACAACGCCTTCGGCCTGATCGCCGACCGCATCGGCAAGCAGCGGGCCGTGATCCTGTCGCTGGTGGGCACGGGGCTGGCGTTGCCGCTGTACATCCAGGCCACGGACCACACGGTCCTGCTGTGGCTGGGCCCGGCGTTCGCCTTCTTCATGGCCTTTGCGGGGCTGATGGGCTCGTATTTCGCCGAGCTGTTTCCCACGCAGTTGCGCGCCACGGGCACGGGCTTTTGCTTCAACGTGGGGCGCGGCATTTCCGCTTTTGCGCCGCTGGCGCTGGGTTCGCTTTCGGCCAGCCTGGGCTTTGCCATGGGGATTGCGCTGTGCGGCGGCCTGTTCCTGGTGGCCGCCGTGGTGGTGGCCCTGCTGCCGCGCGACGGCGCCGTGGCCGTAACCACAGCCTTGCCCGCGCGTTGAGTTCCAGACCTTTTCTTTTATTCCAACCCGAGGAGACCCCACCGTGCCACGCCGCTTTGTAGACCTGTCCATCTATCTGGAGAACGATGTCGTTTCCGATCCGCCGGCCTTCAGGCCCGAGATCCAGTACTTCACGCACGAGAACACGGTCGAACAGATCGAGCCCTTCTTCCCGGGGCTGCGCAAGCAAGACCTGCCCGACGGGGAGGGCTGGGCCGTCGAGAAGGTCACGCTGTCCACCCACAACGGCACGCACCTCGATGCGCCCTTCCACTTTCACAGCACCATGGACAAGGCGCTGGGGAAGAAAAAGCCCGCCATCACCATTGACGAAGTGCCGCTGCAGTGGTGCTTCCAGCCTGGCGTGAAGCTGGACTTCCGCCATTTCGAGGATGGCTATGTGGTGACGGCCGCCGACGTCGAGGCCGAGCTGCGACGCATAGGCCATGCACTGCAGCCGCTGGAGATCGTGGTGGTCAATACCCGAGCGGGCAGTCGCTATGGCGGCAATGACTATGTCTCGTCCGGCTGCGGCATGGGCTACGAGGCCACCATGTACCTGCTGGAGCGCGGCGTGCGGCTGACAGGCACCGACGCCTGGAGCTGGGACGCGCCCTTCGTCCACACGGCCGAGAAGTACGCGGCCACGCACGATGCCAGCCTGATCTGGGAAGGCCACAAGGCCGGGCGCGACATCGGCTACTGCCACATAGAGAAGCTGCACAACCTGGAGGCGCTGCCGCCGGACGGCTTCTACATCAGCTGCTTTCCGCACAAGATCCGTGGCGCCTCGGCCGGCTGGACGCGCGCCGTGGCGATCTTCGACGAGGCGCTGCAGGCGCAGACTGCCTGAGGGGTGCCATGATCGAGCTTGACCCCACCCATGAAGCCGGCGCGCGCAGCTGGCTGGAGTCGGCCCAGGCGGCCGGTACGGACTTTCCCCTCCAGAACCTGCCGTTCGCGGTGTTCCGCCCGCAGGGCACCGGGCAGGCTTTTCGCGGCGGCGTGGCCATAGGCGACCAGGTGCTGGACTTGGCCGCGCTGGGCTCCGCGGGCGTGCTGGACGGCCTGGCGGGGCAGGCGCTGGGCGCGGCGGCGCAGCCGGCCCTCAACGACTTCCTCGCGCTCGGGCCGCAGGCCTGGCGTGCGCTGCGGCATGCGCTGTTCGGCCTGCTCCACGAACAGGCCGGGGCCGCGCGCGTTGAACAGGTACGCCGCTGCCTCGTGCCCCAGGCCGATGCCGAGTACACGCTGCCCGCGCGCATAGGCGACTACACGGACTTCTACACCTCGCTGGACCATGCGCTCAACTGCATGCGCATCATGTATCCCGATGCGGACGTGCCCGCCAACTTCCGCTGGCTGCCCCAGGCCTACCATGGCCGGGTGTCCTCCATCGGCGTCAGCGGCCAGCGTTTCCACCGCCCCATGGGCCAGTTCCTGCCGCCTGGCGGCTCCACCCCGGTGTTCCAGCCCTGCGCGCGCATGGACTATGAGCTGGAGCTGGGATTCTGGATAGGGCAGGGCAACGCGCAGGGCCGGCCCATCCCGCTGGCGCAGGCCGAGCAGCATGTATTCGGCATCAGCCTGCTCAATGACTGGTCTGCGCGTGACATCCAGGTCTGGGAGATGGCGCCGCTGGGGCCTTTCCACGCCAAGAACTTCGCCACCACCGTGTCGCCCTGGATTGTGACGCTGGATGCACTGGCGCCCTTTCGCACGGCCTGGACACGGCCTGCCGGAGATCCGCAGCCGCTGGCCTACCTGGAGTCGGCAGGCAACCGTGCGGCCGGCGCGCTGGACATCCAGCTGGAGGTGTGGATTCACAGCGAGCAGGCGCGCGCCCGGGGCCGAGGGCCGGCCCGGCTGTCCGGCACCAGCTTTCGCCACCAGTACTGGAGCATGGCCCAGATGGTGGCCCACCACACGGCGGGCGGCTGCAACCTGCAGCCGGGCGACCTGATAGGCAGCGGCACGATTTCGGGCCCAGGCCCTGGCGAGGCGGGCGCCATGATCGAGCTGGCCCGGGGCGCGCAAAGCCCCGTGGACATCGGCGGTGGAGAGCAGCGCGGCTTCCTGCACGATGGCGACACGGTGCTGCTGCGCGGCTGGTGCGAGAAGTCCGGAGCCGCGCGCATCGGGTTCGGGGAGTGCCGGGGGACGGTGCAGGCGGCGAGGGAGCAGGGCTAGCTGCCGCAGGGGCGCTGGCACAGGAACGGCTTGTTCGAGCCGGTACACCCTCGCCGCCGTCCCGCTGAACAGCAGGGCCTTCTCGTCCGGCGACATGCCCGTCGCAATGCGCTTGAAGGCATTCCACAGCACCTGGTAGCTGCAGGTTCCCTTGTCCACGGGGAAGTTGCTTTCGAACATGCAGCGTTCTGGGCCGAAGAGGTCGATGCAGGCGCGGATGTACGGTCCCCAGGCCATGGCCAGTTCCAGGGAGTTGGGTGGCTGGTGGCGCAGGTCGAAGGCGATGACGCGAAAGCGCCGCGTGATCTCCTCGTCGCACATCAGGTGGCGGAACAGGCGCGCGTCGGCGCCGGCGGTGTGCAGGCATAGCAGGGGCGCGCCCTGGCCGCTTTCCTCGAAGTGGATGCGGTGCGACTGGCCGAGGATGTCCACATGGACGTATCGACCGACGATGGGTTCGATGCATGCGTTCATGGCTGGCCTTCCACCTGCATCTCGCCGCGCTTGGTCAGCGCGAACAGGTCGGGCCAGCCGGGCTCGGGCACGGGCTGCCACAGCGCCTGCCAGGCGCGGGCGCTGCCGCGGATGGTGAGCAGCCGCTCCTGGAACAGCGGAAAGCGGCGCTGCACGGCGGCGATGCGGCCAGCTTCCAGGCGCAGCAGATGGGGTGTGTCGCCGATCTCGACGAGCAGCGCGCCCGTCAGCGTGCGGCCACGGTGGACCAGGTGGGCGTCGGCATTGACGGCCGGTGCGATGTGCGCAAAGCGCTGGTTCAGCAGATACGTGTCAGGCGTGTCCATGGCGTGTTGTTCCCGGTGGCCCGTCAGCCGATGGCGGCGCCCGACTGCCTGACGATGTCCTGCCATTTGCGGGTTTCGGCCTGCATGAAGGCATCGAACTCGGCCGGCGTGCTGGACACGACTTCGCCGCCCAGGTCGATCAGCCGTGCGCGCAGCTCGGGCTGGCCGACCACGGCGCGCAGGTCCTGGGCGATGCGTTCGCGCAGTGGCGGTGCCAGCGAGGCCGGCGCGAGCACGCCGAACCAGGTGGCGGCCTCGAATCCGGCCAGGCCCGATTCGGCAAAGGTGGGAATGGCGGGCACCTTCTCCACGCGGCGGCCGTTGGCCAGGGCGATGGCCTTGAGCCGGCCCGAGGCGATATGCGGCAGCACCACGGTGAGGGTGGCGAACATGGCGTCCACCGAGCCGCCCATGAGGTCGGTGATGGCCGGGGCGTCGCCCTTGTAGGGCACATGGACCAGGCGCGACCGCGTGGCCGTGTTGAACATTTCGCCGGCCAGGTGCTGGGCCGTGCCATTGCCGGGCGAGGCAAAGCTGGCCTTGTCCGGTTGGGCCTGCGCATGGCGGATGAAGCCGGCCAGGTCGCCGACGCCCAGGTCCGGGCGCACCACCAGCACCAGGGGCACCTTGGCGATCAGGCTCAGCGCCGCAAAATCCTTGAGCGGGTCGTAGTCCAGCTTCTTGTAGAGGGTGGAGCTGATGGTGTGGGCCGAGGTGGTCATGTACAGCAGATGCCCGTCGCCCGGGCCGCGCGCCACCTGGGCCGCGGCCAGCGTGGTGCCGGCGCCGGGGCGGTTGTCTATGACCACGGGTTTGCTCCAGCGCGCATGCAGCTTCTCGGCCACGGCGCGGGCCACGATGTCGGTGGCGCCGCCGGCCGCATAGGGCACGACCATGCGCACGTTGTCCGTGGGGTAGCTGGCGATGCGGTCCTGCGTGCGTTCCTGGGCGTGGACCAGGGCCGGGTGCAGTGCAGGCGCCAATGCGGCGGCCAGACCGCAGCGCAGTGCGCGGCGGCGTGTGGGGAATGGCATGTCTGTCTCCTTGGGGTTCTTGTCTTTTCCGTGCTGCCGCCCTGCGGTCAGTGCTGGCCTGCGATCAGCCGGCTGATCACAGGGTGGTACTGCTCGCCCAGGCCGCTGTCCAGGGCCTGGGCAAACCAGGCATCGACCACGGCGGCGCCACGTGCGTCCACGCCGGCTTCCCGGGCGAGCTGCAAGGCATACGTCAAGTCCTTGCGCGCGTAGCGCACCGAGAATGCGCGCTCGGGGAACTCGCCCGGCAGCACGGCCTTCATTCCGTGGTTGCGCAGGGCAAAGCTGTCGGCCGAGCCCTTGGACAGGGTCTCGAACAGCACGGCGGGATCGACGCCAGCCTTCTCGGCAATGGCCTTGGCCTCGCTGAAGGCCACCACGGTCTCGAACAGCACCATGTTGTTGAGGATCTTGAGCACCTGGCCGCAGCCCACGGGGCCGCACAGCGCGATGTCCGAGGCGAAGGTGGCGATCAGCGGGCGCAGGGCCTCGAAAAGGGCGGGCTCGGCGCCTACCATCACGGCCAGTGTGCCGGCCTCTGCCGCGGCGCGCGTGCGGGCCACGGGCGCGTCGGCAAACTGCACGCCGCGTGCCTTGAACTCCAGGGCCAGGGCGCGCGTGGTGTCCACGGGGGAGGTGCTCAGGTCCACGAGGGTCTGGCCTGCGCGGGCGGATTCCAGCAGCCCGCCCGGCTCGCGGCACAGCCGGGCCACGACCTCGCCCGAGGGCAGGGACAGGAAGACGGTGGCGGCGCACGCCATCACTTCGGCCGCGCTGGCTGCGGCCTGCACGCCATCGGCGGCCAGGCGCTGCAGGGGCGCGGGGTCCAGGTCGAAGGCGACCACGGGGGCGCCGCTCTTTTTTGCCAGGTTGCGGCAGATGGGCTCGCCCATCACGCCCAGGCCGATGAAGCCGATGGTGTTCTTGTCGTCGGGGGTCATGTGCTTGTCCTTGCTCATTCCATGGCGAAGTAGATGCCCTTGGGCTGCTGGTACAGGCGCATGCCGCCCACGCCTTTTTCGCGGCCCAGGCCGCTGTCCTTGAAGCCACCGAAAGGCGTGGCCACCGACAGCTGCTTGTAGGTGTTGATCCAGACCGTGCCCGCCTCCAGCGCGCGCGCCACGCGCCAGGCGCGCCGGTAGTCGGCCGTCCATACGCCCGAGGCCAGGCCGAAGGCACTGTCGTTGGCCTGGGCGACGAGGTCGTCCTCGTCATCGAAGGGCAGCACGCACAGCACGGGGCCGAAGATTTCCTCCTGGGCGATGCGCGCGCTGTTGGAAATGCCGGCGATCACCGTCGGTAGGTAGTAGGCTCCCGCACCCAGGTGCGATGCGTCGGGCCGTGCTCCGCCCGCAAGAATCTCGGCGCCCGCTGCGCGTGCCGCTTCCACCATGCGCTCCACCCGGTCGCGCTGGGCAAAGCTGGCCAGCGGCCCCATCTGGGCGCCGGGGGCATCGGGCAGGTCCACGCGCAGTGCGCGGGCACGCTCCAGCAAGCGGCCCACCACCTGATCCAGAACGGTTCGCTGCACGAACAGCCGCGAGCCCGCCACGCAGGACTGGCCGCTGCCCTCGAAGATGCCGTCGGCCACGGCTGCCACGGCGGCGTCCAGATCCGCATCGGCAAACACGATGTGGGGAGACTTGCCGCCCAGCTCCAGCGCAACGGGCATGAGCTTGCGCGCCGCCACCTCGGCGATGCGCCGGCCGCTTTCCGTGCCGCCCGTGAACGACACCATGCGCACCAGCGGATGGGCGACCAGGGCGCCGCCGGCCTGGGTGCCCGTGCCCGGCAGCACATTGAGCAGGCCCGGCGGGAGACCTGCCTCCAGCGCAATGCGACCCACGGCCAGGCCCGTGGACGGCGTGACCTCGGAGGGCTTGAGCACCACGGCATTGCCGGCCGCCAGTGCCGGGGCGATCTTCTGGGCCTCCATGGTCAGCGGCGAGTTCCAGGGGGTGATGGCGGCCACCACGCCATAGGGCTCGTAGGCCGTCATCGACAGGTAGCTGCCGCGCGGCGGCGTGACCTCGGCGCCCGTGGCCTCGCAGACCGCGCCGTAGTAGCGGAAGGTGGCGGCAGCGCTGTGCACCTGCTTCACGCACTCGCTCCAGACCTTGCCGTTTTCCTGCATCTGCAGCCGTGCCAGCCGCTCGCTGTCGCGCTCCATGCGTTCGGCCATGCCGTGCAGGATGCGCGCCCGGTGCATGGGCAGCATCTGCGCCCAGCTGCGCTGGCGCACGGCCTGGGCAGCATTGCAAACGGCTTCGTCAACCAGCGCCGCGCCGGCCGCGGCCACCTCGTGGTTGGGAGCGCCCGTGGCCGGGTTGACCGAAAGCAGCGCAGCGATGCCTTGCTCGCCGCCGCGGTCCTGCCCGGCGATGAGCAAAGGGTGGGGTTGTGTCATAAAAGTTCTTTCAGAGAAAACAATGGTTCTGTTTTTGCGAATTCTAGGGTCGATGTCGCAAAAATCAGTATTGGTGTTTTCACTGTCAGAACTTTTGTTCTGTTTTTATGAATATTCCTGGCGGTAAAAGCGGCAGGCAGGCAAGCACGGGCAGCGCACCGGGCGCCAGGCCGGGTGCGCAGGAAAGACGGGAAGAGGAGGAGGGGAGAAGCTGCGCCGCGTGCGCAGAAAGGCCGTGGTCGTCAGGCCAGAGGCCAGTTCCCGCCCAGGCTTTCGGTGGCGCGCCGGGCAGCGCCCATCACCAGGGATTTCATGCCTTCAACCGCCAGCTCGGAAAAGCGCTCCAGCGGCCCGGACACCGAGATCGCACCCAGCAGCGAGGCCGACGGCCCGAACACCGGCGCCGCAATCGCACCACACAGCGGATCGCGTTCGCCGAACGAAGTGAAGATCAGATCGGCCTGCGTGGGGGACGCCGGCAGGCCCGCCTCCAGCGTGGTGATGACCTTGCCCGCCGCACCGCGCGCCAGCGGCAGCAGATCCCCCACGCGCACGCGGTCCAGCGTGGAGTGGTGGGAGTCCAGGCGCATGACGCAAAGCCGGTGCTGCTGATCATGACGCACGTGGAACGACGGGCTTTCCGTTCCCTGGTCCACCAGCCACTGCAGCACGGGCTCGATGGCGCCCTGCAGGCCATGCGTCTGCTCGAAGGAGCGTCCCAACACAAAGGCCAGCGGTCCCAGCGCGTATTTTTTGTCCGCCCGGTGCATCACCAGGCCCGCGCGCTCCAGCGAGGCCAGCAGGCGCAGCAGCGTGCTCTTGTACATCTGCGTGACGTGCGACAGCTCCGTCAGCGTCAGCCCCCGGTTGGCATGGGCCAGGGCCGTTGCAATGTGCAGCGCGCGGTCTACGGCCGCGACGCCGTCGTTCTTTTCGGTGGCTTCGGCGGGGGCAATGGTGGACATGGAGTGTCAAAAAAGCGGGGTGTTTGCACAAGGTACGGAAGGCCGATCGTATGCCGGCTTTGGAGCGCTGCAGGCCTTGCAGGTGCGCCGTCCTGGCCAACTCCGTTCTTTGTTCTGTAGTCCTGGGGTTGATACCTAATGTCTAAGCATGTCTAGACAACTAGAGTCATGCCACACCAAGGAGATGCAAATGAGGCGAGACAGACTGTTCCGGGGCTGGTACATCGTGGGCGCCGTCCATGTGCTGCTGGCGCTGATCTTTGGCGCGGCCTATTCGTTCGGGGCGTTTTTCGCCAGCATCCAGGCCCAGTTCGGTGCCAGCAGCTTTTCCACGGCCTCCATTTTTTCCCTGACGGCCCTGATCTACTACGGCGTAGGCGTGTTCTCGGGCGCATGGAGCGACAGGACCTCGGTGCGCACCGTCACCTCGGCCGGCATCGTGCTGCTGGCGCTGGGCTTTGTGGCCAGCAGCCTGCTGTCGTCATCGCTGGTCCTGTTCCTGGGCGCCTTCTGCATTCTGGTCGGCCTGGGCGTGGGCCTGGTGTATGTGCCCGCCGTCTCCACCATTGCACGATGGTTCGTGCTGCGGCGCAGTTCTGCCTCCGGCATAGCGCTGGCGGGCACCGGGCTGGGTACCCTGCTCGGTCCCGTGGTGGCGGGCGCACTCATGGAGCACCTGTCCTGGCAACTGACCATGCAGGTCTATGCCGCAGCCATTGCACTGGCCGGCCTGGCTGCTGCGGCCAGCCTGCGCGACCGGCCTGAGGAACTGGGGCTGCATCCCGATGGCGTGCCGCATTCGGGTGTCCCTGCTGCCGGGCAGTCCGCCCCGGGCATGGACCTGGCCCAGGCGGCGCGGCAGGCCCGGTTCTGGTGGTATTTCGCGGCCATCTTTCTGGGCTCCATCGGCCTGTTCCTGGCCCTCATCCACATCAACCCGCTGGCACGCCAGCAGGGGTTGTCTGCCGCGCAGGCCAATGGGTTGATCGGACTGATCGGCGTGGGCAATGTGCTGGGGCGCCTCGCGCTGGGCCGGCTGGGCGACAGGATGGGGGCGCTGCGCTTTCTGCTGGTGCTCACCGTGTCCCTGGCCGTGCTGTGCGGGCTGTGGTCCATGGCGCGGGGCTTCGTGGCCCTGGCCGGTTTTGCGCTGGTGTTCGGCGCGGCCAACGGCGGCTGCATCGCGCTGTATCCCGCCGTGGCCGCGACCTGGTTCGGCACGCGGAACCTGGGCGCCATTTTGGGGGCGCTGTATGTGGCGGTCGGTATCTCGGCCATGGCCGGGGGCAGCCTGGCGGGCTGGCTGTTCGATATCTGGGGTGGCTACACGCCGTCCATCCTGCTGGCCGGAGCCAGCGCTGCGCTGTCGGCCCTGGCGGTGTGGCGTGCCGAATGGGCCGGGCGCGGTTAAGAAAACCTTGCGCAGGCGTGGCTCGCAGGGATGGCCTCCTGCCGCAGTTCCGGGCGATACATGCTCTGCGAACGGCCGTCGCCGCACCTGCACCGAAGGCGGCCTGGGCTCTTCATGGGAAAGGCCCTGGCTCTTGCGAACCAGGGCCTGCCAGGCTGCCAGGGCAGCTTGCGCGTCAGCGCCGTGCCGTGAACACCTTCCTGCTGCGCAGGGCCAGGCCTCCCAGCAGCCCGGACAGCATTGCGAGCGCCCATCCACCCAGCGAGGGAATGGCCTGCGCGCCGCCGGGTGCCACTGCAGCCACCACGGGAACGAACGGATCGCTGACGGAGCCCGTGGCCGGGTTGGTGTCACCCAGGCCGTTGTCGGTGATGGTGTAGCTGATCGTGGTGCGGGCGGGGTTCATGTGCACGTTCAACGAGGTGGCGGCGTTCATGGGGTCGAACCAGCCGCCGGCCCCATCGGGCTTGCGGAACTGCACGCCCAGGGGCAGGGGGCTGGGGTACACCAGGGTCATCGTCACGGCGCCCGTGCATTGCTCGGCCGTGAAGGCGAACTGGCCATTGGGCGCCTGCAGGCCGGGCGGCGTGGCAGCGGCCGGGCCGAAGCCGCCGCTGGCCTGCAGCGTGCAGGTGGAGCCGCCGCCGGACAGCGTGGCTGTCGGCGTGCCGGACATTCCGGGCACGCTGCCGGGAGCACCCACCAGTTCCAGCTTGCGCGGCGTGCCTTGTACCGCTGCGGAGTCCGCGCTGGTCTGTGCGCCGTTCGTGGCCTTGACGGTGAAGCTGTAGGCAAAGCCATTGGCCAGCCCTGTCACGACGATGGGCGATGCCGTGCCTGTCTGGGTGGTCACGGCGGGCGCACCGGGCACCACCAACGGCGTGGCCGTCACGGTGTAGCCCGTGATGGGCGCACCGCCGCTGCCGGCGGAGGCCGTGAAGCTCACCGTGGCCTGGGCATCTGCGGTCGTGACTGTGCCGATGACGGGAACATCAGGCGCGATGGCGTTGACGTTGAAGGTCTGCGAGACCTGGGGTGCGGCGCTGGTGGCCGCGTTGCCGGGCTGGTTGGCGTTGATGGTGCAGCTGCCGGCGGTCACGAAGGTCAGCGTGCCTGTTGGCGTGATGGTGCACACGCCCGTGGTGGCCGATGTGAAGCTCACCGGATAGCTGCCGCCTGCGCTGGAGGTGGCAGTCAACGTGGGCGTGGTGCCGAAGTTGTAGCTGGCAGCGGGCGTGAAGCTGATGGTCTGCGACGCCTTGGGCGTCACGGCGTTGGATGCAGCCGAGGGAGAGCCTGGTCCGGCTGAGTTGGCGGCCGTGACCGAGAAGGTGTAGGCCGTGCCATTGATCAGGCCGGGCACGGTGATCGGGCTGCTGCCCGTCGCCGTGAAGCTGCCCGGGCTGGATGTGGCGGTGTAGGTGACGGCGGCTCCCCCGGTGGAGGCGGGTGCGGTGAAGCTCACCGTGGCCTGGGCATCGCCGGCTGTTGCCGTGCCGATGGTGGGCGCTCCCGGCGCGATGGCGTTGACGTTGAAGGTCTGCCCGACCTGGGGTGCGGCGCTGGTGGCCGCGTCGCCGGGCTGGTCGGCGTTGATGGTGCAGCTGCCGGCGGTCACGAAGGTCAGCGTGCCTGTTGGCGTGATGGTGCACACGCCCGTGGTGGTCGATGTGAAGCTCACCGGGTAGCTGCCGCCTGCGCTGGAGGTGGCAGTCAACGTGGGCGTGGTGCCGAAGTTGTAGCTGGCAGCGGGCGTGAAGCTGATGGTCTGCGACGCCTTGGGCGTCACGGCGTTGGATGCAGCCGAGGGAGAGCCCGGTCCGGCTGAGTTGGCGGCCGTGACCGAAAAGGTGTAGGCCGTGCCATTGATCAGGCCGGGCACGGTGATCGGGCTGCTGCCCGTCGCCGTGAAGCTGCCCGGGCTGGATGTGGCGGTGTAGGTGACGGCGGCTCCCCCGGTGGAGGCGGGTGCGGTGAAGCTCACCGCGGCCTGGGCATCGCCGGCTGTTGCCGTGCCGATGGTGGGCGCTCCCGGCGCGATGGCGTTGACGTTGAAGGTCTGCCCGACCTGGGGTGCGGCGCTGGTGGCCGCGTCGCCGGGCTGGTCGGCGTTGATGGTGCAGCTGCCGGCGGTCACGAAGGTCAGCGTGCCTGTTGACGCGATGGTGCACACGCCCGTGGTGGTCGATGTGAAGCTCACCGGATAGCTGCCGCCTGCGCTGGAGGTGGCAGTCAACGTGGGCGTGGTGCCGAAGTTGTAGCTGGCAGCGGGCGTGAAGCTGATGGTCTGCGTGCTCTGGGGGGTAACGTTGTTGGACGTGGCCGCAGGGCCGGTCAGTCCTGCCGAGTTGGTGGCCGAGACGTTGAAGCTGTAGCTGATGCCATTGGTCAGGCCGGGCACGGTGATGGTGCAGGCCGCCGGCCCTGGGCAGGATCCGGTCTGGCCTCCGACCCCGCTGGCCACGGCCGTGTAGGTGGCGATGGCCGTGCCGCCATTGCTGGCGGGTGCGCCAAAAGTCACCGTGGCCTGGCCATTGCCCGGCGAGGCCGAGGCAACCGTTGGCGCGCTGGGCGCCACCGGAACGGCCACGGTGTGCGTGGCTCCGGCGCTGAAGGCTGCCGGTGAGGCATTGCCCACGCTGTCGGAAATGCCGTTGGCCCCGCTCAGGTTGAGCTTAAGGGTGCCATTGCCCGTGATGCCGGTAATGTTGACGTCGAAGGAGATGCCCGAGGCTGTGAAGACGCTGGCGATGGTGCCGCTGGCGGACCCGGTGGAGGCAAGTGCGAAGTCGCTGGCAAATACATTGGAGACCTGCTTGTTGAAGGTCACCGTGAACTCCATGCTGGCATCGCCCGGGGCTGGCGAGCCTTTGAAGGCGATGCTGCTGACGGCGGGTACCAGGGTGTCCACCGTGGCGTTGGCCGTATCTGCCGTCGTGGTTGATCCGTTGCCATTCGTGGCGGTCACGCTCACGTTCCTGTTGGTGCCCTGATACCCGGCGGCAAGAACGTAGGCGGCCGTCCAGATGCCACTGCCGTTGTTGGTTGCAGGCGCTGCGGCAGGTCCACCGAACTGGCTGAAATCCACGGTCACGCCATTGACGCCATTCTCTTCGCTGACGTTGTCTCCTGCGCCTGTGTTGTTCCAGGTGACAGTTACCGTATCGCCAGCCTTGAAGGCTCCCAGCAGGCTGCTGGCACCGCTCAGGCCGATGTTCGCATCCGTCACCACTGGAAGCGGCAAGGGAGTGTTGACGGCATTTTGTACCGTGAAGTTACGCAACTCCATGTAGGCAGCGCACTGCGAGGAGCCCGGCGGTTTGCAATCGAAAAGCAGCCGGAAACTCTGGAAGCGTTTGTTCTGGAAGGCGCTCAGATCGGCTCCGCTGAAGTTGAAGCTGTCCGCCGAGCCGGTGCCGTCCTTCGGCGCAGTGACGATGGTCGAAACTCCGTCCGCGCGCAGGCCTTCGATGCGCACATTGGTGAGGTCGGCGTACTGCATGCCTCCGCCGCTGGGGATGAGGGCTTCACCTGTATTCACTGCCGTCAACTCGAACAGCGTGGTGTTCGGTGCGTTGGCGCGCAGGCGCATGGCGTTCCCTGTATACGTGCCATCCATCATGCCCACGGCACCTGCATACATGTAGAGTTTCCGGATGGCGTCGTCGCCGTCGCGGGCTGTCAACTTGAAATGTGCGGAGGTCAGCTCCGGTGTCTTGTCACCCGACCAGTTGGTAACGGGAACGAAGCCGTAGGTTCCGTTGGCGGCCTGTAGCACGCCCGAGAAATCAGCCAAAGCCTTGTCCGAAAACGCCAGCTGCGTATCGACGTGGCCACGCCGTACCTCCAGCTGCCAGTCTCCACCCTGGGCCAGGTTGCCTGTGGCATTGCTGGACGCCGCCATGTCCAGCTGCGTTGCATGCTGCACGATGTCCAGCAGTTGCTCGCCCTCGGGCGTGGCTGCGAGATCGCAGCCGTAGAACAGCAGGTCACCGCCGGGACGCACGGCATTGCGCAGGGCGGCCAGCGATTCGATCTCGCCCTTGATACTTTCGGCCGTGATGCGGCTGCTGCCCAGCAGCAGCACGCCGGCCTCGGCATGCGAGACCACGTGGATGGCGGACAGATTTTTGAACGAAGCCAGGGCCTGGACCAACTGGGGCAGGCCGGGGCGCGAGGCATCGATCTCCACCATCTGCACGCCGGGCTTGAGCGCACGCTGCAGCACGGCCCGGTCCTGCACGGCAGAGTCCACGATCACCAGTTCGCTGACGGGCGATGCCACGACGATCTCCAGCTCTCCCGGGGGGCGAGGCCGCAGGTCGCGCACCGGCGCGGCACTGCGGGACAGGGGCAGGGCGGTCTGCTCGCCAGAGTCCTGGGGCGATCTCAGGTACGAGCGCAGGTAGGAGCCCGCTGCCGGGCCTGCGGAACCCAGCAGGCCCAGCGGAAGCAGTGCGGCGGAGAAGCCGCCAAGGAATGTGGTGCCTATCATGGTGTTCCTCTCTGTGTTTCGGCGTCCGTCGCGGACGCTCTCTTGCTGGCAATGATGTGGGCCGAGGTGCCGGTGGTGTCCTGCCAGAAGTCCATGGCCTGGTACTTGGCAAACAGGTCGGGCGGCAGGATGCTGCGGCGCGGCGTGAAGGCCACCTTCCGGCGCACGTCGTGCAGGCCCTTGACGCCCAGTTGCAGGTCGAACTCGCTTTCGGAGTACTCGACGGCATCGAAGTCGTGGGCGAAGGCCTCTTCGCCGAGAAATTGGTAGATGAGTTCCACCGTGCGCCGGGGGTGATGGGTGAGCAGGTCGTAGTCCACGATCAGCAGGCGCTCGGAAAACTCGCCGTAGTAGGCTTCCTTGAGCGCGGTCCATGCGCTGCCCACGGCACCGGCCACATGGATGAGCGATTCGCAGCGGCTGTACACCGTCTGGCGCGAGGCCGCGTTGAACATGCGGCTGTAGTCGAAGGGGTTCCTGCGGTAGATGGCCTCGAAGCTGTCCATGACCCATGCCGGATTGCGCACGCAGCACACCATCCTGAAGTCGGGTACCAGCTCCACGAGCTGGTGCATGCGTGCCGTCCACTGGCGGTTGGTGTCGAAGAGGACGGGCTGCTGCTGGCCGGCATAGTAGGCATCGACGATGGCCCGGCAGATGGCCTTGCGCCGGGCCTCATCGAAGAAGGCGTGGGATTCGCTGCCGGCGCCCATCTGCTCGAGGGCTCCGTTGACCAGCCCCGCCACGGGACTGCTCATCGCGGCGTGAAAGCGCGGGTTCTGCCGCAGGATGCCCGCGAGCAGCGTGGAGCCCGAGCGCGGCAGGCCGGAGATGAAATGCAGTGTGCGTGGCATGGGCTGCGGCACGTCAGTTACGTGGGGGGAAGACGCCTTGCAACGCAATGCAGAAGTTCAGCACGAGAAAGGGCTGGCGATTCTCATGCGCGGTGTTGCCTCCGGCCGGAGTCAGCATGTTGGAAGCCATGGCGGCGCTGGGCGTGCCGTTGGTTCGCATGTACCGCACGACCCCAGTACCCCCCCGACCGTCGAACGCCAGGAAGGACGTGCTGTCGGGCGCTGCCTGGGTGCCTGGATTGTTCAGCCCGGTCAGCAAATGTTTGTGCTGGGGCATTTCAGTGGCCAGCAGCGTGACGGAATCAGTGCCTGCCGTGGAGCCTATGTTCCAAGACTGCTGCGGGTCGGCTCCGGTGACGACATGGCCTCTCAGATCGGGCAGGCCGAAGGTTGTGGTTCCGTTGCCGCCATAGAAGGTTCCGATGATGGAAAACAATGCGGGGTTGGACTGGATGGCCAGCAACTGGCCATCGCACAGCGCCCAGTTCTTGGGGGCGAAGTTGAACGGAAATTGGCGAATTTCGCCGATGAAAGCGTCCATGGTGCTGTCCTAGTTCCTGGAGGGGTAGATGCCTTGGAGCGCAATGATGTAGTTCATTGCCATGCTGGGCATGATGTTGTCGTGCGGTAGGTTGTTGCCTGCGACGGTGACCGATGCGGGTGCCATGGTCTGTGGGTTGGCCCCTGCCACCGGCTGTGGCGCATAGAAGAGATCGGAACCGTTTTGTGCAGGCACCAGCCCTGTGGCCTGTGCTGCGGTAGCCAGGGAGGTGCTGGCGACAAGACCGTGGGAATGGATGGGCATCTGGTTTGTCGTGAGCGAGACCTGTGCCACTCCGAACTGCTGACCCAAGGAGCGACTGGTCAGCCCCAGGCCTGTTCCCTGCCCCACGGGCACGCGGGATCGAAGGTCCGGCAGCTTGAAGGTGGTTTGCCCGTCTCCGCCGTAGATCGTTCCCAGCAGCGAGTACAGGGCGTCGTATGCAGAGATGTTGAGCGTCGTGCCATCGCACAGGTGCCAGCCTGCGGGCGCAAAACTGCCTGCGAACAGGCGGATCTCTCCAAGGTAATAGTCCATTGCGTATTCCTGTGGGCGCGAGTCAGTTGCGCGAAGGGTAGATGCCGGTCAGCGCGATGCACGGTGTCAGCACCAGCGAGGGCTGGCAGTTCTCGTGCGGCTGATTGCCGCCGGTGTTGGAGACGCTGGCCGGCGCGATCGGCTGCTGGCCAGCGGTGCCTGGTGCATAGAAATTGGTGGGGGCGCTGGTGGCCACGAGCGTGGCCGTGGCCATGCTGTTGTTGCTGAACGCGGGCGCATCCCCGCTGTCCGTGCTTGCCATGACGACGTGGGTGTGCTGGGGAAGATTGTTGGCGACCAAGGTGACGCTTTCCACGCCACCCGGCAAGCCTTGCTGCAAGTCGCCGCCCGTGTGCCGTGCGACCCGGCCACGAAGATCGGGAAGCGCGAAGGTAGTGAAGCCGTTTCCGCCGAATTGCGTACCCAGCAGCGAGAACAGTGCCTGGTTCTGGTTGATGGCGAGAAGCTGTCCGGCGCACATCGCCCATCCCTTGGGAGGCCAGCCATAGGGATACAAGCGGATTTCTCCAATGAAGTTTTCCATGGAAGCGTTGCCTTTCTGTTATCGCTTTGTGGGGGTGCAGGAGGGGTATGAAGGTGTCCAGGGGGCAGGGGGATGCCAGGCCATGCCCAGTTGAACGGCATCGATGCCCGATGACGCGAAGCCCAGCCGTTCATAAAGTCTTTGGGCTGCCGGATCGGCAGCATCGACGCTCAGCGTGACCCTGCGGCCCAGCACGGCGGCACTGCCTTGCACCCAGCGCAGCAGGGCCGCGCCGTATCCTTGTCCGCGTACGGCAGGCGTGATCACGATGTCCACGATGTGCAGGTCCGCTCCGCTGTCATGCACCGTCAGTGCGCCTATGGGCACCCCCCTTTCCTGCACGATGAGGCGGGATGCTCCGGCAAAGCGGCGCTGGTAGTCGGCCTGCTGGAAGTCGTACTGCTGGTCCATCAGCTGTGCGAGCGCGGCCTCGGGCAGCGGCAGGGATTGCAGGTGCGGGCGCGCCGAGAGAAACAGTGCGCTCTGGAAGTCGCGGTCTTCGGGTTCAGCGGGGCGGGTGAACAGGCCGGGGGGGCGCAGCGCTTCAAGCAGCATGCAGGGCCTCCGCATCCATCAGGGGGTGTGCGCACTGCAGCAACTGTGCGTGCAGCGGACCCAGGCGCGCTTCGATAGCCTGGCGATCACCTTCGCCAAAGACGGCTGCCTTGTCCTGCCCGTCAGGCGAGAAGCGCTGGTCCAGCGCCTTGGCATGCCGGCCGAGGCGCACGGCGATGCGCTGGCGTGCTGCCTCGCTCGCATGAAGGCCGAAGCGCCGGGCTATCTGCTCCATGGCCCCGGCACCCAGCTGGCTGTAGTGCAGCACAGGAACGCCCCGGCTTTCGTGCAGGCCCCGCATCCGCTCCATCATTGCCTGCAGCACGCGCATGCGATGGTCGAGCATGGAGACAAAAGGTTGGCTGCTCCTGCCGCAACGGAACACCGGACTGGCACCAGCCAGCGACGGGTCGCCCGACATGTGCCGGCCGGCCTGCCTGTGGTGCGAGGCCAGGATCTCCACGGGATCGCGCACCAGCATCAGGCTGGGCACCTCGGGGTAGAGGTCCTGCAGCAGCTCCCACTGGAAGATATCCCAGGCATTCCACTTGACCACAAGGTCCTGGCGCCCAGGCACGGCGACGGTGATCGCCGACACCAGACCGGCAATGCCCTCGCGCTTTTGCGTATGGTCCAGAGAGGTGTCCAGCAGCAGCTCGGTGAACACCGGCGGCTCCGACAGGACCAGCGTGCTGTCCAGCTCGGAAAGGCTGCCCGAGACCAGGGTGGAGCCGCAGCGCGAGAGGTGGAAGATGAAGCCGGCAGGCCGATGGCCCAAGTGCCTGGGAACGGAGTCCGCGCACAGGCCCGCCAGCGGCGTGCGCGGCCGGATGAACTGGTTCAGCAGCCTGCGCTGCAGGCAGCGGCTGATGTACTCGTCATGAAACGGCTCGGTGGCCGGTCCGTCCGGCAGGCACCACTGGATGCTGCGCGTGCGTGGCTCATACCTGTGGGGCAGCCAGCCGCCGGCCAGCAATGCGGTGGCCGGCACGGCGGCCGCCTGGCTCACCTGCTCCAGCGCCTGCATGAGCCGGGCATCGCTCCAGGCGGGAAGAGACCACAGCCGGCGCAACCGGGCCAGCAGCGACTCCACGCTCCTGGCCTGCTGGAGCAAGGCCTGTTGCCGGGGGCTTGCAATCAGTTCGGCAAAGGCTGCCTGCAGCTCATGCATGGACCTGCCCTTTGCCGATGCGGTCGGCCAGCCAGGCGTTGGCCATGCAGTCGATGACCAGATGGGTGCGGTCCTGCGTGCCCCGGTTCACCACTTCATGCGTGGCATCGGCATTGAAATACCAGAGCTCCCCTGCGGCCATGGGGATCACGCGGCCTTCCACGATGAACTGCACATCCGGATGGGTGTGCACGGGCACATGCAGGCGGGCCTGGCCGTGCGCCAGGCCCAGCCCATGGTCGCGATGCGGCCTGATGGATGAGCCGGCCTTCAGCTGCATCAGGCGCACGGAGCGCAGCGGGCATTGCAGTTGCTCCAGCACCTGGCGTATGGCGGGGCATTGCCGCAGCAGGGGCAGGTCTTCCCAGTCCTCCTCGGGTGCCTCGATGGAGAAGCTCTGGAGCAGCGGATGGGCCGCCACATGCTGGCGCTGGCAGCGCAGCGGCATCACCCGCCATACGCCTTCGTAGCCGCCGTGGTTCACATGGTCACACCATGGCATGGACAGCAATGCATCGGCCTCGTCGCGCAGTCCCTGCAGCGCAACCTTGGCATCGAGCCGCGCAAACAAGGGCGTGGCGGCGCATACGACCTCATGTGCGCAGGACAGGTCGGGCCTGGCATTCATGGCATTGCCTTGGCCAGCGGCAGGGCGTAGGCAATCAGCGGTGCCATGGCAGGGGCTGGCGCACCCGGCCCGGTTTGCTGCTCTTGCTGGAACAACGCCTGCATGCGCGAAACACAGGCTGCCACGCTGAGCTGGTCCGTGCGCAGGGTCAACTCCGCTGCCACAGGGGGTTCATAAGGCGAGTCGATTCCGGTGAACTGACGCAGCTCGCCGCGGCGCGCTTTGCTGTACAGGCCCTTGGGGTCGCGCTGCTCGGCAACGGACAGGGGAACATCCACGAAGACCTCGAAGAAGTCGCCCTTGTCGAACAAGGCCCTGGCAGCATCACGCTCGGCCCGGAAAGGCGAGATGAAGGCGGCGATCACGATGGTTCCCGCATCCACGAACAGCCGGGCGACCTCTGAAACCCTGCGGATATTCTCTGCCCGGTCTTCGTTGGAGAAGCCCAGGTCGCGGTTCAGGCCCTGGCGGATGTTGTCGCCATCAAGCACATAGGTGCGTCTGCCGGCGGCATGCAAGCGGGTCTGCAGCGCATTCGCAATGGTCGATTTGCCAGATCCGGAAAGACCGGTGAGCCATATGGCGCATGCCTTGTGTCCATGCAGATTTTCTCTGTCTTGCCTGGCAATGCAAAACGGTTGTGCATGTACGTCGGGCGGTGGGGTATGGCCGGCAAATGGCATGACTTCGGTGGGAATTCGGAAAAACGAAAGACGGGTCTATGGGATAGGGCGAATATCTACGAATTGTTAAGAAATTTCAAGAAAAATTACGGGCCACGGCATTCGTCCATCAGCAGTCCCGGCGCACTCGTCTCCACTGGAAAACGCGTGCCGCATGCCTTCTTTCACAGGGGGAAACAACCATCAGCAATGGCTGTTTGTCATTTTTCTGTTTCGAGATGGTGTTTTCAATAGCTTTTTGAAGACGCCTATAGGCCCGCAGGCGGATTCAAATCCTGGTGGAATGATTTTTCATTCTCGTTAATATTTTTTCTCTCGTGAATACCGCTGTCACGGGAGGATGTGGCAATCATAGGAGGCGCACGGAAAATGGAATATCACTGAAAATAGGTATTTTTCGAAATGTTCCATTTGTCGGCGTCAAGTCCATATCGGGCGTATAGCGGGCCTGCGCGTGCATGGGGCGGCACCCTTTTTGCCGTCCGAGACGGCGGCAGGACCCGTGTGATGAGTGTTGGAAGCAGGGCTGCTGCGTGCATGCCGCCCGACCGGGCTGCATGTGGCTCCAATTGCGAATGTCTGGCCCTGGCTGCCAAGCTTGGATCTGTTACCCATGTCCTTGTACTGATGTGTCCCCTATGAGTGTGAGTTGTACCCTGGAGCCGTACATCTCAGGACTCATCCCAGAGCGGGGGAGTACACATGTTCGCACAGTGGTTGGGCCACCTTCGGGTGGCTTTTTTGTTTCCGCCCGAACCAGCCGGGACGCGCGCTGCTGGATTGGCGCGCGGGAATGTCTCGCCACAAGCTGCGGAGCTGGTCAGCGAACGGCATCCCCCCAGCGCCCCAGCAGGCGTAAGTCCGATGGGGTGACCAATTCAGTGGAGTGCCAGAGATGGCCGAATGGTGACTCGATGCAAGAGGAACTGCGTGGCGCCGAGAGCCGATACGCCGGTCTGCCTGAGTTGGAATCCCTGCTCAGCTACCTGCACCAAGCCTCGATTGCTTGTGCAGTCGGGGCTTTTCCTCTGGCTCCCGTGAGCTAGTGGCGAATCAACGGCACCGCATAGGTGACAGGACCCCTGGTGTTGACTGTGCTCACGCAGTTCGCATCAGCGCATGTGCCGTAAAGCGCGATGTATGCCAGTAGACCTCCGGTGAAGTCGCGACCGTGGTTGAATTTCAGAACGCTCATGCCAGTCAGATCAGACCTGTTCGGCTGATCGATCGCGGACTGAGCATTCGGCTGGCATCGGCCTTCGCAAGAGTACCTGAGCTCCCTCTCAACCGTGGCGTCGGGAGCGAAGAGGTCAATCTGTATGTCGCTCATCGATTGAGTTGTGGTGTCGTATACGTAAGAGCCGGCAGCGGTGCTGCCGTCAGCGAATTGCACTCCTGAGAACGAGAGTGTGATCATTTCGGCTTGTGCCGTGGGTGCCAAAAGAATAGGCGCAATAGCTAACAGCAATCGAAAATTCATAGATAAATTGGCTTGGTTGATATGGCAGCTTATCCGAGCACTATGACAGATGAAGATGCTCAGATTTCTCGAGAGCGAATGGTTGACTTGCTAGCATTCAACAAACCGTAAGGTTAGGTCAGGCGCTGCACTGATGGCCGAGCGGAAGAGCCGGCGCGCACTGCTGACGATGCCCGCCGCCGTGGCCGCGCATGCGAGCGTGCCTACGACGCCGGACTCGCCATGACACATGGCTGCTCGCAATGGTGCAATCAACTGACGGCTACGCCGTTGACCCCGCATCGATGAGGGCGCGTGGAGATCGCCCTCGACGTTGCCCGCGTCGCTGGTCATCCAGCATTTCCTCGAGCAACTGGATCCGGCCTTCTATGCGGCGCACGTCCCATGCGAGCTCTGGGTTCTTGCTCGTGGATGCGCGGAGCTGTTCTTCTGCCAGAGCCTTCTTCGCTCGAAGATGGTCCAGCATGTCTTCCATCGCTCTGATGTCCGGGGCGCCCTGACAGCAGGAGAATCACTCTAGGTTCTGTATTTGGTCGCGTGCCCGCTGTGCGACTGCCGGTCGCACGCGTGCCTTCTCGCGTCTGAGGCTGTTGTGATCCATTTGACCAAAAACGCCTTGCGCACGAGTACGGAAGGTGTCAGGTGCGCTCGCCAGTATTCCAGCGAAAGTCAGGGCACTGAACCGCGCTGGGACTTGATGGCGCCACCGATTTCATCGGCCGTCGGGGCGGCAAGACGGATTGCCGGCAATCGGTCTTTTTGCTCCTTGTGGAACAGCCAAACTGCACTCACGATGACCAGCATGGCCAGGATAACCAAGCATGTATGCAGCTATACACAGGCTGCGAGCCCGTACAGCAAGGGGTGACCAGTCAAGGCTGGCTCCTACGCCCAGCGTCGCAACCTGACCACAGTGCAGCGATGCGGTTCAGAGCAACGTCAATCACACGCCCAGCACTTTCCTGGAGTAGCAGATATGAAAAATTCCATCCAAGCTCCATGCCCTCTGTGCAGCCTGACCAGCACGGCCTACCTGGAAAACTATGCCAAGTGGACGCACTTTGTGTGTCCTTGTTGTCGTGAGTTCAAGGTGAACAAGCTGGTCATGAACACGCTGCGTGCTGAACCTGTTGATGTTCGTGAGCGGCTGTCACAGCAGGCTCGGGCGTTGACGGGGGGGAACTATCTTCATATCACTGCGGCTGAGGGCAAGTCATTGCAGCCCAATGGGCTGACCCCTTGGCGCGCAGATGTGCGACAGCGGCCGGTCTAAGGTCCAGCCGTCCAGTCCATGCCCAGGGTTTGCCGAGAACGCGATACCAGGGAACACTGGGGCCCTTGCTTCACCCCTGCTGTTATTTCAGCCTGCAGGTCAGGCCACCTAAAAGATCCTGCACGTCGTTTCTAGCTTTCTCAGCGTATCCTTCGCCGATATAGCCCAGATTTATTAACGTCTCGAGCATGGATAAGGCTCCTGCATTCCATGCTTCCGAAATGGTTAGGCTTGTGCGTATCTCCTCTGGCAGAGATTTTGCCCAGTCATCGAATTTCATATAAGTGCCTTGTCTCCGGTATTTATGCGGTGACTTTCAATGCCTTCCAACCCGACTTAACTGCTCAGCGAGTAAAAAAGGGCCCTGTGGGCCCTTTGGTTTTTTAGCCAGCAGATTTATTGCTGAGCTTGTTCTTGCTCAGACCGTTTTTTTTGCTCCTCGGGAGCGTGCGTTCCCTCTTTCTGAGGGCGGCTTTGCTCCTGCTGCGAGGGTTGCGGCTTGTTGCCTTGTTGCTGGTTGTTGCCAGGGGTATTTTGGAAAACGGACATGAAGAGCTCCTTGGTTATCAAAAGCCAAGATAGGCTCCTGAAGTCCAACGATGCTCCTTTTCCTAATTCTCTGCTGTAGTCAAATCGGCCGATGATTATTTAATGTGTAAGCAGCATGCCGTAAGGCTTTTGTTTTGTAGGTTAAAAATGGGCCTGGATAGGTTTCTGGCTTCACGTAATATGCAGATATGACGCTCGATCAGATCGCAATTGCTTTGCTGGGCGCCTTGGCGGCCTGGCTCTCCCAGGCCCGAGGAGACAGTTCGCGCAAGTGGGCGCCGGTGTTCGGCATGCTGGGCCAGCCGTTCTGGTTTTATGCCAGTTGGCAGGCCGAGCAGTGGGGCGTCTTCGCCATGTCGATCATCTACGCCTGCGCGTGGTTACGGGGGCTGTGGGTTCACTGGATATCGCCGCGCCGAGCGCATGGGACGGGCTCCATCCAACTGGTGCCAGGTCGCAAGCCATGATCTACACGCTTCACATCGACAAAGAGGGTCCATGCCTGTACACAGCCCGCGTGCTCGACGGTCGCGCCGAGGTTGCCGAATTTCGAGCCGCCACCATCTCCGGAGCTATCAGGGACTGTGTAGAAGTAGGAGAAGCCTGAGGTAGAAGCGCCGCTGGGGGCCAACCAGCTGCAAGCTCCGTCGGCTGAACAGGTGGCTTGAGTTGCCGAAGTTCAGGTGTGCTTTGGCCGCTGCAAAACAAAAAGGGAAATTGAGTTTCCCCAATTTCCCTCCAGAATCCTGGCGGAACCCGCATGGATGCTATGTTCTTGGTGCCGGAGAAAGGAATCGAACCCTCGACCTTCTCATTACGAATGAGCTGCTCTACCAACTGAGCTACACCGGCGACAGACAAAAATTATAACGGCAAATTCATGCCTCGGAATGGTATTGCGTCACTTTTTCGACTTCGTTCTTCGAGCCGAGGATGACGCTCACACGTTCGTGCAGCTGGGTGGGCTGGATGTCGAGGATGCGCTGCTTGCCGTTGGTGGCGGCGCCGCCGGCCTGTTCTACGAGCCAGGACATGGGATTGGCTTCGTACATCAGGCGCAGCTTGCCGGGCTTGTTGGGCTCGCGGCGGTCCCAGGGGTACATGAAGATGCCGCCGCGGGTCATGATGCGGTGCACGTCGGCCACCATGGAGGCGATCCAGCGCATGTTGAAGTCCTTGCCGCGCGGGCCTTCCACGCCGGCCAGGCATTCGTCCACGTAGCGCTTGACGGGCGTATCCCAGTGGCGCATGTTGGACATGTTGATGGCGAATTCCTTGGTGTCCTCGGGAATGCGGATGTTCTCCTGCACCAGTACGAAGGAGCCTTGCTCGCGGTCCAGCGTGAACATGGACACGCCATCGCCCACGGTCAGCACCAGGGTGGTCTGCGGGCCGTAGATGCAGTAGCCGGCCGCGACCTGCTGGGTGCCGGGCTGCATGAAGTCCTGCTCGGTCACGCCCGGGTGGCCTTCGGGCTTCTTGAGCACGCTGAAGATGGTGCCGATGGAGACGTTGACGTCGATGTTGGACGAGCCGTCCAGCGGATCGAACATCAGCAGGTATTCGCCGTGCGGGTAGCGGTTGGGCACCAGGTAGATGCCTTCCATTTCCTCGGAGGCCATGGCCGCGAGGTGGCCGCCCCATTCGTTGGCCTCGATCAGCACCTCGTTGGCAATGATGTCCAGCTTCTTCTGGACTTCGCCCTGCACGTTCTCGCTGCCGGCGGTGCCCAGCACGTCGCCGATGGCGCCCTTGTTGACGGACTGGCTGATGCGCTTGCAGGCGCGGGCCACGACTTCCAGCAGCAGGCGCAGCTGGCCGGGGATGAGGCCGTCCACGCGCTGCTGCTCGACCAGGTAGCGGGTCAGGCTGACGTTTTTCTTCATGGGTTCAACTCCTAAAAATCCGGGAGCAGATGCGGTGTGGAGTATGCATCTGCTGATGAACAGCATTTCAGTGATTCCTGGCTCGCAGCATGAAACCGGCGTTGCTCAGGCCAGGGTCACCGAGGAAGAGCCGCCTCGCACCGAGGGGGTCGTCCCCCTGCAAGGGGGAAGGCGCGAAGCGACTCAGGGGGGTGGCTCGTCAATCGGCCAGGGCGCGGGTGACTACCTCACGCACATCGTTGCTGAGTTCAGCGCGGGCCGCCACGCGGGCGACGGCTTCGCGTGCGGCCGTGCGGTAGGGCTCGGCCAGCTTGCTCCAGCGGTCCAGGGCGCGCGCCAGACGGGCGGCGACCTGGGGGTTGATGGCATCCAGCTCGATGACGCGCTCGCTCCAGAATACGTAGCCCGCCGCGTCGGCGCGGTGGAACGCGCCGGGGTTGGCGCTGCAGTAGCTGAAGATCAGGCTGCGCGCGCGGTTGGGGTTCTTGATCTGGAAGTCGGGGTGCTTCATCAGCTGCTTGACGGCCGGCAGCACGTTGCCGCCACGGTCGCAGGCGCCACCCTGCAGCGCGAACCACTTGTCCAGGACCAGCGCATCGTGCTGGAACAGCTTGTGAAAGCGTGCCAGGGCCTGGGCTGCGAGCGGATGGCCGCTTTGCACCAGGGCCGAGAGGGCGCTCATGCGGTCGGTCATGTTGCCGGCATCCTTGAAGCGCTGCAGCGCCTTGCCGGGCCAGACACTGTCGCCCGAGGCGCGCGCGGCCAGGCACAGCATGGACAGGGCCAGGCCTGCCAGCGCACGGCGGCCGGAGCTGACGGGGTCTGGGCGGTAGGCGCCGGTGTCGCTGTGCTCTTGCCAGGCCTGCTGCCAGTCGGCCTGCAGCTCGGTCGCCAGTTGCTGGCGCATGGCTTCGCGCACGGCGTGCACGCGCTGCGGATCGACCACGGCCAGTTGCTCGGCGATGTAGCTTTCGCCGGGCAGGGCCAGCATCAGCTCCTTGAAGGCCGCATCCAGCTGGGGATGACGCAGCACGCCGCGCATGGCCTCGATGAAGGAGGCCGGCAGCAGGGCGGCCGTGATCTGGCCGCTGGCGTCTGCCGTGATGGAGGTGTCGCCAATGGCCTGCAGCGCGATGCGCAGGCCCAGGCGCTGGCCGGCTTCCCAGCGGTTGAAGGCGTCGCTGTCATGGGCCAGCAGGGTCAGCAAGGCGGCATCGCTGTCGCTGTGCTGCAGCACCACGGGGGCGCTGAAGCCGCGCAGCAGCGAGGGCACGGGCTCCTGGTCCACGTCGGTGAAGACGAAGCTGTGGCTGGGCTCGGACAGCACGAGCAGGCGGCTGTCGCCCGCTGCCGCCTGGTCCTCGCCCTGCAGGCGCAGGGTCAGCGCGCGGCCGTCCTGGCCCAGCAGGCCCATCTGCACGGGAATGACGAAGGGCAGCTTCTCGGCCTGGCCGGGCGTGGGCGCGCAGCTCTGGCTCAGGGTCAGCATGTAGGTGCGTGCGGCGGCGTCGTAGCTGCCTTCGGCGCGCAGCTGGGGCGTGCCGGCCTGGCTGTACCAGCGCTTGAACTGCTCCAGGCGCTGGGCCAGTTCGCTGCCGGGGTTGGCGTCTGCCATGGCCTGGGCGAAGTCGTCGCAGGTGACGGCGTGGCCGTCATGGCGCTCGAAGTACAGCTTCATGCCCTTGGCAAAGCCTTCGCGGCCCACCAGGTTGTGCTGCATGCGCACGACCTCGGCACCCTTTTCGTAGATGGTGACGGTGTAGAAGTTGTTGATCTCGATGTAGCTGTCGGGCCGCACCGGGTGGGCCATGGGGCCCGCATCCTCGGGGAACTGGGCGGTGCGCAGCACGCGCACGTCCTCGATGCGCTTGACGGCGCGTGCCGAGGGGCTGCCCGCCATGTCCATGCTGAATTCCTGGTCGCGGAAGACGGTCAGGCCTTCCTTGAGCGACAGCTGGAACCAGTCGCGGCAGGTGACGCGGTTGCCGGTCCAGTTGTGGAAGTACTCGTGGCCGACGACGGACTCGATGTTGGCGTAGTCGGTGTCGGTGGCCGTGGACTGGCTGGCCAGAACGTACTTGGTATTGAAGACGTTCAGGCCCTTGTTCTCCATGGCGCCCATGTTGAAGTCGCTGGTGGCGACGATCATGAAGCGGTCCAGGTCCAGGGACAGGCCGAAGCGGGCTTCGTCCCAGGCCACGCTGGCCATGAGGGAGTTCATGGCGTGCTCGGTCTTCTCCAGGTCGCCGGGGCGCACGAAGACCTGCAGCAGGTGGTCGCGGCCTGCGCGGCTCCTGATCTTCTGTTCGCGCGCAACCAGATTGCCGGCCACCAGGGCGAACAGGTAGCTGGGCTTTCTGTGCGGATCGGCCCACTTGGCGAAGTGCCGGCCGTCTTCCAGCGCGCCTTGCTCGACCAGGTTGCCGTTGGACAGCAGCACCGGGTACGCGGTCTTGTCGGCGCGCAGCGTCACGGTATACATGGCCATCACGTCGGGACGGTCCAGGAAATAGGTGATGCGGCGAAAACCCTCGGCCTCGCACTGGGTGAAGAACGTGCCCTGGCTCACATACAGGCCCATGAGCTTGGTGTTCTTGGCGGGCGCGCAGGTGGTGAAGATCTCCAGATCGACGGGGTCGCCGCCCTCGGGCAGGTTCTCCAGCACGAGCTGGTCGCCGTCCATCTTGAACGAGGTGCCGCCGCCGTTGACCAGCACGCGCGCAAGGTTCAGTTCGTCGCCGTCCAGGCGCAGCGGCTGCGCCGGCACCTCGGTGTTGCGGCGCACGCGCATCTTGTTGAGCACGCGGGTCTTGGCCGGATCGAGATCGAAGGTCAGGTCCACGGTGTCGATCCACCAGGCAGGAGCCTGGTAGTCGGCGCGGTGGATGGCGGTGGCAGGGGCCTGCCCGTCACGCAGTTGCAGCATACAGATTCCTTCCTATGCCAATATCAGGGGACAGAGTTCAAGCCCCTGTGCGGCCGGTGCCGCCCAGGGGCTTGAAATCAGAGGCCTTGCTTGAGCGAGGCTTCGATGAAAGCGTCGAGGTCGCCGTCCAGCACCTTCTGGGTGGCCGAGATTTCGACGTTGGTGCGCAAATCCTTGATGCGGCTGTTGTCCAGCACGTACGAGCGGATCTGGTGGCCCCAGCCCACATCGGTCTTGGTGTCCTCCAGCTTTTGCTGCTCCACCATGCGCTTTTGCATCTCGTGCTCGTAGAGCTTGGAGCGCAGGCGCTGCCAGGCCACGTCGCGGTTGCTGTGCTGGCTGCGACCGTCCTGGCATTGCACGACGATGCCGGTGGGCATGTGCGTCAGGCGCACGGCCGAGTCGGTCTTGTTGATGTGCTGGCCACCGGCGCCCGATGCGCGGTAGGTGTCGGTGCGCACGTCCGAGGGGTTGATCTCGATCTGGATCGAGTCGTCGATCTCGGGGTAGACGAACAGCGAGGCAAAGCTGGTGTGGCGGCCACCCGAGCTGTCGAAGGGCGACTTGCGCACCAGGCGGTGCACGCCGGTTTCGGTGCGCAGCAGGCCGTAGGCATACTCGCCTTCGATGTGGATGGTCGCGCTCTTGATGCCTGCGATGTCGCCCGGCGTTTCTTCCTCGACCGTGGCCTTGAAGCCCTTGCGCTCGGCGTACTTCAGGTACTGGCGCAGCAGCATGCCGGCCCAGTCGCAGGCTTCGGTGCCGCCGGCGCCGGCCTGGATGTCCACGAAGCAGTTCAGCGGATCGGCTTCCTTGCCGAACATGCGGCGGAATTCGAGTTCCTCGATCAGCGGCTGCAGCTTGGCGGTTTCGCCTTCGATGGTGAGCAGGCCGGTTTCATCGCCTTCTTCCTTGCTCATCTCGAACAGTTCGGCGTTGTCGGCCAGCTCGGTGGTGAGCTTTTGCAGCGTCAGCACGACGCCGTCGAGCAGCTTCTTTTCCTTGCCCAGTTCCTGGGCCTTCTTGGGATCGTTCCAGACGCTGGGATCTTCCAGCGAGGCGTTTACCGTGCGCAGTCGTTCGTACTTTGCATCGTAGTCAAAGATACCTCCGTAGATCTGCCGCACGCTGCGACAGATCTTCGAGGGTGTTGCCGATGAGGTTGATGCGTTCTGCTTCCATGATGTGTTCCGTTCTTCTGATGAATGTGTTCTTGGCCGAATCGCCGATTTTCTCATGCTGGGGCCCCGTGCCGGGGCAAGCGCCTGCCGCGCGGGTCTGCAGGGGCGCCGCCATGTGACTATGGCTTTCAAAACAAAGGCTTGCAGCGGCCGATCATGGCAGATTTGAAGGGCTTGGCCATGGCAATGGCGCAGGTTGCAGCGTGGGCCCCGGCGTGATCTGCCTGCAGGCGTCCCGGAAAAAAGGCCCGGCCAGCAGGAGCTGGTCGGGCCTTGGCAGGCATGTCCGCCCCCGGCGGGGCGGGCGAAAACCTGGCTCAGAAGGTTTCCCAATCGTCGTCGGAAGCCGTGCTGGCCGCCTTGGCCTTGGCTTTGGCCGATGCCGTCACGGCGGGCCGGGCCGGCTGTGCTGGCTGGGCCGGGCGCGCGGCGGCAGCCGGAGCAGGGGGTGCACCGGCCGCACCGGTCGCACCGGCCACAGAAGGCAGGGCGGCCGAAGCACGTGCGGGCACCGTGCGTTTGGGCGCGGAAGGCGCCAGATGCGGACGGGGCGCCGTCGGCGCTTGGCGGGGCGCTGCCACGGCGGCGGCGGGGTTGACGCCACGGCTGTTGCCCAGCATGCCGGTGGACGGCGAGAGCTTGAACACGCTGACCACTTCGGCCAGCGCCTTGGCCTGGGCCTGCAGCGCGCCAGTGGCCGCTGCCGATTCCTCCACCAGCGCGGCATTTTGCTGGGTCATCTGGTCCATCTGCGTGACGGCCTGGTTGACCTGCTCGATACCGGCCGTCTGCTCATGGCTGGCAGCCGAGATCTCGCCCATGATGTCGGTCACGCGGCGCACGCTGGCCACGATCTCTTCCATGGTCTTGCCGGCCGAATCGACCTGGGCGCTGCCTTCCTCGACCTTGCCCACCGAGTCGTCGATCAGCTGCTTGATCTCCTTGGCGGCAGCGGCAGAGCGCTGGGCCAGGGTGCGCACTTCCGAGGCGACGACGGCAAAGCCCCGGCCCTGGTCGCCGGCGCGGGCCGCTTCCACGGCGGCATTCAGCGCCAGGATGTTGGTCTGGAAGGCAATGGAGTCGATCACGCCGATGATGTCCACGATCTTGCGCGAGGCATCGTTGATGGCGGACATGGTCTGCACCACCTGGGCCACGGCCGAGCCGCCGCGCACGGCGACCTGGGAGGCGGCGGCGGCCAGCTGGTTGGCCTGCTGGGCGTTGGCGCCGTTTTGCTTGACGGTGGAGGTCAGCTCCTCCATGGAGGCGGCAGTCTGCTCCAGCGAACTGGCCTGTTCCTCGGTGCGGGCCGACAGGTCCTGGTTGCCCGAGGCGATCTGGCCGCTGGCCGTGGCAATGGAGTCCGTGCCCTGGCGCACCTGACCGACGATGCGCTGCAGGCTCTCGTTCATGTGCTGCAGGGCCAGCAGCAGCTGGCCGGTCTCGTCCTTGCCATGCACCTCGATGCGGCTGCCCAGGTCGCCTGCGGCCACGGCCTGCGCCAGGCTCACGGCCTGCTGCAGGGGGCGCGCCACGCTGCGGGCGATCAGCAGGGCCATGGCCAGGCCGAAGGCCACGGCGCCCACCAGCAGGGCGATCACCCACCAGCGCGCAGCCGTGAAGATGTCGTCACCGGCCTGGTTGGCATCCTCGATGCCCTGGGCGTTGAGCTTGACCAGTTCATCGAGCTTGTTGTTGATGGCGCGGCTGGTCTTGACCGAATCGCCGCGCAGCACCTCGGAGGCCTCGTCTGTGCGCAGGGCGTGGGACAGGTCCACGATCCTGGCCGTGTGCTGCGCGTACTGGCCCAGGTCGTCCTTGATGCCGGCCATCAGCTCGCGCTCACGCGCGGTGTTGGCATAGCGCTCGAAGGCCTGCTGGTTCTTGAGCAACTCGGACCACAGCGCCGGCATGCTCTTGTCGTAGATGGCCATTTCATCCATCGAGGTGGCCAGCACATGCTGCATGGTCTGCGAGCGGTAGCGCTGCAGCTGGTAGCGCATCTCCAGGAGCACGCGCTCGGCGGGCATCCAGTGGTGGGCAAGGTCGGTGGCGGTCTGGTTGACGCGGTCCAGCTGGACCACGGAGAACAGGCCCAGGCCGGCGGTCAGCAGCAGCAGGGCGATGAAAGAGGCCAGCAGCTTGGGGGCCAGCTTCAGATTGCGGAAAAACATCATGGTGGGGGAGTGCCGTACGGCGAAGAGCGAAAGCGGGTGAGCGGCTGGGGCGGGCAGTCAGGGGAGTCGGGGGCGATCTGTAACGATCGGCGGGGCCGACACTCAGCCGCCGCCATGCCGCAGTTATCGGTCACTTGTCGATGAGGCTTAGGGAAAAATAGATCCAGTCCGAATATTTATTACTGGTCGTTACTTTTGCCGGCCCAGGTTTCCGCGCCAGCCCCCGCCGCCTTCACATGTCCGTTCCCGGGCCGGCTTGCAGGCTCGATGCCTGCAGCCAGCGCTCCAGATCAGCGGCCGGCAGCGGGCGCGAGAACAGATAGCCCTGCGCGACCGGATAGCCCTGTTCGCGCAGGATGGTGTTCTGCGCTGCCGTCTCCACGCCCTCGGCCACCACGGTCAGGTGCAGGCTGCGGCCTATGCCCAGGATGGCGTTGCTCAGGGCCTGGGCGGCTTCGTCGTTTTCCAGGTCGGCCACGAAGCTGCGGTCCAGCTTGAGCTCGCTGACCGGCAGGCGCCGCAGGTAGCTGAGGCTGGAGTAGCCGGTGCCGAAATCGTCCATGGACAGGCGCACGCCCTGGGCGTGCACGGCTTGCAGCGTGCGCATGGTGCCGGGGTTGGTGTCCAGCAGCAGGCTTTCGGTGATCTCCAGCGTGAGGTCCTGCGGCTTGAGCGCGTTGCGGTCCAGCGTGTCGGCAATCATGCGCGGCAGGTCCAGGTTGTGGAAGCTGGTGGGCGAGAGGTTGACCGACATGGCCGGCACATCCAGGCCGCGGCTGCGCCACTCGCCCAGCTGGCGGCAGGCTTCGCGCAGTGCCCAGGTGCCCAGCTCGCCGATCAGGCCGCATTCCTCGGCCAGCGGGATGAAGCGTGCGGGAGAGACATCGCCGAATTCGGCATGGCTCCAGCGCGCCAGGGCCTCGACGCCGTACAGGCGGCCGTCCTTGAGATCGAGCTGGGGCTGGTAGTGCAGGTGCAGGCCGCCGCTGCGCAGGGCGTCGCGCAGCGCCGTCTCCAGCACTAGGCGCTCCTGGGCCAGGCGGTTCATCTCTGGGCTGAAGAAGCTGTAGAGCCCGCGCCCGCCCGATTTGGCCTGGTACATGGCCATGTCGGCGCGGTGCAGCAGGGTCTCCATGTCGCGCCCGTCGGCGGGAAACACGGCAATGCCGCAGCTGGCCGTGCTGGCCAGGGCCACGTCGTCGATCATGCAAGGCTGGCCCAGGGCCGACTGCAGCCGCTCTATCATCTCGGCCGCCTGCGCGCCGCCGCAGTGTGGCAGCACGATGACGAATTCATCGCCCGACAGGCGCCCGGCAATGTCGCCCGCGCGCAGCTCCGCCTGGATGCGCTGGGCCACGCTGCACAGCAGCCTGTCGCCGGCCGGGTGGCCCAGCGAATCGTTGACCTGCTTGAAACGGTCCAGGTCGATGAAGACCACGGCCAGTTCGGAGCCCTCTTGCGAGGCCGCGGACAGCGCCTGCTCGGCCTGGGCCAGCAGCAGGCTGCGGTTGGGCAGGGTGGTCAGCCCGTCGTAGAAGGCCAGCTGGCGGATGCGGCGGCGTGCTTGCTCGCGCTCCAGCGCCAGCGCGCACAGGTCGGTGCAGGCCTCCACCAGCCGCTGGTGGAAGGGATCGGGGCCGGGCCGGTCGAAATGGCGGTAGTAGAAGGCAAAGGTGCCGGCCACGCCGCCCTGCAGCCCGCAGATGGGCGTGGACCAGCAGGCCGTATACCCCAGCGGCAGGATGAGCTGCTTGAAGTCGGCCCACAGCGGGTCGGTGGCGATGTCACGCACCAGCACGGGCCGGTTGTGGAAGGCGGCCGTGCCGCAGGAGCCGATATTGGGGCCGATGGGCACGCCGTCCAGTGCCGCCGAGTACGAGGCCGGCAGGCTGGGCGCGGCCAGCGGGTGCAGGCGGTTCTGGTCATCGACTTCCAGCACCGACACCGCAATGTCGGGCGCAATGCGCTCCACCTCGCGGCACACCAGGTCCAGCACCTCGGTCAGCGGCTGGTCGCGCGCCATGGCCTCCAGGGCGCGCCGCTGCAGCACCTCGTGCATCTTGGCCTCGGTGATGTCGGTGATCACGGTCACCGTGGTGTGGAGGCGGCCGTCGGGGCCCATGACGGGATTGGCCTGGGCGCTGACCCAATACCGCTCGCCGTCCTTGCCGACGAGGATCTCCTCGCGGTACACCGGCTTGCCTGCGTCCAGTTCGGCGCGGTAGGCGGCCGTGAATTCGGGCGAGGCATGGGGCACCAGCAGGGCGATGGGCGCACGGCCCACGACCTCTTCGCTGCTCCAGCCGAACATGCGGGTGAAGCCTGCGTTGACATAGGAGATGGTCCAGTTGCCGTCGGCGATCACCACGGCCGCGTCGGTGGCATCGGCCACCAGGGACAGGCGCCGCAAATGCTCCTGCCGGCTGCGGTCGGCCTGCACCCGGGCCGTGATGTCGGTGGCAATGCACAGCACATGGCTGAGCGCGCCCTGGGTATCCAGCACGGGGGCATAGGTGGCCTCCAGCCAGCAGGTGCTGCCGTCACGGCGCCGGTGTTCGCCCACGCGCGAAATCGTCTCGCCCGCGCCCCAGCGCTGGCGCCACTGGCCGTAGGCGGCCGGATCGGCCTGGGCCTGCGTGCACAGATCGCTGTGAAGCAAACCTTCAGTGCCCGTGGCCGGATAGCCGAGGATGGCCTCGTAATTGGCATTGGCGCGCATCAGCCGGCCTTCGGGCGTGAATTCCGCCAGCGCCATGGCCTTGTCCAGCGTGCTCCACAGCGCCTGTTGTCCTGCCGTGCCTGCTACCCGCGTTTCGAACATGGTTCGCTCTCCTCATGGATGCTGAGCTGATGATTGATTGTTTCTAAATGATACCGATCCGGCGCAGTACCTGGATGTCAGCCACGCCTGGTCGCGCTTGCTCCCACTGGTCGCCCTTGGATGGTCCGACTGATGGCGCGCCAGGCAAGTGCTGCCGCTGGTTACAATAATTTGAGAATGATTCTTGTTTGATGGTGCCTCCCGCCTTCAAGCCATCGGGTCCTACCATGCCATCCGCCCCAGCCTCCGACGCCGCCTCCAGCCCTTTGCACCGCGAAATCTCCGCCCTCTACGCCGGCCACCACGGCTGGCTGCAGGGCTGGCTGCGCCGCCGGCTTGGCAACGCCTGCGACGCGGCCGACCTGGCGCAGGACACCTTCATCCGCCTGCTCACCGCGCCTGCAGGCGACATTCCCTCCCTGCGCGAGCCACGCGCCTATCTGGCCACGGTGGCGCGGCGCCTGCTGATCAACCACCTGCGCCGCCAGTCGCTGGAGCAGGCCTGGCTGCAGGCCCTGGCCGCGCTGCCAGCGCCGCAGGCGCCGTCGCCCGAGCAGCAATTGCTCATCCTGCAGGCGCTGCAGGAGGTCGATGCCATGCTCGACGGCCTGCCGCCCAAGGTGCGCGCGGTCTTCATCCTGTCCCAGGTCGAGGGGCTGACCTATGCGGCCATTGCCGAGCAACTGGGCATGGGCCTGCGCTCGGTCAAGCGCTACATGGCCCAGGCCATGGCCGAGTGCATCCTGCTGTCGGCATGAACGCCGGGGACGCGCAGGCCGCTGTGCCGCTGTCGCGCGAAATCGCCTTGCAGGCCGCCGAATGGTTCGTGCTGCTGCACTCGGGCGAGGCCAGCGAGGCCGACCACCGCGCCTTCGAGGCCTGGCGCACCCGTGCCGATGTCCATGAGCAGGCCTGGCAGCGCGCCCTGGCCGTGAGCCAGCGCGCGGGCAGCCTGCCGCCCGCACTGGGGGCACCGGCCCTGGGCCGCAAGCAGCGCCGTCTGGGCGCCATGGGCCGCCGCGACACCGTGCGCGCGCTGGCCCTGCTGATCACGGCCGTCCCCGCAGGCTGGCTGGCCTGGCGCACCGTGCCCTGGATGCAGTGGACCTCCACCCACGCCACGGCCACGGGCGAGCGCCGCGAATGGACGCTGGCCGATGGCAGCCGCATCGTGCTCGATACGGGCAGTGCCGTCGATGTGTTGTTTGACGAGGCGCTGCGCCGTGTCCACCTGAATGAGGGCGCCGTCTTCATAGAGACCGCGCCCGACCCGCAGTCCCGGCATCGGCCCTTCGTTGTCACCACAGGGCAGGGCAGGGTGCGCGCCCTAGGCACGCGCTTTGTCGTGCGCAGTGTCCGGGAGCGCAGCGAGGTGGCCGTGCTGCAGGGCGCCGTGCAGATCACCACCCGTGGCGGCGCCGCGCAGCAGCTGCAGGCAGGCCAGCAACTGTGGTTTGACGCCATGGGCATAGGCCGTGCCGAGCCTGCGGACGCAGGCGCCGCCCAATGGGCGCGCGGCCTGCTGGCCGCAGACAACATGCGGTTGGCCGATTTTGTGGCCGAGCTGTCGCGCTACCGCTCCGGCTGGCTGCACTGCGATCCGTCTGTGGCGGATTTGCGCGTCACCGGGGCCTTTCAACTGGCCGATGCCGATACCGGCACGGACGCCGTGCTCGCCAACCTCGTGCACCTGCTGCCCGTGCAGGTCCACTACCGCACGCGCTACTGGGTAACGGTGGCGGCGCGTGGCACACCACCGACTTGAAATTTCTTTCGGAATCTGGCCCCTTTCTGCGGCAGGCCGTGTCCTGTTCGATGGCAACCGATTTCATCGAACGACTTCCGAAGGAAAAACAGACCATGGCTCTCCGGCCCGGCATGCGCAGCGTGGCGCGCACTCCCTCCCCCTTGCTATTTCCACTGTCCCAGACGGGCCTCGCCGTGCTCATGGCCGCTGGCCTGGTGGCAGGCGCAGCCTTGCCGCGCGCCGCGCTGGCCCAGGCCGGTGCGGCGGCCACCAGCGCGGTGCAGCGTCCGTTCCAGGTGCCGGCAGGCCCGCTGGCCGCCGCGCTCACGGCGTTTGCCGCCGACGCAGGCGTGAGCATCAGTGCACCGCCCGCCCTGGTGCAGGGCCGCCGCACCCAGGGCGTGGAGGGCCGCCTCACGGTGCGCGAGGCGCTGGACCGGCTTCTGGCTGGCACCGACCTGCAGGCGCAGGCTGCGGGGGCGGGCGGTTTTGTGCTGCGTGCGGTGCCCGAGGCCACCCAGGCATCGACCGTGCTGGGTGAGGTCTGGGTGACCGCCGCGGCCCAGGCAGAAAGCCCCTGGGGCAGCACCAGCGGGTATGTGGCGCGCCGGGCCAGCACGGCCACCAAGACCGATGCGTCGATTCTGGAGGTGGCGCAATCGGTGTCCGTCATCACGCGCGACCGCATGGACGACCAGGGCGTGCGCACGCTCAACGACGCCGTGCAGTACACGGCCGGCGTGCGCACCAATGCGGGTGGGGCAAATCCTGCGGATGACAGTCTGTCGGTGCGCGGCTTCAGCCAGTTCTCGGGCAATTTCTACCTGGACGGGCTGCGTCTCATGCCGCTGGGCACGCTGGGCTTTTTCGGCATGGAGCCCTACGGGGCCGAGCGCATGGAGGTCCTCAAGGGGCCGGCCTCGGTGCTGTATGGCCAGAACTCGCCGGGCGGTATCGTGAACTTCGTGTCCAAGCGGCCTTCGGCCGATGCGCTACGCAGCATGGAGTTGTCCGTGGGCAGCCATGCTCGCCGACAGGTGGCCTTCGACCTCGCAGGGCCGGTGGGTGACGATGGCACGGTGAGCTACCGCCTGGTGGGGCTGGCCAGGGCGGCCGACCAGCAGATCGACTTCATGCGCGACGACCGCGTCTACCTGGCGCCCAGCCTGACCTGGGCGCCGGACGCACGCACCAGCGTCACGCTGCGCGGCTTCTACCAGAAGAACCACGCCATGATGTCCACCAACGTGCAGTGGGATGCGCTCAACGGGCGCAATCCCAATGGCCGGCTGCCCCTGAGCCGCTTCCTGGGTGAGCCGGGCTTCGACCGCGAAGAGACCGAGGTCGCATCGCTGGGCTACGACGCACGGCACGAATTCGACAGCGGCTGGACGCTGCGGCAGAACTTCCGCTACCTGCACGCACGCAACCACGAGCAGTACATGTTCCGCTACGGGCCGCTGATCGACGGCTCCATCACCAACCGGGAGATCGATTCGCGCGATGGCAAGGGTGGCGTCTACACCGTGGACACCAGCCTGTCGGGCCAATTCGTGGCGGCCGGCCTGCAGCATGAACTCATCGTGGGGCTGGACTACAACCGCAGCCGCTCCAGTTTCGACTCCTATATCGCCGACGGTCCGCAACTGGACATCTACCGGCCCGTCTACGGCAGCTTCATCGACACCTCGCTGCTGCAGCCCGATGCGCTGCGCGACGAGCGCGCCCAGCAGGTAGGCCTCTACGTGCAGGACCGCATCCGCAAGGACCGCTGGGTGCTGGCCCTGGGCGGACGCCACGACTGGAGCCGCCTGGAGCAGTCCAGCCGCCTGGCCGACCCCGTGTCCACCACCGTTCGCAAGCCAAAATCCTTCACGGGCCGCGTGGGCCTGACCTATCTTGCAGACAACGGCGTGGCGCCCTATGTCAGCTACAGCGAGTCGTTTGTCCCTCTGATGGGTGCTGACCGCAACGACCGGCCCTTTGATCCGGAAACCGGCAAACAGGTCGAGGTCGGCGTCAAGTACTCGCCCGACGAACGCAGCAGCTTCACGCTGGCCGCCTTCGAGCTGCGCAGGCAGAACGTACTCACCACCGACCCCGAGAACGTCCGCTATTCCATACAGCAGGGTGAAGTGCGTTCTCGCGGCATCGAGTTCGAGGCGGCAGTCCAGCCCACGCGCGGGCTCAAGCTCCTGGCCGCGCTGACCTACAACCCCGTCAAGGTGACCAGGGCCCAGCCAGACCAGTGGGGTGGCAACGTGCAGGGCAAGTCGCCTTACGAAATTCCCCGCAAGATGGCGTCGGCCTGGGTGGACTATGCCTTCGGGGGCGACCTGCTGGGGCTGGGGGCGGGTGTGGGGGCACGCTACATCGGCTGGAGCTGGGGCGACGCGGACAACAGCTTCCGCGTGCCGTCGTTCACCCTGGTGGATGCCTCGCTGCGCTATGACCTCGGGAAGATGCGCAGCGACTGGCGCGGGGCCAGCGTGAGCCTGACGGTCAAGAACCTGTTCGACAAATACCACACGGCGTCGTGCTTTTCCGCCAATGCCTGCAACTACGGCGAAGCCCGCAACATGGTGGTTCGGTTCGGGTACATCTGGTAGGCCTTGCGGCATCAGGCCGGTCGAAAGCGCGGTCGCACGCTCCCTGGCATGGATACAATCGAATAAGAATGATTCTTGTTTGATTGCGGGCCCCGCCCCCAAGGGAATCGGAACCCGCCATGCCATCCGCCTCCACCCCCCAGCACCGAGAAGCCGCCTCCCTGTACACCGCCCACCATGGCTGGCTCCAGGGCTGGCTGCGCCGCAGGCTGGGCAACGGGGCGGATGCGGCGGACCTGGCGCAGGACACCTTCGTGCGCATCCTGGGCGTGCGCGACCTGGCCGGTGTGCAGGAGCCGCGTGCCTACCTGACCACGGTGGCCAAGGGCGTGCTCGTCAACTGGTACAAGCGCCAGGCGCTGGAGCGGGCCTACCTCGAAGCCCTGGCCGCCTTGCCCGAGCCCGTGGCGCCGTCGCCCGAGCAGCGCGCCCTGGTGCTGGAGACCCTGCACGAGATAGACGCCATGCTGGACGCGCTGCCGCCCATCGTGCGGCGCACGTTTTTGCTGTCCCAGCTGGACGGCATGAAGTACGAGGACATCGCGCAGCAGCTGGAGGTCTCGCTCACCAGCGTCAAGCGCTACATGGCCCAGGCGTTTCGCCAATGCCTGGTGGCAATGGCGTGATGGAGCCGCCCCTGCACGCGCGCGTGCTCGACGAGGCCGCCGAATGGCTGATGCGCCTGCACGACAGCGGCGCCACCGACGCCGACCGCGCCGCCTGCGAACGCTGGCGCCAGGCCGACCCACAGCATGCCCTGGCCTGGGAGCGTGCCGAGCGGCTGCTGGGCAAGTTGGGCGGCCTGCCTGCAGCACTGGCCATGCCGGCGCTGGACCGGCCCCGAAGCCACCGCGCCCAGCGCCGCGCCGCCGTGGCCCGGCTGGCCGCGCTGCTGGCCGTGGCGCCTGCAGGCTGGCTGGCCTGGCAAGCCTGGTATGCGGCGGACCAGCGCGGCTGGGGCGCCGACCTGCGCACCGCCACCGGCGAGCGCCGCACCGAGCATCTGGCCGATGGCAGCCGCCTCCTGCTGGACACGGCCAGCGCGGTGGACATCCGGTTTGATGGCGCACTGCGCCTGCTCACCCTGCGCCAGGGTGCGATTTCCATAGAAACGGCGGCCGATACCGCCACACCGCACCGCCCCTTTGTCGTGGACACCGCCCATGGCCGGCTGCGCGCGCTGGGCACCCGCTTCACCGTGCGGCAGGAGGGGGGCAGGGCGGACGGCGGCCCCGTGCGCCTGACCGTGACCGAGGGCGCCGTGGAAGTGACGCTGCGCGGCGCCGCCAGCCCGGCGCTGGTCGTTCAAGCCGGTCAGCAAACGGTATTGCGAGCGGGGGAGGTGACCTCGCCCCAGCCCCTGCAGCCCGAGGCCACGGCCTGGACCCACGGCATGCTGATGGCTGACGCCATGCCGCTGGCCGCGTTCTGCGCCGAACTGTCGCGCTACCGGCCCGGCCTGCTGCAGTGCGCGCCCGAGGTGCGCGCGCTGCGCGTGTCCGGCTCCTTCCCGCTGGGCGATACGGATCGGACGCTGACCATGCTGGCCTCCACCTATCCCGTCGATGTGCAGACACGCATGCGCGGCTACTGGATCACCGTGGTCGCCAGGAACTAAAAAAATCGAGGCAGGCTGGTACTTTTTCGGATCTCGGTTGGCAACGGGGAAAGAGCTTCTTTCTTCACCGTCTCCAAGGACCGATTTCCATGCCTGCCGTACCCATGCCGCATCCCGTCTTCCATCCCCTGGCGCATGCCGCCCGACTGGCCCTGCTGGGCATGGCATTGGCCGCAGGCGCCTTGCAGGCGGCCGAACCGGCCCCCGCTTCCGTACCTGCTCCCGCACCTGCTCCCGCAGCCCAGACCTACCAGATCGCGCCCGGGCCGCTGGGCCGCACGCTGGCCGGCGTGGCCACGGCGGCGGGTATTTCGCTGTCCTTCGATCCTACGCTGACCGAAGGGCTCACCAGCCCGGCCCTGTCCGGCCTCTACGCGCCGCAGCAGGCGCTGCAGCGCCTGCTGGCCGGCAGCGGGCTGGACATGGTGGCGCGCAGCGACGGCAGCTACACGCTGCGCAGGCAGGCCGCACCGGCTGGCGCTGCTGCCGGTTCCACCACGGTCCTGAACGAAGTGCAGGTGACGGCCCGCGCCGAGCGCAGCGCCACCAGCGAAGGCACGGGCAGCTACGTGGCCCGCGCGGTCACGGTGGGCAAGGGCGAGCAGGCGATCAAGGACATCCCCCAGTCCATCAGCGTGATCACGCGCCAGCGCATGGACGACCAGAACCTCAACACCGTGGACGACGTGCTGGCCAGCACCACGGGCATCACCATGTATGACAGCCCCATGGGCGGGCGCTATGTCTACTCGCGCGGCTTCCGCGTGGACACCTACCAGTTCGATGGCGTGAACCGCGCCTTCTACTACCCGCAGGCCGACAACTTCACCAGCAACGCCGCCACGCTGGACCGCGTGGAAGTGGTGCGCGGTGCCACGGGGCTGCTGCAGGGGGCGGGCTCCCCCAGCGCGGCCATCAACATGGTGCGCAAGCGCCCCCTGGCAGAGCGCCAGCTGGAGGTATCGGCCAGTGTGGGCTCCTGGAACAACCTGCGTAGCGAGATCGATGCCACGGGCCCGCTCAACGAGGCCGGCACGCTGCGCGGGCGCGTGGTCGCCAGCCTCAACAGCCGCGACTATTTCTACGACGTGGCCAGCAGCCGCACCGGCGTGCTCTACGGCGTGCTGGAGTACGACCTCACCCCCCAGACCCGGCTGACGGTGGGCGCCACCCACGAGCGGCTGCGCTCCACGCCGTTCTTCCAGGGCCTGCCGCGCTATGCCGACGGGGCGGACCTGCGGCTGCCGCGCTCCACCTTCCTGGGCGCGGACTGGAACCGCTGGGACAGCGAGCAGACATCGCTGTTTGCCGAGCTGCAGCACCGCTTCAACGCGGACTGGACCGTCAAGGCCACGGCGGGCTACACCCGGGAAAAGCACGACATGAAGTACGCCTTTGCCCTGGGGGCAATCAATCCCGCCACGCTGGCGGGCAACGAGATGTATGCCGGCCTGTTCGATGTCACCACCGACAACAAGACCCTGGACGTGGCGGTGGACGGCAAATTCGACGCCTTCGGCCGCCGGCATTCGCTGAGCTTTGGCGCCAACACGGGCCGCATGGTCAACGACAGCGACTATTCGCTGATCCGCATGGGCCTGCCCAACAACGTGTTCGACCCGAGCGCCGCCATCCGCGAGCCGTCCCGCGCGGAATTCCTGGCCAACCGCTATCGCGGCGATGAAAGCCGCACCCGCATGACCCAGTCCGGCGCCTACGGCGTGGCGCGGCTGGGCCTCACCGATGCGCTGACCCTGATCGGCGGCGCCCGCGTCACCCGCTTCACGGGCAGCAGCAACTACCGCAACACGGGCGAGGCCTACAACGACCCGTACAAGGAAAGCGGCGTCATCACGCCCTATGGCGGCCTGGTCTATGCGCTCAATGACCAGTGGTCGGCCTATGCCAGCTACTCCGACATCTTCCAGGCCCAGAACGCCGTGACGGCGGCCGGCGACCTGCTGGCACCCATCAAGGGGCGCAATCTGGAAGTGGGCATGAAGGGCGAATTGCTGGACGGCAGGGTGAACGCGGCCGTGGCCCTGTTCCGCATCGACCAGAAGAACCGCGCCGAAGAGGATCTGGTCAACCCCTGCTCGGCCAGCACCTACTGCTATGTCTCCGTGGGCAAGGTCCGCAGCCAGGGGCTGGATGCCGAGATCAGCGGCGAGGTGGCGCGCGGCTGGCAGCTGTTTGCCGGCTACACCTTCAGCCATTTCAAGTACCTGGACAACACCTCCAATGCCGGCGTGGAGTTCGCCAGCACCTACACGCCCAAGCACATGCTGCGGGTCTGGAGCGACTACCGCCTGCCGGGCGAATGGAGCGCCTGGAACGTGGGCGGCGGCGTCAACTTCCAGACCGCCAGCTCGCGCGCGGTGGGCGCCATCACCGATGTGCAGCCAGCCTATGCCGTGTGGTCTGCCCGCCTGGGCTACCGCATCGACCGCAACTGGTCCGTGGCACTGAGCGTGGCCAACCTGTTCGACAAGACCTACTACCAGACCATAGGCGCGCCAGCCTGGGGCAATGTCTACGGCGCGCCGCGCAGCGCGACGCTCACCCTGCGCGGCAAGTTCTGAAACACGGCCAGGAGGAACGGACTGCAGCAGCATGCGGCAGAGCTGGGCCGCAAGAAGGTCGCAGTTGCCTATAATTGAGAATTATTCTCAATCTCGGGTCGCCGCGTGTCCAGCCCATCGCCTTCCTTGTCCGCCCATGTCGAATCCCTGTACCTGGCCCACCACGGCTGGCTGCAGGGCTGGCTGCGCAAGAAGGTGGGCAATGCCTTCGACGCGGCCGATCTGGCGCAGAGCACCTTCCTCAAGGTGCTGGGCGCCCAGGGCCTGGACCAGCTCCAGGAGCCGCGCGCCTACCTGACCACCATTGCGCGCAACCTGCTGATCAACCAGGTGCGGCGCCGCGCCATCGAGCAGGCCTATCTCGATGCCCTGGCCGCCATGCCCGAGCCCGTGGCGCCGCCGCCCGAGGTCCGGCTCATGGTGCTGGAGACCCTGGTGGAGATAGACCGCCGCCTGGGCCGCCTGCCCGCGCTGGCCAAGCAGGCCTTCCTGCTGGCCCAGCTCGAAGGGCTCGGCCATGGCGAGATCGCTGCCGAGCTGGGCATCTCCATCTCCACGGTCAAGCGGCATCTGGCCAAGGCGGCCATGCGCTGTTTCTTCCCGGAGTAGGCGGCATGCAGGCGTTCCCTTCCGCTTCTTCTCCCATTTCTGCCGAAGTGGCCCGCCAGGCCGTGCAATGGTGGCTGCAACTGAACTCCGGCAAGGCCCAGGCCCGGCAGCACGCTGGCCTGCAGCGCTGGCGTGCGGCCAGCCCCGAGCATGAGGCCGCCTGGCAGCGCATCGAATCCATGGGCAGCCAGATGGCCGGCATTCCCATGCCGCTGGCGCGGGCCGCATTGGCCGCACCCGGCTCGGCCGGCAGGCGCCGTGCGGTGCAGGCGCTGGCCGTGCTGCTGGTCTCGGGCGCAGGCTCCGCGGCCGTCGTGCGCTCGCAGGCCTGGCGCGGCTGGACGGCCGACCAGGTGGCTGCCGTGGGCGAGCAGCGCCGGCTGCCGCTGCCCGACGGCGGCAGCGTGGTGCTCAACACCGGCAGCGCCCTCAATCTGCGCTACGGCGCGGCCGAGCGCGTGCTGGAGCTGGTGCGTGGCGAAATCCTCGTGCAGACCGCGCCGGACAGCCTGCACCGTCCCTTCATCGTGCAGACCGCCATGGGCGCCGTTCAGGCCCTGGGCACGCGCTTCACGGTGCGCGAGCGCGAGTCCGGCGTTGAAGTGGGCGTGCTGCAAGGCGCCGTGCAACTGCGTCCCGCGCATGCCCCGCATGCCGCGCAGCGCATCGATGCGGGAGAGCAGGGCACGTTCACGGCCCAGCAGGCCGTGCACTCCGGCGCGCTGGACACGGCGGCCAGCGCCTGGGCCGAAGGCATGCTCGTGGCCTCGCGCATGCGGCTGGAGAATTTCCTGGCCGAGCTGGGCCGCTACCGGCGCGGGCGCCTGGGCTGCGACCCGGCCGTGGCCGGCCTGCACGTCTCCGGTGCCTATCCGCTGGCCGACACCGACCGCGTGCTGGCCGCGCTGACCTCGTCGCTGCCCGTGGAAATCCACTCCTTCTCGCGCTACTGGGTGATGGTGCGGCCTGCCGGAGCGGGCAAGGCATGAGCGGCACGGCCGGCATGAAGGCCTTCGCACTTTCCTGAAAAAAATTTGAGCTGATTTGCCGGCGATGGCTGTCAACAGAGACAGGAGCGCACCGCAGCGTGCGCCAACGCTTCTCTACAACCATTGCAACAAGGCCTTTCCATGCGCCCTCAGACCATGCGCCAGAACTCCATGCGGCAGACTGCCGCCTCCACCGTCCGCCCATCCCCGGCGGCCCCGGCGTTGCGCCCCGTGGCGCTGGCGCTGCAGGTGCTGTGCGCGGGCACGCTGGTGGGGCTGGCCGCCGCGGGCGCCCTGGCTCCGGCACAGGCCTGGGCGCAGCCCGCTGCCGGTGCTTCGCAGCAACGCCAGTACAGCATTGCAGCCGGCCCGCTGGAAAGCGTGCTCAACCAGCTCGGCCGCGAGGCCGGCGTGCTGGTCACTTTCGGCTCGGCCGTCACCGAAGGCTTGCGCAGCGGCGGCGTGAGCGGGCGCTTCACCGTGGAGCAGGCACTGGACCGCGCCTTGCTGGGCACGCCGCTGGCGGCCGTGCGCTCGGCCGGTGGCGGCTACACCCTGCGCGAGATGCCCGTGGTGCCTGCCACCTCCGGCGCGGCGGATGCTGCGGGTGGGGCAGGCGCGGGGTCCTCACAGACCCTCAGGACCGTGCTGGTCACGGCCTCGGCCCAGGCCAGCCCCACCACCGAAGGCTCGGGCTCCTACACCACGCCGGCCACGGCGGCGGCCACGGGCCTGAGCCTGTCGCTGCGCGACACGCCGCAGTCCGTCAGCGTGCTCACGCGCCAGCAGATCGAGGACCAGGGCCTGCTCTCGCTCAACGACGCCATGCGCAGCGTCACCGGCATCCATGTTGTCAGCTCGGACAGCGACCGCTCGGACTTCTACTCGCGCGGCTTCTACGTGGACAACCTGCAGTACGACGGCGTGCCCACCTCCATCGGCCTGTCGTTCTACGGTGACTCGGGCACCGATACCACCATCTATGACCGCGTCGAAGTGGTGCGCGGCGCCACGGGCCTGCTCACGGGCGCGGGCAATCCGTCGGCCTCCATCAACATGGTGCGCAAGCACGCCAACAGCAAGGTGTTCACGGGCTCGGCCTCGGCCAGCGCGGGCTCATGGAACCACCATCGCGGCACGGTGGACCTGTCCATGCCGCTGACGCAGGACGGCCGAATCCGCGCACGCGTCGCAGGCATGGCCGAAGAGCGCGACTCCCATGTGGATCTCTACCACGCGCGCAAGCAGGTCTTCTACGGCGTGATCGATGCCGACCTCACGCCCGACACCACGCTCAGCGTGGGCGCCGACTACCAGTCCAACCGGCCCACCGGCTCGACCTGGGGCGGCCTGCCGCTGGTCTTCACGAACGGCATGCCAGCCGACTGGAGTACCTCCAAGACCACGGCCGCGAACTGGACGCGCTGGAACAGCACCAACAAAAACATCTTCGCCAACCTGCAGCACCGTTTCGGCAACGACTGGAAGCTCAAGGCCAACTTCGTGCACCGCGACAGCGCCTACGACGCCAAGCTGCTGTACCTCATGCGCCAGCCCGACATCACCACCGGCCTGGGCATGGCCGCCCTGCCCAACTACTCCGAATACAGCTTCCAGCAAAACAGCGCCGACCTGCAGGTGACCGGTGGCTGGGAACTGGGCGGGCGCCGCCACGAGGCCGTGGTGGGCCTGACCAGCAGCCGCGCCCGCGAGCACAAGGCCGGCCATGCGCGCACCAGCCCGTTGCAGGACGTGGGCAACTACTACCAATGGGACGGCTCCTATGCCGAGCCCACCTGGGGGCCGCTGACCACCAGCAGCCTGGACCACACGCGCCAGGACGCGCTGTACGGCGCGCTGCGCCTGTCGCTGGCCGATCCGGTCAAGCTCATCGTGGGCGGGCGCCAGAGCAGCTGGAAGGTGCGCAGCCTGAGCGAGAACCGCTCGCACGATGTCTTCATCCCCTATGCCGGCGTTGTCCTGGACCTGAGCGAAGGCTTCTCCGCCTATGCCAGCTACACCGACATCTTCCAGCCCCAGAACTACCGGGACCGTGCCGGTTCCTACCTCGACCCCGTGGCCGGCAAGAGCCTGGAGATCGGCATCAAGGGCGAGCACCTCAACGGCAGGCTCAACAGCTCGCTGTCCGTCTTCCGCATCCAGCAGGACAACGTGGCCCAGTTGGACGAAGGCCAGGTCGTGCCCGGCACCACCGACTTCGCCTACTACGGCGCCAAGGGCGTGACCAGCAAGGGCTTCGAGGCCCAGGTCTCGGGCGAGCTGGCCACGGGCTGGAACCTGTCGGCCGGCATTGCCCGCACCGTCGCGCGTGACGCCCAGGGCCTGTCCATCAACGCCTGGGCGCCCAAGACCCAGGCCCAGCTGTTCACTTCCTACCGCCTGCCCGGTGGATGGAATCAGCTCACCGTGGGCGGCGGCCTGCAATGGCAAAGCCGCACCCGCGCCAGCGTCTTCGTGGCGGGCAGTGACCTGCTCTTCGAGCAGAAATCCTTCGCCACCGCCAGCCTCATGGCGCGCTATGCCTTCAGCCCCAGGCTCTCGCTGCAACTGAACCTGAACAACCTCTTCAACAAGAAGTACTACGTCAACATCGACGGCCAGGGCCAGTTCGGCACGCCGCGCCAGGCCATGGCGGTGCTGAACTACAAGTGGTGAACCTGTCTCTGCGAGAGTGGGGTGGAGTCGGCACGGCAGCATTCGGGCACGGCGGTGCAGGCCGCTGGCGCCCATTGCGGAGCCAGCAGCCTTGCAGAGTCACTCAGCCCAGCGGGCGCATCGGGCCGTGGGTTCGGCAATCGAGCAGGTGCGCCATGGCCTTGGCAGCCGCCTCGGCCGCTTTGGCGCGGCGCATCTCGGCCGGGTCTTCGAACCCGCAGCCCATGGCCTGGGCCTCGGTGCCGGCGTAGTCGGCCAGTGTCTCGGCGCTGTCGCGGATGCTTTGCAGTGCGCGGGCCACCACGTCCATGTGGCGATGGCCCTTGGGGGTCTCCAGCCAGGCCAGGGCCAGTTGGGCGATGGAGGAGATCTCTGCACAGCCTTGCTGCACGAGATGGTCCACCTGGGTGAGGGCATTGGACAGTTGCCGGGTGCTGTGGCTGCCTGTGGCGGGGGTGGGCTGGTTTGGCTGGGTGGAGGTCATGCCTTGGCCTTCCGTATGGAAGGAGCGGCGCCAAAAGAGGGCGCGCAGGCGAATGCGAGAGAAACGGCGTTCATGGTTCCGTACTCCTGTGTGAGATTTGAAACCGCCAATCCCGCGTTTTGAAGCACGGAAAAGGTGGACGGGATGTTCAAAACACGCACACAGACGTGCGGGCAGCCTTGCGGACAGCCCCATCCCGCCCGTGATCGTTTGGACGAGCGGGCGGCAGCCCACTTGCCAGGTGTTCAGACGTGACGAGGCCTTCTTTCGGGAAGGCTCAGCCGCTGTGTGGTGAAGGTGTTTTGAAGCACCGGCCCCGGAACAGGGGGCTGGTGCGGATGATAGCGCGTGCGGCCCGCTGCACCTTGCGATCGCGCCCTTTCAGGATGGCCCAGGAACCGCTGAAAGAGCCCGGCATGCATTGCGTTTATTGAGAATGATTCTTCTTTGCGCGGTTATGATCCAGCCCCATGGATTTGTCCGCCTCCTTCACCCGCGCTCTGCTTTCCGGCTTCGACCGGGCCTATGCCGACCTGGTGCGTGCCGCCACGCGCAGCACGGGCAGCCGCGAGGAGGCGGGCGACCTGGTGCACGACACCTGGCTGCGCCTGGCGGAACACGCGCGCAGCGCCCCGGCCGAGGCCGCAGACCTGGCCGGGGCCGCGAATCCGGCCCAGATGCCGCGCGACGCCACGGCCTATCTTGCCGTGATGGCCCAGCACATGGCGCTGGATGCGCACCGCCGCCGCCAGCGCCATGCCCGCTACCTGGGCGAGGCGGCAGTCCATGAACAACTGGCGCCCAGCCATGCGCCTGATGTGGCCGATTCCGTCATGTACCGCCAGGCGCTGGCCGTGCTGGAGTCCGCCTTGCACAGCCTGCCCGAGCGCTGCCGCGCCGCCTTCATCGCCCACCGCGTGCAGGGCGAGCGCCAGCCCGAGATTGCCGAGCGCCTGGGCGTCAGCCTCAACACCGTGGAGCGCGACCTGATACAGGCCAATGCCTGCATAGAGGATGCACTGCACCGCTGGCGCGGCACGCGGCCCGGCAGCATGGGTGAACGGCGTGCGGGGCGGCGGCGCAGCCTGGCCGCGCTGCTGGGCGTGGCCGGGTTCGGCCTGGGCGGCAGCCTGGGCTGGCAGCAATGGCGGCATTACCGCGACACGCATGTGCAGTGGCAGGCCGGCTGGTCCAGCCTGCGCGGCCAGCAGGTGCGCCATGGCCTGCCCGATGGCTCCAGCCTGCTGCTGGACGCGCTCAGCAGCGCGCAGGTGGAGTATTTCGCCACGCGGCGCGCGGTGCAGCTGACGCAGGGCGCGGCCTTCTTCGAGGTGGAGCGGGATGCGCAGCGGCCCTTCACCGTGCAGGCCGGCGGCGTGCGCGTCACCGTGCTGGGCACCCGCTTCGGCGTGGAACTGGCCACGGGCGCCCAGGGGCAGGAGCAGGTCACGGTGCAGGTGGAGTCGGGGCGTGTGCGCGTGGAATCCGGTGCGCATGGCGGCCGCTTCTATGAATTGTCTGCAGGCCAGGGCCTGCGCCTGGAAGGCACGGTGGCCACGCAGACCCGGGGCGATGCCGGGCAGGCCGCCTCCTGGCGGCATGGCGAGCTGGTGTTTGCCGACGCCACGCTGGGCGAGGCCCTGGCGCGACTGTCGCGCTATGCGCCGTTCGACCTGCAGGCCACGCCCGAGGCCGCGCGCCTGCCCCTGAGCGGGCGCGTGCGCATCGCCAAGGCCCATGCCTGGGTGCGGGCGCTGCCCCATGCACTGCCGGTGCAGGTGCGCAGGCAGGCCGACGGTGGCCTGCTGGTGGCCACGGCGGGCTGAGGCGTGACGGTGGCAAGAGCAACTGCATGCGCACGGCAGCGGGGCGCACATTATTTTTCAGGAGTTTTCCTGGCCAGTCGTCATGGCAGTGATCCCTGTGGGTCCCTTCCATCACTGCCAAGGACGATTTCCATGCATCCGCTTTTCCCTTCTTCCGGCGCCTGCCGCGCCGCCCTCCATCCGCTGGCCCATGCCGTGCTCTGCCTGGGGCTGGCCATGCCGCTGCAGGCGGCGCTGGCCCAGCCGGCCGCACAGACGCTGCGTTTCGACATAGCGGCGCAGCCGCTGGCCAGCGCGCTGGATCAGTTCGCGCGGCAGGCCGGACTGCAGCTGGTGTTCACGCCCTCGCTGGCCGCCCAGCGGCAGGCGCCGGCCGTACGGGGCGAGCTGCCGCTGCGCCAGGCGCTGGATGATTTGCTGGCCGGCAGCGGCCTGCAGGGCCATGTGCAAGAGGGCACGCTGACCGTGCAGCCCGTCGCCACCATCGAGAAGACGCTGGCCGAAGTGCGGGTGAGCGCGCGCCGGGCCATCGACGGCACGACCGAGGGCACGGGCTCGTACACCAGCCGCGTGACCAGCATCGCCTCCAAGACGGACCAGTCGTTCCGCGAGATCCCGCAATCGGTGTCGGTGATCACGCGCCAGCAGCTCGACGACCGCCGCATGAACGACATCCGCGACGCGCTGGCCGCCACGCCCGGCATCACCACCAGCCAGATCAATTTCGACTCCACCTATTTCTATTCGCGCGGCTTCCAGATCGACAGCATGCAGATCGACGGCGGCGCGCCGCTGAACATCGCCCAGTACACCTACAGCGTCAACCAGAGCATGGACTTCTACGACCGCGTGGAGGTGATGCGCGGTGCCTCGGGCCTGCTGGGCGGCGTGGGCGACCCGGGCGGCATCATCAACATCGTGCGCAAGAAGCCGCTGGCCGAGCCGCGCTTCGTGGTGCAGCAGTCCATCGGCAGCTGGAACAACTACCAGACCATGGTGGATGCCACGGGGCCGCTGGCCCTCGATGGCCGGGTGCGCGGCCGGGCCGTGCTGTCCTACCAGGACACGGACCAGTTCGTGGACATCAAGCACACGCGCGCTCCCCAGTTCTACGGCGTGGTCGAGGCGGACCTGACGCCCGACACCCTGCTGACCGTGGGCATGAGCCGCGGCAAGATCCGCACGCGCGGCGATGGCGGCGGCGATGTGCCGCGCTACAGCGACGGCAGCGATATCGGCCTGCCGCGCCACACCAGCTTCACCCAGCCCTGGGCCACGGGCCGCAAGGACAACAGCGAGCTGTTCGGCGCACTGGAGCACCGCTTTTCCGCACGCTGGAAGGGCAAGCTCAACCTGACCCGCACCAAGTCGGACTATGACGGCACCACGGCCTTCGGCTACGGCACGCTGGACCCCGCAACCGGCCTGGGCGTGAACTGGAACGGCGGCGGCCACTACCTGTACGAGAACAAGCAGACCGTGCTGGACGCCAGCCTGGCCGGCAGCTTCGACCTGGGCGGGCGCACGCACGAAATCCTGCTGGGCATGGACCGGCAGAAGGTGGAGAGCTTCTGGAACGTGGGCTATTCCACCGATCCCACGGGCGTGGAGCCCATCGATGTCCAAAACCCTGGCGCCTGGCGCCCCGCGCCGGCCGGCCAGATCTCGCGTCGCTACAACCCCTGGGGCCAGGACCAGTCGGGCGGCTATGGCGTGCTGCGCCTGCATCCGACGGACCGCCTGCATGTGATCGTGGGCGCGCGCTATGCCAAGTACCGCTTCAACCAGGTCTATGAGTCGCTGGATGCGGCGGGCCAGTGGGAATTGGCATCGGGCAGCCGCTTTTCCGAGCCGGCCAAGTTCACGCCGTATGGCGGGGTGATCTATGACTTGAACAACCAATGGTCGGCCTATCTGAGCTATTCCTCGATTCTCAAGCCGCAGGCGCTGTCCAAGTCGGGGCCTCCTCCGGGCAATTCGCTGGACCCGGTCAAGGGCAAGAGCTATGAGGCCGGTTTCAAGGGTGAATTGGCCGATGGCCGGCTCAATGCCACATTCAGCCTTTTCAACGTGGTACGCACGGGCACGGCGGTGACGGATACGCGCTATCCGAGCAATCACGAGGAATGGTCGGGCAATTGCTGCTATCTGCCGCAGGGCAAGGTGACCAGCCGCGGCCTTGACGCCGAGATCGGCGGCGAGCTGCGCCCCGGCTGGCAGATCGCGGCCGGCTACACCTACACCACCACGCGCGACAAGACCGAGGATGCGCCCTACAGCAGCATCACGCCGCGCCATCTGCTCAAGCTGTCCACGGCCTATGTGCTGCCGGGCGAGCTGTCGCGCTGGAAGATTGGCGCCAGCGCCCATATCCAGAGCAAGCACCATGTGCGCGATACGCTGTATGACGCCGACTGGAATGAAGTCGGCCGCTACAACTTCACCCAGGGCGGCTATTCGGTCGTCAATGCCATGGTGCAGTACCGGATCGATCCGCGCTGGACGGTTTCCCTGAATCTCAACAATATCTTTGACAAGACGTACTACCAGACCGTGGGCTATGCGAGCGGCGGCAATTTCTATGGAAAGCCGCGCAATGCGGTGCTGACGCTGCGCGGCACCTTCTGAGGGCCGGGGTGGGGTCCAGGAGGGCCCGCCCCAGTCCGACCCAGGCCACTGGCCGCAATGGCGAAAACCATTGCGGCTGGCCTTTTTTTCGATCTCGTTTGTCATGTATGAGGAGGGCCTTGACGGCCGCCGCATCACGGCATCCGTCTGGCCCCTTGTTTGCACGCATTCGTGCGTTCCTGTGCTTATCCGAATACCCATTACATGCCCCAATCCCAACCCGCTGATCCTGCAGATATCACCCATGCCGAAAGGCCCGTCCATCCGGGCCTGCTTGTCCTGTCCCGCCTGCTGGCCGCCGTCTTCGGCGGCTATGCGCTGGCCAGCGCGCTGGCGGCCTTCCTGGCCGCTGCGCTGCCCGGCGCGCGTGTCGATGCCGTGATCGCCGGCATGCAGTGGAGCTTTGCGCTGCACGCGCTGGCGGTGATCTGGGCGTTCTCGCCGGTTTCGGCGGGCCGGGTCTGGCTGGGGTTGCTGGTGCCTGCGGCCCTGATGGGCGGCGCCGCGCTGCTGCTGGCGCGCAATGGCGGGGGCGTTTGAGATGGCCAAGGCGCAGATCAGCAAGGTCCCCGGCAGCGGCGCTGCCACGGGCGGTTTCCGCCAGGCCCAGGCCTGGCTGCATACCTGGTGCGGGCTGTGGTTCTCGTGGCTGCTGTTCGCGGTGTTCCTCACGGGTTCGCTGGCCGTGTTCCAGGAGGCCATCACGCACTGGATGACGCCCGAGCACCATGCCCAGGAGGCGGCCGAGGCGGCAGCGCGCGCCGCCGCGCCGGCCGGGCAGGGTGCGGACCTGGGCCAGCGCCTGGCCTGGGGCGCGGCCTACATGCAAAAGCACCACCAGGGCGCGCAGATGTGGGAGATCTGGCCGTCCGACGACAAGGGCGGCGGCGACCTGCACGTGTACTGGTTCGACGCCAACCGCCAGTACGCCGATGCCGAGCTGGACACCGTCACGGGCGAGGAAATGGCGGCTGGCCACGGCCACGGCGCCGCGCGCGCCACCATGGGCGGCAACCACTTCGTGGACTTCCACTATGAACTGCATGCGGGACAGGTGGGGCTGTGGGTGATCGGCATTGCCGCCATGGCCATGCTGGTGGCCCTGGTCAGCGGCGTGATCACGCACAAGCGCATCTTCAAGGACTTCTTCACCTTTCGCGCACGCAAGGGCCAGCGCAGCTGGCTGGACGCGCACAACGCCGTGGCGGTGCTGACGCTGCCCTTCCAGTTCATGATTGCCTATACCGGCATCGCCATCTCCAGCCTGAGCTTCATGCCTGTTGGCGTCTGGACGGTCTATGGCACGGACCAGGCGGCACGCACGGCCTTCATCGCCGACATGAACGAGGCCGGACCGCCCGCGCTGTCCGGCAAGCCCCTGGCGGTGCCCGATCTGGAGCCGTTTGCGCGGCGTGGCCAGGAGCTGATGGGCCAGGCCGTGCGCGCCGTGGTCATCAACCATCCCGGCGATGCATCGGCACGCATCGGCGTCTACGGCTGGAACAGCGATGACCGTGCACATCAGCGCCTGAGCCCCAATTCGGGCATGGCCATGTTCTCGGCCGCCACGGGCGAGGTGCTGCAGGTACGCCTGCCCGGCGGCGCCGACGGCGGCACCCCTTCGCTGGCCCAGGCGGTCATGGGCGGGCTGCACATGGTCAAGTTCGGCGGGCTGGCCATGAAGTGGCTGTACTTCCTGTGCGGCCTGGCGGGCGCGGCCATGATGGCCACGGGCGCCATTCTCTTCATGGTCAAGCGCCGCAGCCGCCACCAGGGCGAGTTCGGCAGCGCCACGGCGCGCGTGTACCGGCTGGTCGAGGGGCTGAATGTGGCCGCCATCGCCGGCCTGGGCCTGGGCTGCATAGGCTACCTGTGGGCCAACCGCCTGGTGCCGGTGGGCCTTGCGCACCGGGGCGGCTGGGAGCTTGGGGTGTTCTTCGGACTGTGGGCGCTGGCCCTGGTGCATGCGCTGGTCTGCGCGCCAGCCACCGCCTGGCGCCAGCAGATGGGCCTGCTGGCACTGATGTGCCTGCTGCTGCCGCTGCTCAACTGGATCACCGTGGGCGAACCGCTGTCCGCCCACATGCTGGAGGGCGACTGGGAAAGCGCCGGCGTGGAGCTGTTCTGCCTGGCCACGGGGCTGGCGGCCGCCTGGGCGTGGCGCTGGCTGGCGCGGCGCGGCGCGGGTGCCGCCGCCAAGGCAAGGACGGCCAAGGGGCAGGCCGCCGTGGCCGGCCGCTCGGAGGTGCAGGCATGAGCACGTTGCACGCATCCCTGGCCGCACTGGCCCTGGCCTTTGCAGGCATGGCGGCCCTGGCCTTTGCCATGGACCGCCACTACGAACAATTGACCGGCGCGCGCGAGCTGCCGGCCCGCCGCGGCCCGCAGTTGCGCGGCCTGGGCACGGCGCTGCTGGCGCTGGCCCTTGTGCCCGTCCTCTCGGGCTGGGGCGGCACGGTGGGCACGGTGGCCTGGCTGGGCTTCGTGTCCGCCGGCGCGCTGATGGCCGTGGCCCTGATCAGCGTCCATGCACGCTGGGCGGCGCGGCTGGCCTGGTCGGCCGGCGTGCTTGCCGTGGCGGATTTGGCGTGGATTGTTTTCAGTTTCGGTACTACGGGGTTTTTCAGATGAGTTTCCTGCTTTCGTTCCAGTTCGGGGTGTGTGTGATCGGGAGGCAAGCATGACGCGCACGCAGCAACGCTGGAGAACCATTGCCGTCGCGGCGGTCCTGGTGGCGGTGGCTGGTGGCGCGGCCGCCTGGTGGGGCAGCCGCCCGGCCGTGGCCTACCAGACCGAAAACGTGGTGCGCACCGATATCGAGTCCACCGTCACGGCCATCGGCACGCTGCAGCCGCGCCGCTATGTGGACGTGGGCGCCCAGGTGTCGGGCCAGGTCACCCGGCTGCGCGTGGAGCCCGGCGCCCAGGTGGAGAAGGGCGCGCTGCTGGTGGAGATCGACCCCAGCGTGCAGCGCGCCACGGTGGATGCGGGGCGCGCTTCGCTGGCCGGCCTGCGCGCCCAGCTGGCCGAGCAGCAGGCGCTGCGCAAGCTGGCCGAGCAGCAGCTCGCGCGCCAGCGCCAACTGGCCCGCGATGGCGCCACGCGCGAGGAAGACCTGCAGACGGCAGAAGCCAACCTGGCCGCAGCCGGCGCCCGCATGGAGCACCTGAGGGCCCAGATCGACCAGACCCAGGCCACGCTCAAGGCCGACGAGGCGCGCCTGGGCTATACGCGCATCTACGCGCCCATGGCCGGCACCGTGGTCTCGGTGGAGGCGCGCGAGGGCCAGACGCTGAACGCCACCTACCAGACGCCCAACATCCTGCGCATTGCCGACCTGTCGGCCATGACGGTGTGGACCGAAGTGTCCGAGGCCGACGTGCGCCGCGTGCGCGACGACATGCCGGTGTACTTCACCACGCTGGGCGGCGCCGACCAGGCCAAGCCCCGGCGCTGGTCCAGCAAGGTGCGCCAGGTGCTGCCTTCGCCATCGGCCAGCCAGGCGCCGGCCGGCGGCAATGCGGGCCAGGCGCCTGCGCCCGCCACCAAGGCCGTGGCCTATACCGTGCTGTTCGACGTGGACAACGAAGACGCCGAGCTGATGCCCCAGATGACGGCCCAGGTGGTCTTCGTCACCGGCCAGGCCGCGCAGGCGCTGACCGTGCCGCTGATGGCCGTGGCTGACAAGGGCGGCAGCGCGCAGACAGCGCGCGTGCTGGACGCCAGGGGCCAGCCCGAGGAACGCACCGTGCGCCTGGGCGTGCGCAGCCGCCACCAGGCCGAGGTGCTGGAGGGCCTGCAGGAAGGCGAGCGGGTCATCGTCGGCGAGACGCCGCTGGACCGTGGCCCGCGGTGGCTGCAATGGTGATGGCGCAGGGCATGCAGGCCGGCGCGCCGCTGACCGCACCGCTGATAGAGCTGCGCGGCATCACCAAGCACTACGGCGGCGGCGACAGCGGCCAGCCCGCCGTCACCGTGCTGCACGGCATCGACCTGGAGATACGCGCGGGCGAGTTCGTGGCCGTGGTGGGCAGCTCGGGTTCGGGCAAGTCCACGCTGATGAACATCCTGGGCTGCCTGGACCGGCCCAGCGAGGGCAGCTACCACTTCCAGGGCCAGGACGTGGCCACGCTGGACTCGGACGCGCTGGCCTGGCTGCGGCGCGAGGCCTTCGGCTTCGTCTTCCAGGGCTACCACCTGATAGCGAGCGAAAGCGCCAGCGAGAACGTGGAAATGCCCGCCATCTACGCGGGCCTGCCCAAGGAAGAGCGCGTGCGGCGCGCCCGTGCGCTGCTCGAGCGCCTGGGCCTGGGCTCGCGCCTGGGCAACCGGCCCAACCAGCTGTCGGGCGGGCAGCAGCAGCGCGTGTCGATTGCGCGCGCGCTGATGAACGGCGGCCAGATCATCCTGGCCGACGAGCCCACGGGCGCGCTGGACTCGCACAGCGGCGCCGAGGTCATGGCCCTGCTGCGCGAGCTGGCCGATGCGGGCCACACCATCATCCTCATCACCCACGACCGCACCGTGGCCGCCCAGGCGCGCCGCGTGATCGAGATCAGCGACGGCCGCATCACCAGCGACAGCCAGCGCGACGATGCCGCAAATGGGGTGAATGCGGGCGCTGCCGCCCTGCCGCTCACGCCGCAGCGCGGCAGCGCCGGCGCGCCCTGGCTGGCGGAACTGTTCGAGGCCGCGCGCAGCGCCTGGCGCGGCATGCGCATGAACCGCGTGCGCACCAGCCTGACCTTGCTGGGCATCGTCATCGGCGTGGCCTCGGTCATCGTGATGCTGGCCATCGGCGAGGGCGCGCGGCGCAAGGTGGTCGAGCAGATGGGGACCATGGGCACGGCCATCCTTTACATGGGCAGCAAGCCGCCGGCCACAGGCGGGCCGGCCGGCCAGATGACCGAGGAAGACCTGGCCGCCGTGCGCGAGCTGCCCGAGATACGGCGCGTCATGCCCGTGATCGGCGACCCCATCACCGTGCGCTACGGCAAGGCCGACAAGCAGATCTACGTCTTCGCCGCCAGCGAGGAGATGCCCCTGGTCCACCACTGGAAGGTGGCCCAGGGCCGCTACTACACCGAGGCCGAGGACCGCGACCTGGCACCCCTGGTGGTCCTGGGCCACAAGGCGCACCAGCACTTCTTCCCCGACACGCCCAACCCGTTGGGCCGCCAGCTGATCATCGGCACCTCGGCCTTCGAGGTGATCGGCGTGATGAGCGAGCGCGGCGCGGACTCTGGGGCGCAGAACTATGACGACATGGTCTTCATTCCCTACCGCTCGGGCCGTGCGCGCGTCTACCAGTCGCAGACCCAGCCCGACTATGTGGTGATCGAGGCCATGTCCTCCGACGTGGTGCACGAGGCGGAGGAGGCCATGCGCAAGCTGCTGCTGGCGCGCCACGGCGGGCGCGAGGACTTCGGCATCGGCAATGCGGCAGCGCGCATACAGGCCGAGGCGGCCACGCGCCAGAGCATGGCCGTGATGCTGGGCCTGATTGCTGCCGTTTCCCTGGTGGTGGGCGGCATCGGCGTGATGAACGTGATGCTGATGACGGTGCGCGAGCGCACGCGCGAGATCGGCATCCGCATGGCCACGGGCGCGCGCCAGCGCGACATCCTGCGCCAGTTCCTGACCGAGGCCAGCCTGGTCACCTTCGTGGGTGGCACGGTGGGCCTGCTGGCCGGACTGGCCGTGGGCGTGGTGCTCATCGTGGCGGGCGTGCCCGTGGTGTTCTCGGTGCGCGCCATGCTGGGCGCCTTTGCCTGCGCCGTGGTGACGGGACTGGTGTTCGGCTACATGCCGGCGAAGACGGCGGCGCGGCTGGACCCTGTGCGTGCGCTGGCGGGAGAGTGAGATGAAAGACATGAGCAACAAGACAATGTGCTGGGCGCCAATGCGTCGGGAGCCTGTGCGCCATGCCCGCCTGGGCTGCATCGCCCTGGCCCTGGCGGCCCTGGGCGGATGCGCCGCGCAGCAGACGGTGCCGGACAGGGAGGCGCCTGCGCTGGCCGCTTCCTGGAAGCAGCAGGGCGAAGCCGTCCCTGCCTTCGTCTCGCCGCAGTGGTGGCAGGCCTTTGGCAGTGCGGAGCTGGGCGGCATGGTGCAGGCCGCCCAGGACCAGAGCCTGGACATGGCCGCCGCCATGGCCCGCGTGCGCCAGGCCGAGGCGGCCACGCGCCAGGCGGGCGCGGCGCTGCTGCCCTCGCTCAATGGCGAGCTGCGCGCCCAGCGCATGAACCATGCACAGGTGTCGGGCGGGCGGGCCAGCGTCTACGGCGCCGCGCTGACGGCCTCGTACGAGGTGGACTTCTGGGGCCGCAACCGCGCCACGCGCGATGCGGCGGCGGCGGCCTGGCAGGCCAGCCGATTCGACCAGGACACGGTGCGCCTGACGGTCACCGCCCAGGTGGCCCATGGCTGGCTGCAGGCCGTGGCGCTGCGCGAGCGCCAGGCCATTGCGGCGCGCAACGTGGCCAATGCCGAGCGGCTGCTGGGCCTGGTGGACTCGCGTGCACGCGCCGGTGCCGCCACCCAGCTGGAGCTGGCCCAGCAGCGGGGCCTGGTGGCCAGCCAGCGCCAGGCCCTGGCCACGCTGCGCCGCCAGGGCGAGGATGCCGATGCCGCGCTGGCCGTGCTGCTGGGCCAGGCCCGGCGCCCTGCGCTGGCCACGGACTCGCTGCAGGCCCTGCAACTGCCCGAGATCGGCGCAGGCCTGCCCACGCAACTGCTGCAGCGCCGCCCGGACGTTGCCAATGCCGAAGCGCAGCTGGCCGCCGCCAGCGCCAACCTGCAGGCTGCGCGCGCTGCACTATGGCCCCGGCTGACCCTCACGGGCAGCGCGGGCACCAGCGCGGGCCGCGCCAGCGACTGGCTGCGCGAGCCGGTCTATTCGCTGCTGGCCGGACTGGCCGGCCCCATCTTCGACGGCGGCCGTCTGGCGGCAGAGCGCGATGGCGCCCAGGCACGGCGCGAGGAGCTGCTGGCCGGCTATTACAAGTCCATCGTCGCGGCCTATGGCGATGTGGACCTGGCGCTCAACGCCGTCCACGGCCTGAAGGCCCAGGCCGAGGCCCAGGCCGAGGTGCTGGCCCAGGCCCGCCAGGCCGTGTCGCTGGCCGAGCTGCGCTACAAGGCCGGGGCGGAAAGCCTGCTGTCCCTGCTGCAGGCCCAGACCACGCTGTACGCGGCGCAGGACGATGCCGTGCTGCAGCGCCTGCTGCAGCTGCAGGCGCGCGTGGCGCTGTACCGGGCGCTGGGCGGTGGCTGGGAGCCGCCTGCCCTGGGCACTGAAATGCCGGAAAGGCAGGCACAAAAAAGCCAGGGGGCATTGCCACCTGGCTGAGAGGGGAGGGCCAGGGCCGCCACCCGGTCCTGCCGGGTGTGCGGCCTGAGGCCTCAGGCTTGAAGCCTGCTCAGCTGCCGCGCGTGATGGGCACGCCGGCATCCTTGCCGTAGGCGCCGTACTTGCCCAGCTCCCACTTGGCGATGGCGTTGCGGTGCACTTCGTCCGGGCCGTCGGCAAAGCGCAGCGTGCGCGCGTGGGCGTAGGCGCTGGCCAGCGGGAAGTCGTCGCTCATGCCGCCGCCGCCGTGCACCTGCATGGCCCAGTCGATGACCTGGCAGGCCATGCTGGGGGCCACGACCTTGATCATGGCGATCTCGCTGCGTGCCACCTTGTTGCCGGCAATGTCCATCAGCCAGGCGGCCTTGAGCGTGAGCAGGCGCGCCATGTCGATGCGGCAGCGCGCCTCGGCGATGCGTTCCTGCGTCACGGTCTGCTGGGCCACGCTCTTGCCGAAGGCGATGCGCGAGCTGGCGCGCTTGCACATCAGCTCCAGCGCGCGCTCGGCCAGGCCGATCAGGCGCATGCAGTGGTGGATGCGGCCGGGGCCAAGGCGGCCCTGGGCGATCTCGAAGCCACGGCCCTCGCCCAGCAGGATGTTGCCCACGGGCACGCGCACGTTCTCGAAGTACATCTCCATGTGGCCGTGCGGCGCATCGTCATAGCCCATGACGTTGAGCGGTCGCACGATGCGGATGCCGGGCGCGTCGCCGGGCACGATGATCATGCTTTGCTGCGAGTGCTTGGGCGCATCGGGGTCGGTCTTGCCCATGGTGATGAAGACCTGGCAGCGCGGATCGCCGGCACCCGAGATCCACCACTTGTGGCCGTTGATCACGTACTCGTCGCCCTGGCGCTCGATGCGGGTGCAGATGTTGGTGGCGTCGGAGGAGGCAACCTCGGGTTCCGTCATGGCGAAGGCCGAGCGGATCTTGCCCTCCAGCAGCGGCTTGAGCCAGCGCTCCTTGAGTTCGGTGCTGCCGTAGCGTGCAATGGTCTCCATGTTGCCGGTGTCGGGCGCCGAGCAGTTGAACACTTCGCTGGACCATGGCACGCGGCCCATGATCTCGGCCAGCGGCGCGTATTCCTGGTTGGTCAGGCCGCCGCCCTTGTAGCCTGCGGCCTCGGCGCTGTCCACGGGCAGGAACAGGTTCCACAGGCCTTGCTCCCGGGCCTTGAGCTTGAGCTTCTCGATGGTCTGCAGCGGCGTCCAGCGCTTGCCTGCGGCGGTGTTGGCCTCCATCTCGGCGGCATAGTCCTTTTCGCCGGGATAGATGTGCTCGTCCATGAACTTCAGCAGGCGTTCCTGCAGGTCCTTGGTCTTGGGCGAATATTCAAAGTCCATGGATGCGCTCCTTCTCTTGGCTTGTCGCTTGTGGTGGAAACGGGGTGATCGGTGAGTGATGGGGCAGGTCTGGATGGCTCAGCTGCGCTGGGCAAAGGACCAGGCCAGCTCGGCCATGGGCCGGGCGGTGTCGCCCGAGGCCTTGGCCTGGGCGCTGGAGGCCGTGCCGGCCTCCACGCGCTTGGCGATGCCTTGCAGGATGGCCGCGATGCGGAACATGTTGTAGGCCATGTAGAAGTTCCAGTCGGCGCGCAGCGTGTCCACGTCCTTGAGGCCCGTGCGCTCGCAGTAGCGGCGGATGTATTCCTCTTCGCCCGGAATGCCCAGGGCCGCCAGGTCCTTGCCTGCGATGCCCCGGCCCAGCGTGGCCGGGATGTGCCAGCTCATGCAGTGGTAGCTGAAGTCGGCCAGCGGGTGGCCCAGGGTGGACAGCTCCCAGTCCAGCACGGCGATGACGCGCGGCTCGGTGGGGTGGAACATGAGGTTGTCCAGGCGGAAGTCGCCGTGCACGATGGACACGCGCGAGGCATCCAGCGCGCTGGCCGGCATGTGGGCGGGCAGCCACTGCATGAGCTTGTCCATCTCGGGGATGGGCTGGGTGACCGAGGCCACGTACTGCTTGCTCCAGCGGCCGATCTGGCGCTCGAAGTAGTTGCCGCTCTTGCCGTAGTCGGCCAGGCCCTGGGCCGCGAAGTCCACGGTGTGCAGGGCCGAGATCACGCGGTTCATCTCGTCGTAGATGGCTGCGCGCTGTGCCGGCTCCATGCCGGGCAGGGACTGGTCCCAGAGCACGCGGCCTTCCATGCACTCCATGATGTAGAAGGCGCGGCCGATGATGGACTCGTCCTCGCACAGCGCATACATGTGGGGCACGGGCACGTCGGTGCCGGCCAGGCCCTTCATCACGCGGAACTCGCGCTCGATGGCATGGGCCGAGGGCAGCAGCTTGGCCACGGGGCCGGGCTTGGAGCGCATCACGTAGCTGCGGCCCGGGGTGATCAGCTTGTAGGTGGGGTTGGACTGGCCGCCCTTGAACATCTCCACCTGCAGCGGGCCGGCAAAGCCCTGCACATGGCCCTGCATCCAGGCGGTGAGCGCGGGCACGTCGAATGCGTGCTGGTCGGAGACGGGGCGCGTGCCTACGAAATGGTCGAAAGTGCTCATGGGGCAGTCAGTCCTGTGATCGGTTCGGAAACCGGTTCTAGAAAGGGGAGCAGCCGCGCGGCACGGGCGCGGCAAGGCACCGGCCGGCGCGAGCGTCCGGTCGGTGAAGGAAAGGGTTGTGTGTACGCGGCGCGGTGGGGGCCGCGCAGGTTCAGGCGTCGGGCGCGGCGATGCGCAGCAGCGTGTCGCGGTCGCAGACCACCAGGCCGCCGGGCTCGATGCGGATGGCGTTCTCGCGCTCCATGGCCTTGAGTTCCTGGTTCACGCGCTGGCGCGAGGCGCCCAGCAACTGGGCCAGTTCCTCCTGCGCCAGGTGCAGGCCGATGCGGATCTCGCTGCCATCCGACAGGCTGGTCACGCCGTAGCTGCGCACCAGGTGCAGCAGCTGCTTGGCCAGGCGCGCGCGCAGCGGCAGGGTGTTGAGGTCCTCGACCAGGCCGTAGAGCTGGCGGATGCGCCGTGCATGCAGGCGCAGCATGGCTTCCGAGAACTCCACATGCATGGACAGGATTTTCTTGAAGTCGGTCTTGGACACGCACAGCAGCGTGGTCTCGCCGTGCGCATAGGCATCGTGCGTGCGCTTGTCCCCGTCCAGGATGGCCACGTCGCCGAACCAGATGCCCGGCTCCACGTAGTCCAGCGTGATCTGCTTGCCCGTGATCGAGGTCGAACTCACGCGCACCGCACCCCGGGCGCAGGCGATCCATTCCTCGGGCGGTTCTCCGCGTGCGCAGATGAGCGTGCCATCTTTGAACCGTTTGACGTAAGCGCATCGAAGAATGTCGTGCCGAAGCGATGGAGAAAGTGATGAAAACCAGCGACCGGAATTGATCGCTTCACGTTCTTCGATGGTAAGAATCGGGTCGTCCATGGCCTGTCTTTTGCGTGACTGATGACGGTCACATTGTCGCGTGTGGGACCGCCGCGGCGCAGCATGCCGCCAGCGGGCCTGTCACTTCGGTGTCTGGGCCTGCCGAAAACGGGGCAGGGCGGCGAAAAAAAGGCGACCCGTCGTGCGTCGGGTCGCCGGCTTTGCAGGGCTTATGGCTCCTCGTGCGTGAGGCTCAGCCCCAGCGCGCCACGGCGGCGCAGCCAGGGGCTGGGGCGATAGCGCGGGTCGCCGTAGACGGTCTGCAGGTTGAACAGGACCTCCAGCATGTTGGTGGGGCCCCAGCGGTCGCCCATGGCCAGCGGGCCCACGGGATAGCCCAGGCCCAGGGTCACGGCCTTTTCCAGGTCGGCCGGGCTGCCGATGCCCTGCTGGCAGATGTCGCTGGCGATGTTGACGATGGAGCCCACCACGCGCTGCGTGACGAAGCCGCCGCTGTCGCGGATCACGCTGACGGCCTTGCCGTCGCTCGCAAAAAGCGCATGGGCCGCATCGCGCATGTCGGTGCGCGTGGCCGGCGTGGTGGCCAGCACGCGGCGGCGCGTGTCGGTGTCGGCGATCAGCATGTCGATGCCCATGGTGCGCGTGCAGTCCAGCCGCTCCACGGCAGCCACCGTGGTCACGTCCAGGCCCAGCGGCGCCACCAGGATCAAGGCCTGCTCGGTCGGTGCCTGCGCGGTTTCAATGCGTGCGCCCAGGCTCTTGAGCAACTGGTAGATCTCGTTGCGCCGGGCCGCGCGTGCGGACACCCAGACTGGTGGCAGCGTCTGCACCTGCGGCACGGCAGGCTCGGCAGGCTGCTCGGCGCGGCCTTCGGCATAGCGGTAAAAGCCCTGGCCGGTCTTGCGGCCCAGCAGGCCGGCCGCCACGCGCTGCGCGGCAATGGGGCTGGGGCGGTAGCGCGGTTCCTGGTAGTACTGGTGGTAGATGTGCTCCATCACGGCATGGGTGACATCCAGGCCGGTGAGATCCATCAGCTCGAACGGGCCGAGCTTGAATCCCACCTGGTCACGCAGGATGCGGTCGATGGTGGCGAAGTCCGCAATGCCTTCCTGCACGATACGCAGCGCCTCGGTCACGTAGCCGCGGCCCAGGTGGTTGACCAGAAAGCCCGGCGTGTCCTGCGCCCGCACCGGCGTGTGGCCGAAGCTGCGTGCAAACTGCGCCAGCGTGGCGCAGGTGGCTTCGTCCGTGGCCAGGCCGCGCACGATCTCCACCACCTTCATCAGCGGCGCCGGGTTGAAGAAGTGAAAGCCGGCAAAGCGCTGCGGATGGCGCAGCGCCGTCGCTAGCGTGGTGATGGACAGGGCCGAGGTGTTGCTGGCGATGATGGTGCCGTGCGGGACGATGGTTTCCAGCTCGCGCAGCAGCGCCTGCTTGGCGTCCATGCGCTCGACAATGGCCTCGATCACCAGATCGCAGTTCTTGAAGGCATCAAGGCCATCCGCCACCGTCAGTCGGGCCCTGCAATCTGCGGCCTGCTCACTTGTTATTTTTTGTTTCTTCTCAAGCATGTCCCAAAGCGCAAGCAGCTGTTGCTGCGCTTGCGCGGCAGCGCCCGGGCGCGCGTCCTGCAGCAGCACGCTGACGCCTGCCTGGGCGGCCAGCTGGGCAATGCCTTGTCCCATGATGCCTGCGCCTATCAATCCGATGTTCCTGATAGTAGAAATGTTGTTTTGGATCATATACATAGAGGAGGTGTCCTACAGGTGTCTATGCAAAAATGCAAGCGTTCAAAGAAAGGCTGATGTGAGAATTTGTAGCACCATTCTCGGCGTCGCCCTGTCCTCCATGGCCTGGAACGCGTCCGCATTGTCGTTGGGCAGTCCCCGGGGCAACGTGGTGCTGGGCGCTCCGTTCGACCTGGTGGTGGGCCTGCAGCCCGACAGCGGCAACGATGCCGGCAGCTCCTGCGTGCGCGCCGAGCTGCTGGCCGGTGACAGGCCCATCGAATCCTCGCGCGTGCGCGTCAGCCCGACCTCGTCGGGCAAGGCTGTGCGGGTGCAGTCCAGCTATACGGTGGACGAGCCCGTCGTGACGCTCAAGCTGTGGGCGGGCTGCGAAGGTGGCATCAGCCGCAGCTACACGCTGCTGGCGCAACTGCCGGATTCGGTGGGCGCCGCAGGCAACCAGCCGATCAACGTGCGTGAACTGGCAGCGGCGCAGCCTGCGCTGCCGGCCGTGGGCGCCGCTGGTGTTGCAGGCACCGCTTCTGAATCTTCTTCGACGCCCTCCCGCGCGGCCACTGGCCGCAGTGCGCGGTCGGATGTCCGGCCAGCCACGGCGCCCGCTCCCAAGGAGGCGCAGCTCCAGCCCAAACCAAAGCCCAAGCCGAAACCCAAGGCCGTGGCCGAAAAGTCCAAGCCTCCCGTGGGCGTGACCGCCCAGGCCCAGGCCGGGCAATTGCAGGCGGGCCTGCGCATCGAGCCGCGGCTGCGCATGGAGCCGGTGGAGGAGTGGCTGGGAACGGGCGGCACGCCGGGTGCCCCTGGCGCAGCCGCTGCAACGGGTGCTGCCGAAGGCGGCGCAGCGCCTGCGCCCTTCATTCCCGATGCCAACAGCGAGCAACTGGCCGAGGCCAACAAGCGCGTGCAGGCGCTGGAGGCCGAGATGGCGGCCTTCAAAAAGCGGGACGGCGTGGACCGCGGGCAACTGGCCCAGTTGCGGGCCGAACTGGACGCAATGCGCCAGGAATCCGGCGGCTCATCCTGGCTGTTCAATGCGCTGTTGCTGGCCCTGATTGCCGCCGTGGCCGTGATCGGCTGGATGGCCTGGCGCATGCGCTCGGGCGCTTCGCTGTTCTCGCGCGAGCAGAACGCCTGGCGGGAATCGGTGGAGCGTTCGTCGCAGGACCCCGTGCCGTCGACCCCGCCGCATTCGCGCGATGACGAGATCAACACCCTGCCGCATTCCCTGGATCCCCATAGACCCACGCGGCCCATGGCCCCCAGTCTGCGTGATCACCGGCCTGCGGCACCGCAGCAGGACGACCGCCGGGGACCGGATACCCTGGCTTCGCCCTATGTGCAGCGCGGCGCCCAGATGCGCCCCGGCGTGACCTACGAGCTGCATGAGGATGTGGACCCCGGCGACTTCGGCCCGGCCACCGTTCCCGTGCCTGTGTCCGTGCATGCCGAGCTGGGAACCGAGCCTGCGCCGCAGGCCCCGGCACTTGCGTCCATGTCTGCGCCCGAGGCCATCAAGGCCAGGCGCATGGTGCAGCCCGGCGAACTGTTCGACGTGCAGCAACAGGCGGAATTCTTCATCTCGGTGGGCGAGCACCAGCAGGCCATCGAACTGCTGCGCTCGCATATCGACACGCATGAGGATTCCTCGCCGCTGGCCTATCTGGAGCTGCTGCACCTGTACTACACGTTGAGCCGCCGCGACGATTTCGACCAGCTGCGCGCGCGTTTTGCCAAGCATTTCAACGCCCGTGTGCCGGCCATGCCGGGCTTCACCGACAAGGGCAGCAGCCTGCTGCAGGGCTATCCCGAGCAACTGGCACGCATCGAGGCCCTGTGGCCCGTGGACGAAGTCGAAGTCTGTCTGGCGCACTACCTGTTCAAGCAGGACGGTGCACCCGACCCCGATGCGCCTGCCCCCTTCGATCTGGCCGCCTTCGACGACCTGCTGCTGCTGCTGTCCATTGCGCGCACCTCTCCTGCCGGGACGCGCGGCGAGCCCGGCCCGCGCGAGCGCACCACGCCGCGCATGGTGGCGGCCACTGCAGCGGCCTTCACGCCGGCCGCAGAACCTGCGCAGGCTCCTGCATCCACGCCCACGGGCGTGGACTGGATGGCCGAACTGCGGCCGCCGATAGAACCTGCACAGCAGCCGGCCTCCCTGACGCCGCAGGAGCCGGGCCTGGAGTTCACCCCCATGGACACGCTGCCGCTGTCCACGGGTGCCGTCGGCGGCGGCGACAAGCCTGCGGGCAGCAGCGCACCGGACTCATTGTCCGCACCGCTGCACTTCGAACTGCAGCCCCTGAACTTCGATCTGGAGCAGGCCGGCCAACTGCCCGCAGGCCAGGTGCGTGCCCTGCCCCTGGGCGAGGCGCCTTCCTTCATCCACGATGAGTCGGCACCGCTGCTGGACATAGACCTCACGGACCTGGGCGAGAATGAGCTGCCGCATGTCGATGTGCCCTCGCGCTTTCCGCCCGTGGCGCTGTCGGTGCCCGGCTCGGGTGCCGTGGGTTTCAGCAGTCACAATCTCAAGGCGCCGCTGGACATGGACCTGGCGCTGGACCAGTGGGAGCTGGAGCCGCCCGGCACCGTGCGTGAGCACCGTGGCCTGGACGAGCCGCTGGGCCGCTCGGTGGACATGCTGCTGTCGCGCGAGACCGATCCGGCCTTTCGCACCTCACCACAGGCCCCGTCGCCGCAGGCAGACGACAAGGAACCGCCCAAGGGATGAGGCAGTGCAAAAAAAGGGAGCATCTGCTCCCTTTTTTGTTGGGGTTGACCCGTCCTGACCTGGGTTGACACCTTTTCCTCTCAGAAAAGGCAAGTCAATGGAATCAAGGGTCAAACGCACGCAGCGGGACTACACGCTGGCTTTTAAGCTGTCGGTGGTCGATCAGGTGGAAAAAGGCGATCTCACGTACAAACAGGCCCAGGAGCGCTACGGCATCCAGGGCCGTTCGACCGTGTTGGTGTGGCTGCGCAAGCATGGTCGCCAAAACTGGAGTTCGGCATCATCCGGGCTT